>JAFDBP010000001.1 GCA_019313245.1 Deltaproteobacteria bacterium
CCGCGAGTTTGTCCCAGTCTTCCTGGCTCCGAGGGTAGGAGCCGATCGCGGCGTTGACGGCTTCGGATTCCGGCAATTCCCAGGTCCAGAGGTCCTGATCCTGGACGTAGCGCAGCAGGTCCGGCGCGGGTTCGTCGGGGTGGAAGTGATCCCAGGCGAGCATCGCGCCCGAACGCTCGAGGTCGAAATGCACGCGATGGCCGCCCGCGGTCAACGCGTTCTCGAGACTCGGATCCGACGCGAAGTGATCGCGGGCGGTCAGGTGGTGGTCGAGAACCAGCAGCTCGCCGGCGACCTCGCCCAGTCGCCGCAGCTGGGGGTTGGTCAGCGAGATGTCCGCGAGGACGACGAGTTCGCCCTCGAACCGCTCCGGATCGAAGTCATCGTCGTGGCTTCTCGGGATGTAGCGCGCTTCGTCTCCCCAGGCGCGCCGCGCCGACCAGGCCGCACCGAAGCCGTCCGGGCAGCCCGCGTGGAAGATCAGATTTCGTTTCATGGTGCCAGCCTAGCCCACTCGCATGGGGTAGCCTCGCTCGCGGAGACTCTTCGTGTACCAGCTCTCGGGAAGAACCGTCAGTTTCGCGCGTGAGATTTCGCCCGCCCGGGGTGCGCCGGAGGTGTTCGAAAAGCTGCGCTCGGGATCCTATCCCTGGTTGCTCGACAGCGCGCTGACTTCGGATTGCGGGAGGTTTTCGTTTGCGGGCGCCGATCCCTACCTGGTGGTGCGGGGGCGCGGATCGGAGCTGGAAATCGAATGCCTCCGCGCCGTGAGGCCCGGCCTGAAGGTCGGTCGCCGCGAAGCTTCGGGCGATCTGCTCGAGATGGTGCGGAATCTGTTCCCGCAATGGCCCGCGGAATCGGCAGCCGTCGAGCTCCCATTCATCGGCGGCGCGGTCGGCTACCTCGGATACGAGCTGGCGGGCCAGTTCGACGTCCATCGCTTTCGGGGTCTCGACGATCTGCAGCTGCCGGATCTCTACCTGCTCTTCGTCGATCGCTTCGTCGCGCACGATGCGAAAGCCGACAAGCTGTACGCGTGCGGGCTGGGTTTCTCGGACGAACTCGGCGAGGCGAGCGATCGCGCGCATCGAGCGGTCGACGCAGTCTGTGCGCAGCTCGATGGACCGACAGCGTCCGTGCACTTCGTTTCGGTGGAGCGTTCGGAGGCCGCTTGGGCGTTCTTCGATGCGGACACCTATGCAAAGGCGGTCGACGCCGCCAAGGATGAGATCGAGGCGGGCGAGGTCTATCAGGTCTGCCTCACCCACCGCAAAGAGCGCGATTGCGCGGCCGATCCGTGGGCGCTCTACCGGAGACTGCGCGAGCTGAACCCCGCGCCCTTCGCGAGCTATCTCGAATTGCCCGAGGTGGCGATCGTCGGCAGCTCCCCGGAGAGATTTCTCAAACTCGATGCGGATCGGTGGGCCGAGAGCCGACCGATCAAGGGCACGCGCCCGCGCGGTGCCGACGAGGCATCGGATCTCGCGAATCGGGTTGCGCTGGAATCGTCGGCCAAGGATCGGGCCGAGAACCTGATGATCGTCGATCTGGTTCGCAACGATCTCGGCCGCGTTTGCGAACTCGGCACGGTCGAAGTCCCCGGGCTGATGCGGATCGAAAGCTACGCGTCGGTCTATCAGATGGTGTCGACGATTCGCGGCCGACTTCGCGAAGAATGCGATGTCTTCGATCTGGTGCGTGCGACCTTCCCGCCCGGCTCGATGACGGGCGCTCCGAAGATCGCCGCGATGCGAATTCTCGACGAGCTGGAACCCGTGCGGCGCGGCATCTATTCGGGAGCAATCGGCTATTTCGACGTCCGAGGCGGCGCGGATCTCAGCGTCGTGATCCGCACCATCCTGTTGCGCGATGGCCGCGCCTATCTGCACGCCGGTGGCGGTATCGTCGCGGACTCGAATTCCGCTGCCGAGTGGCAGGAGAGCATGGACAAGGCGCGTTTGCTCGAGGTGGCTCTCGCGGACGTATGTTGATTCGAGTCGCGTGGGGAATGCCATGGGGCCTCTCACCGGTGTAAGAGTTCTCGAAATCGCGGCCTTGGGTCCCGCGCCGTTTGCGGCGATGATGCTCTCCGACATGGGGGCCGAGGTCTTGCGGATCGACCGCGCCGAGCGCGTCGAGGGCGGCGAGCACGGCGCCCCGCCGCCGCTCGACTTCCTCGCGCGGGGTCGGCGCAGCGCCGGTCTCGATCTGAAGCGCTCGGAGGGTGTCGAGCTTCTGCTGAGATTGGTCGAATCGGCGGACGTCATCCTCGAGGGATTCCGACCCGGCGTGATGGAGCGCCTCGGGGTCGGGCCCGAGGCGTGTCTGGCCCGCAATCCGCGCATCATCTTCGGGCGCATGACCGGCTGGGGCCAACAGGGGCCGCTCGCCCAGGTCGCGGGTCACGACATCAACTACATCGCGCTGGCCGGAGCCCTGGAACCGATCGGCCGTCGCGGAGAGAAACCGCTGCCGCCGCTGAATCTGGTGGGAGACTTCGGCGGGGGCGGCATGCTGCTCGCCTACGGCATCGCCTGCGCGCTGATCGAGCGTGAGCGCTCCGGGGAAGGGCAGGTCGTCGACGCCGCGATGGTCGACGGTGCGGCGACTTTGATGACGTTCTTCCACGCCGCGCAACAGGCCGGTTGGTGGAAGCCCGAGCGGGGCACCAATCTGCTCGATGGCGGTGCACCCTTCTACGACACCTATGAGACTTCCGACGGAAAATACATCTCGATCGGCGCACTCGAATCGAAATTCTACGCCGAGCTGATCGAGAAGTTGGGACTGGCGTCCGAAGACCTGCCCGAGCAGATGGACCGCTCTCGCTGGAGCGAGCAGCGAGAGCGTTTTGCCGAGTTGATCAAGACCCGGACCCGCGACGTCTGGTGCGAGATCCTCGAGGGAACGGACGCCTGTTTTGCGCCCGTCCTCTCGTTGGAAGAAGCCAGCGAGCACCCCCACCTGCGAGAACGCGGGACTTTCGTAGAGGTCGCGGGTGCGTTGCAGCCGGGTCCAGCGCCGCGCTTCAGCCGCACCCCGTGTCGGATTGCCAGCCCGCCTCCGCACGCCGGTCAACACACCGATGAAGCGCTCGCGGATTGGGGTGTTCCGGCCGACGAGATCGCGCGCTTGCGCGGATCGAAGGTCATCGCATGAGTGCGGCATTCAAGGGGCGAACGCTGCTGCGCTACACGCTGTTCCAGATCCCCGACCTGATCCTGCTGAGCCTCGGCCTCGCGGCAGCCGTGCGCTGGTGGGGTCTTCCCGTCTACGTCGCCTATGGATTGGTGGGACTCTGGCTGGTAAAAGACATCGTGATGTTTCCGATCCTGCGGGTCGCCTACGAATCCGACAGCGCGAGCGGGGTGGATGGGATCCGCGGCGCGCTCGGGGTGGTCACCCAGTCACTCGCTCCGGCGGGTTATGTGAGGCTCGGGTCTGAACTCTGGAAAGCCGAGTTGGCATCGGGCGCTGAGCCGGTCTCGGAGGGGTCGGCAATCCGAGTCGTCGAGGTGCACGGCCTGACGTTGATCGTGGAGAAGGTGACCGCTCCCAAGTCGTGAATCGGTGTTGCCAGCGGCGTTACTTCTTTAGCCAGTTTCCGCTGCTGTCCAACACGTACTGTCCCGCGGGAGCGCGCTCGACGAGTTTGGCACCTGCGAGCGCAGCTACGTCTTCGAGCGGAGCCCCTCGCTTCTTTGCGATGCCCTCGTATTTTGCGCGGCGTTTGTCGTTCACGTCCTTCATGAGCGCCACGACATCGGCGGGCGCGTTCTTGTCGACCAGGTTTACGTAGCCGTCGACGCTTTCACCGAGCTGGCCGGCCTGCTTGGCGCCGTCGAGGGTTGCTGCGCTCGCGGCTTGCACCCCGAACGCAACGAGGGCCGAGAACAACACCGCGGACGATCGCAGCAGCTTCGAAAATCGGGTCTGTCTTCCCATGACTTCGCTCCCTTCCATCTCGGTCAGAAGATGTCTTCGTCCTCGTTGAAAAGAGTTTCGAGGTCTTTGTCGACCTTGACTCGGATCTCGTGTTCGATCTTGACGTTGAGATTGATCGTGATGGGCTCCTTGGGAGCCTCGACTTGAACCTTGGGTGAGCAAGCCGCAAAGATCGCGATCCACGAAACGGCCAATAGCGTGTAACAGGCGTGAGCCAGCATCATTGCCCCCTCGAACCACCAGCGCCTTGCGAGCCTATCGGGCCCTGTGGAAACCGTCCAGCTTCGAGACCGGAGTCCGCGTTTCGACTCCAATCGGATGGACGCGAGCGGCCTGCCGGATATTCACAGCGATTTCTCCGCAAAAGCCCTGAGCCGCTCTTCGATCTTCTTGGGCATCCGATAGACGCGCATCCCGGTCCGCAGCAGGTCTGAGAGCCTCGCATCCACCGACAGGTTGAACTCCACCGGGTGTCCCTCCTGATAGTTGGGATTGACCCCGGCGAAGTGGACCTCGATCACCACGGCCTCCGTGGCGCTGCCGTCGATCTCGATCTCGAGCCGCTCGTAGCGGAAGTCCTCCAGGATGGTGAGCGCGGTGGCGAAGTGCCGGTCGACCGCGGCGATGTTCGACGTGCCGGGATCCGGTCGATACCGGATGACGCCCGCTTCGCCGGTCGAGCGGAGCACGGCGTTTCGAATCTGGATCTCATCACCCACGAGCGCGAGCGGGAGTTCGCCCTCCAGCGTCCCGGAGCCACTGAGACCTTCCAGATCGATGATCTCGATGAGCTGGGTCAGGTCGACGCCCTTGACGACGAGTGATGCCTCGCGCTTTTCGGATTGCAGATCGATTTCGCCTGCGCTGGTGATCTCTCCGCCCGCGAACTTCCAGTTAACGGAATCGATCGCGACTGCGCCTCCGGGTTTGACCCGGTAGCGGATCAATCCGTCCGTGAGTTCCAGGCCAAAATCCAATCGGCCGATCGAAACGGTCTGCTCCAGCAGCGTCCCCCCGGTTTCGTTCAATTCGACGACCGCGTTCAGGTGCTCGACGGTTGCCAGTTCACTCGTGGCGCTGACGTCGGTGATCGCGACTTCGGCGGTTCCCCGCATGCCGTCGTCGTTCCAACCGACCGCTCCCTTCATTTCGATCGAACCCGATGCCTCTGTCAGCACGCCGGAGAGGACCGGGAAGAGCGCGGACGGCTGCAGCTGGCCCGGTTCGAAGTCGATCGCGTGCAGGTGGAGATCTGCTCGGCCCGCCGCCTCGGCCAGCTGGTGTACGCCGTTGACTTCGACGACCAGGTCGCGATCGGCGTTTGCGAGTTCCACTTCGAAGTCGACGTTGCGGTCGCGCGGTTCGAAGCGAGCGTTCAGCGCGAGTTTCGGGAATCGCGCAACTCGCCGGGTGTCGTAGATTTCCGCGATCCGTAGCTGCCCGCTCGGAAATTCCGCATCGCGCGACGCGTTCGCTTCGAGCTGGATACCGCGAACGGTTACGGCGTGCTCGTCGAATTCGAGTCGGCCGGCTTCTGTTTCGAGAAGAGCTGCGAAGCCGCCGTCTCGCCGGGTGCTGCTCATCCGGAGCGTCGGGAGTTCACCCGACACGCGTTGGGGTTTGGCGCCGGTTCGAAGTTCGGCCGCGAATTTCGCAGCTGCGATCTCGAAGCCTGTTTCGACGCCGCCTTCGCGCGAAATCCGGATCGCGGGTTCGGATGCTGAGCGCACGCATAGATCGAGCGGTTTCGAGAATGCCAGGAGCGACTCCAGCGCGAGGTCTTCGATCCGGATCTTCACGCAATCCACCGGTTGGATCGCGATGTCTCCGCCTTCGAAGGCGAAGTCGGCCGTCGCCGCCAGGGACACCGCACGGGCTGAGATGTCTCCGAACTCAGCGGCGGCGCTGGCGCCGATCTGCGAAACGCCCGTCAGCGAACTCGGACTACCCGTCGCGCTCAGGCGGGCGTCGAGGTTTCCGAGCGCGTGTCGGACCTGGAGCTGCGCTTTGGCCTCGAGCGTCTCGGGGGCGGTCTCCACTGCACGCAGTTCGAGCTCGGCGCGCAGCGGACCCTGCGCAGTGGTGAGTTCGAGTTGGGCATCATCGATCTCGATACCCGATGCCGGAAGCGCTGCGGGAACTTCGGAGTCTGCGCTCGCCGCGTTTCGCTCGAGCATCCGATCGAGGGGACCGAAGGAGAGGCCCGCTTCGTCGAGTGTTCCGCGCAGTCGCGTGCCGGAGATCTTTAGCGCATCGAGGCGGCTCGCGAAGAGCCCCCGCGCCGAGAAGTGCGCTTCGATTCGCGCGATCTCGAGTCCATCGCGATCCGCGATCTTCAGATTCTCGAGTTCGAGCACTCCGGCGTCGAAACGGGTGATCGAAAATGCCGCCGATTCGAGACCGAGGTCGTGGAGTTCGCGCATCAGGAGGGCTTCTGCGATCGATTGGCGATACGCGATCGCGGTTACCACGAGCCCCGCGAGCAGAATGACGACGCCGACCCCGATCGAGCGGAGCGTCGACATTCTGCTGCGCTCGCCACCGACGCCGACCATCATTCCCCCGTGCCGGTGCGGCTGACGTTCGCGCCACACGTCGGCCGTTCAACTGTAGCCGCTGGGCAAATGGGTGGGCGTTCTGATCCCGCGAGCCCGCGCGAGGACGTCGAACGCGCTGCCGTGGGGTCGCAGGAGCAGCTCGGCACTTCGGCGCTGTCACGCGCTCATTTCAGGTTCGAAGGCCGCCCCTTGGGCTTGCCGCCGGATCGTCCGCGTTCGGAGCGGCCCCGCGAAGCGTGGCGCCCGCTCGAGCGGTCGCCCGCCGACCGGTTGCGCACAGATGGTTGATCCACCGAGCGCCGGCTCGCCGACCGGTTGCTCGCGTATTGTTTGACTTCCGGGCGCCGGTTTGCCGGTCGGTTGTTGGCTTTGTGTTTGCCGCCCGAGCGTCGGCTCATCGACCGGTTGCTCGCTTTGCGCACGTCTTCCGAGCGTCGGCTCATCGACCGGTTGCTCGCGCTGCGCGCGTCTTTCGAGCGTCGGCTCATCGATCGGTTGCTCGCTTTGCGCACGTCCTTCGATCGGCGGTTCATTGATCGGTTGGTCTCTTTGCGCACTTCTTCAGAGCGACGACTCATCGAGCGATTGCTCGCGCTGCGCACGTCCTTCGAGCGGCGGTCCATCGACCGGTCGGTTTCTTTGCGCACTTCTCCAGAGCGACGACTCATCGATCGGTTGCTCGCGCTACGCACGTCCTTCGAGCGGCGGCTTCTCGATCGATCGATCGCGTAGCGCTCGTCTCCGGATTGGCGATCCCTCGGTCGCGTATTCGTCGGTCGATCGCGCTGGATCCGGCGATCGCGCGCGTGCGCCCGCCTCGAATCCTCGGCGTGGCGGTGGTCTCGGTCCCCACTTTCGTATCGATTCCGGTGCTCACTCCGATGGACTGTTCTGTGTCTACTCGGATGGTGACTCCAGTGCTTGTCGCGATAGTGGCTGACGTAGCGGCTGCGGTACGGATAGCGGTAATGGTGGTGGCGATGAGCGTAGTAGTATCCGTAGTAGGGGTAGTAGGGATAGTAGTGAGCGTAGTAGGGGTAGTAGTAGTCCCACCGCGGGTAATCCCAATAGTTGAATCCGATCACCCAGGGATAGAACCAACTCGGGTAGTAGGAGCCGTAGCGGCCGCCCACGCAAAAGCTGCTCGAGCAGTAGCCGCCGGCAATCGAGATGTTCCGGATGATCCACGACCAATCGATGCCGGAGTACACCTCGGTCTCCTCGGCGGGTGGCTCTGTCTCGCTGTATGCGGCGTTCGCCTCGACCCAGCTGCCGTCCGGCCGACGACACGCGGTTCCGTAGACGACTTCTTCGCGGCCGTCGATGATCGCGTCGACCGCGTATTCGCGGCAGACCTGGCCGTCGGGGCCTTCGTAGGTCTCGACAGGTGTGAACGTGCCCTCGGTCCCGGAGTCTGGATTCACCCAGGGGATCGCTTCTTCCGTGCGGGCGTATTCGAGAGAGTACTGGGCGGTTTCTTCGAGTGCGTCCCAGTCGTCGCTTTCCAGTGCGTGGGCGGTGCTTGCCACGCCTGCGATCGCAAGCATTGGCATCAACGGCAGAAATCTGCGCATCGTCCTTCCCTCCCCACGAGAACGGCTCGGCCTCGGGAGTTCGGACATCCGAGGCCCAATCTCGGAGGGGCCCTATCTATAAGGGTTCCCCTTCGACCGGCGAGTCGCCTCTCGGTTTGTGGGACCACCGACCGTGTGGTTCCTCCTGTTCCCCTGACGGGGCACTTGTGTAGACGCGGTGCGACCGCGCGTTATTCAGCTACCCGAGAGGGTATCGGATTCGTCTCGCCGGATCGCCCGCGCGATTTCAGCTCGATTGCCCCGTGGGGCCCGGTCTGGATGTTACGATTGACTCGGCTTGGCGGGAGCTGACGCGTGTGCGGGGTGCTCTCGCGAGCGGGGAGTCGCCGAATCGCGAGTGCGGGTCGGCCGAATCAAAGATGGGAGTTTCCAGCGATGGGTGACGCCGAAGACGGGCGAGCAGGCGCAAAACGGGTCAGCAAGACCGACGCCGAATGGCGGCAACAACTCACCCCGGAGCAATACGCGGTGTGTCGACAGCAGGGGACGGAGCGATCGTTCGCGGGCAAGTACTACGATTGCACGCGCAAGGGCGTTTACCGCTGCGCGTGTTGCGAAAACGCGCTGTTCGATTCCGAAGCGAAGTACGATTCCGGCACCGGCTGGCCGAGCTTCACGCAGCCGATCGCAGCTGCGAGTGTGTCTACGCGTGAAGATCGGAGCATGGGGATGCTTCGGACCGAAGTGATCTGCGCCAGCTGCGATGCCCACCTGGGTCATGTCTTCCCGGACGGGCCGCCCACCACCGGCAAGCGCTACTGCATCAATTCGGTCGCCCTCGAGCTGGAAGAGGCGGAGGGACCCTAGCGGGCGCCGTTCTCGTTGCCGCGCAGGGCCAGTAGGACGCCCACCTCGGCATCTGGCCGAGGTCCGCAGTCGGAGTGTCTCCAATTCACTGAATTGCGAAGTTGGAACCGGCCGCTCGAGGCGCTGTTGCGCGCTGCCGATCGATCCCCCCGGGCCGCAATAAATTGCGGACCTGTGTAACAACTAAGAGTAGGAGGTGTCTCGCCTGCCACGGCGAAGCGCCTCCGCGTCGCTGGATCGCAAACACAGATACGCGAAATGTCTGCCATCTACGCGATCCGGTGTGCCTTTCTTCCGTTCACTTCACCTGTTTTCGGCCATTGGCACAGGCTTTGCTCCTAGGTCCTGCGCCCCCAGGTGGGGTACAGGCCGAGGACACCGTCCGAAGCCTATCCGCAGCTGTGAAGTCACGGCTGCGGGAGTATTGGAACAGATAGACCTAGGAGTTGGAAAATGCTGAATCAGATCAAGAAGTTCATGCTGGACGAGAGCGGGCTCGAGACCGTCGAATGGGCGGTCGTGGGCGGAATCATCGTTGCCGCGACTGCGGTGACCTTCGGTCTCGTGGGCACTGAGGTGGTCAACACCCTCAATACGCTGATCGGCTTCATCTAGGAGCTGAGTCAGCAGCAGTGAAGGAGAGCCTATGAGTGCCAGCGCGCTTGCGATCGACCGCCCGTCGCCCGAGGTGTGCCCCGCGTTTCTCGCATGGAGCATCGCCATCGGTTCGGGTCTGGTCTTGATCGGCGCCGGCCTCGTGAGTTCGATGCCGCTGCCCGTCTTTGGATGGGCAGCGGCCTTCCTGCTTTTCGCGGTGGCGAGTGATGTGCGGTTTCGCCGCATTCCCAACTGGCTCACGCTCCCCGCACTACTCGCCGCATTGCTCGCCTCGCCCTGGTTCGGCGCGACGAGCGGACCAGTCGAAGCAGCGGCGGGCGCCGCACTGGCCTTGTTGTTGCTGGTTGGACCCTATGCACTCGGAGGTATCGGCGCGGGAGACGTAAAGGCGCTGATGGTGCTCGGCGCCTGGCTCGGGCCCGAGGCAGTGCTTGGGGTTACGGCATGGGCATTGATCGCCGGCGGCGCGCTCGGCTTGATCGCGCTCGTTTGGCGCGGAGAAATTGTCGCCTACGCACGGCGTTGGGGACGGGCGTTCTCGAAAATGTCGAGCTCGCAGCGGATCGGCGACGAGCCGGCAGCGGCGGGATCGACTTCAGCGGGCGGGATCCCATTTGCAGTGGCGATCGCCGTCGGCCTCGCCGCCCAGTGGTACGGAGGTTCCCCGTGGTGACGCAAACGACGAAGATCGCGCGCAAGCGACGCGCGCAAGCCGGGACATCTACGGTAGAGGCGGTGATCGTGCTTCCCGTGATGCTCCTGCTCGTGTTCTCGATCGCCGAGTTGGGGATTGCATTTACGCGTTCGAACAGCCTGACGAATGCGGTGCGCGAGGGCGCACGGGTGGGTGTCGTATTTCGCTCTCCCTGTGATGCGGGGCCGGTAACGAACCTGGTCGAGACGACAGTAAGCAGCTTTGCGAGTACTTCCGGGATCGACCCCGCCGAGATCACCACCAACGTAACCGGCGCCTGCACGGGCACCGGAACGCAACTCATCGTAGACGCGAGCGTGCCTTACGACTTCGTAGCGCTCGATTCGCTCGCCGGACTCGTACCGACTTTGAATTTGACCGCTCGCACGGTCATGCGAAACGAATAACCCGCCAAAGGATCTGAAAAGGAGACACCTCATGCAGAATCGACGCGGACTCATCTTTCTCGGCCTCGCAGTCGTCATGGGACTCGCTGCGGCCTGGGCCACATCGGAGCTAGCTCCGACTTCCGCAGAGGCGACCGTCGTCGCTGCCAAGACGACGCCGATTGTGGTCGTACGCTCCGATGTGCCGGTCGCTTCGAGCTTGACGATCGCGCAACTCAAGCTCGTCGACTGGCCGATCGAGCACGTCCCCACGGGCGCGCTGCACTCGATCGCCGATGCCAAGGATCGAATCTCTCGGCGTCCGCTCGCCCAGGGAGAACCCGTCATCGAGGCGGCACTGTATCCGACCGGCTCAGCCGGCGGGCTCGGCGCGGTGATTGCCGATCAGCACCGAGCGGTCTCGGTGAAGGTGGACAACGTGATTGGCGTGGCCGGTTTCGTGGTCCCGGGTTCCCGCGTGGACGTGATGGCGACGATTCGCCGCGTCGATCGGGCGCGAGCCATCCCCTTCTCGAAGGTGATCCTGCAGGACGTTCGCGTGCTCGCGGTCGACCAGAAATTGGAAGAGGTCAAGAGCGGTGAGCCCGAGCTCGTCAACGTGGTGACGCTCGAGGTCAGCCCGGTGCAGGCCGAGCACCTGATCTACGCCGCCCACGAGGGACGCCTGCAGCTCGCGCTGCGATCGCCCGGAGACGATGCGAAGGTCGCGACTCGCAGCATCGGGGTGTCCGACCTGCTCGATGGCCGCTCGTCGGGTAAGCCGGCGAAGAAGGCCGTGGCTTCCGCTCACAGCAAGATCAAGATCGTGCGCGGAACCAAGGTCGACGTGGAGAAGTTCTGACGCGAGCGGGTCGAGCGATCGACGCCAGAACTCCGGTCGAATGCGATGCGGACCAGCTGGGAGTTACGATGAGCGAATACCGAAACGAGAGTCGAGCGAACGCGAAACGAGAGCGCGGCGCGGTTCTGCCCTTCGTCATGGTCTCGCTGTTGGTTCTGTTCGCATTTGCGGGTTGGTCGACCGAGACCGGGCGCGTGTGGCAGACGAAGAGCCAGCTCCAGGCTGCCGCTGACTCCGCCGCCCTGGCCGGCGCCGGGAGTCTGCTCTCTGCCAACTTCACGACGGTGGACGAGGGGGCGGCTCGCACCGCCGCCATGGCGTACGGCGCCCAGCACGTCGCACTCGGTGCGAATCTAACGATCGCTGCAGCGGATGTCGAGGCCGGAAGCTGGGACATGGCGTCGCAGACGTTTACGCCACTACCCGGGAATACGGATCCGGACGTAATGCGTTCGGTTCGAGTCAGGGCACGCCGCGACGAAAACGTGAATGGGCCGATCGAAACGATCCTGGGGCGCGTCCTGGGAGTGGATTCGATTTCGGTGGGTACCGATGCCGTCGCGGAATGGGGTTTCGCGGGAAGTGGTGCGCCCGGGATCGTGTCGCTTCCGATCGCGATCGACTGCTGCGCCGTTTCGGGGCCCGCCTGCGATCAGAATTATTGCGACACGATTTCGAATATGCCTCCGAATCCTGACTGCGAGCCCTTGCCGAATGGAGAAGAGGTCACCTGCCTGGAGTTCTTCTCGACACCCGCACAGAACGCTTGTTGGACGGCTTTCCAGACCGACAGCTCCGCGGTGAGTGTTCCGCTCATGACCGACATCATCTCAAATGGAAATCCCGAAGAGATCGGAGCCGACCCCATCTATCTGGACAACGGCACCAAGACGCCCGTCGTTCAAGACATCAAGGACAAATTCGAAGCGGAGGGCAGCGACACGAATGGAGATGGCATCGTCGATTCCTGGGTCGTGACTCTACCGATCGTCGAGTGCCAGAACCCCGGAGATCAGTGCGCGACCGGAAATACCCAGCAAATCGTGGGATTTCTGTGTATGGACATTCGCGAGGTCCTCGTCACTCCGGAAAAGGTCATCAAGGGCGATTTCATCTGCTCGACAGATCCGCGCTGCGACCAGCCTGGATTCGGGCCGGGCGGCCCGATGATTGGCACCATCTCGGCCGATTATCCCGTAATCGTGAATTAGTAGGGGGCGTTCATGCAGTTCATGGTATTCGTACTCGCGTTTGTCGCCGCTCTCCTGGCACTCGAGGGTCTGTACAGCCTTTTCAACCGCCGCAGGGATCCGGCTCGTTTGCGCAGCCGCCTCAGCAGCCTCGCGGCTCGAGTCAGCAATGTCGAAACCGAGAATGGCGAGTCGATTCTCCGAAACCGCAGCAGTTTGAACATCTGGAAGATGCTCGAGCTCGAGCTGCTGCTCTACCGAGCGGGTATCACCATGAGCGTCGGGCGCTTCCTCGCGATTTCGGCGTCGCTCGCCGGGATTGGCTTCGTGTGTGTCCTGGCGCTGACGCACGATTCGTTTCGCGCCGCGCCCGCGCTCTTGATTGGCATCCTGCCCCTGTTCTGGGTCCGCTCCAAGGCAAAGAAGCGCGGACAGGCGTTCGACGCGCAGCTCTCGAGTGGTCTCGAGCTGGTCACGCGTTCGATGCGCAGCGGACATTCTCTGGTGGCCGGATTTCAAATGGTCAGCGAGGAGCTGTCCGATCCGATCGGAACCGAGTTCGGCATCGTCGCCGAGGAGGTTCGGCTCGGACTCGAGCTTCGCGACGCGCTCGGCAATCTGATGCGCCGGGTCGACAACGAGAATCTCCCCTATCTGACCACCGCGGTGCTGATCCAGCGCCAGACGGGCGGAAACCTCGCGGAGCTCCTGGATCGGCTCAGCGCGTTGCTTCGCGAGCGCACCCAGTTCTCGGGGCGCGTGCGCGCGCTCACCGCACAGGGGCGCGGCTCCGCGACGTTTCTCGCGCTGTGGCTGCCATTCATCCTCGCCGTCATGTGGATGTTGGCTCCCGATTACCTGATGCCGCTGATCGAGAATCGCTGGGGCCACTACACGCTCGCTGCGGCATTTGGTCTCGATGCGATCGCGTATTCCATGGCGCTGCGCATCGCAGACGTGGAGGCTTGAGAGGTCATGACAATGGATTTCATGATTCCCACCCTCGTTTTTGGCTGTGTCGTGATGCTCTCACTCGCGCTGCGGGCGATTTTCGTACCCCGCATCGTGGAGCGTCGGCTTTCGCGCCTCGGAGCCTCCGCGCAACCCGCAGAAGAAGAGGGCGAGTCCCTCGTTCACGGTAACGAGAAGGGGCTGTCGAAGATCTTCGATCAGATCGGCAAGAGACAGGAAGGCGGAGACCTCTCGCGCTTGAAGACCCGCCTGATCTACGCGGGCTACCGCAAGCCCTCGGCACCCGCGATCTACCACGGGGTTCGCCTCAGCCTCGCTCTCGGAGGCCCCGCGCTGGTCGCCATGATGCCCTCCGTTTGGGCGCTTCCCTCTGCGCTTCAGCTCGGGCTGCTGATCTCGCTGTCGGCGCTGTTCTACATCTTCCCGAGTATGTATCTCGATCGGCGCGTCGCAGCCCACCAGAACGCGCTCACTCGCGTGCTGCCCGATGCGCTGGATCTCATGGTCGTGTGCGTAGAGGCCGGCTTCGGGATCAATCAGAGCCTCGCCCAGGTCGCCGACGAATTCGAATCCAAATGCCCGATCATCGCGAAGGAATTCGGCCTGGTGGTGCAGGAGGCGCGCGCCGGAAAGAGCACGACAGACGCATTGCGCGCCTTGGCCGCGCGCACGGGCGTGTCGGACATCAGCTCTCTCGTCGCGCTTCTCGTCCAGACCGAGCGCTTTGGAACGAGCCTCGCGAACGCGCTTCGCGTGCATGCCGATGCGATGCGCATCGTGCGCATGCAACGCGCCGAAGAGCGCGCCCAGCAAGCCACGCTCAAGCTGATCCTTCCGAGCATCATGATCTTCTCCGCGGTGTTGATGGTCTTCCTCGCCCCGGGCGGCTACGCGATCATCACCTCCATCGGGGGAAACTGAGGGGCGCTTCGTTCCCGCCACAGGTGAGTTTCACACCAGTCCCGATCCCATTCCTCTCGGATCTGGGTGCGTTCCATTAATTCATTCGTTTCGGCCCCTTGGACGGCTCGAGTCACTTTGCGCAGGCGTGCCTTCCCCGAGGGCCGCAAGAAACTTCAGGCCTGTGGTCGGCACGGGAGTCTTGGGTAGCCGTCTACACCGGAAGTCGTCGCAGCCGCCGCCGATGAGCACTTCAGCGATGCGCATCCGCTCTTCCAGATCGCCCAGATATCACGTGTTTTGGCAGCGACCATCACCGGCAAGCCTCCGCTGGCATGCCCCTTGCTCTTAGAACGATCGCCCCGTAACGGCTGCATTGGGTTCTTTCTGTGTGGGTTAAGTGGCGAATCGTGCATCGGGGAGAAGTCAACCAGTGATTGATGCTGCAAATCAGGAGACTGGCATGTTTGTACACTACACCACAACGAGTGGCTCCTCCCGGATGGTCGGGTGGCTGATGCGGATCCTGATTTGTTCGGGCGTCGCACTGTGGATGCTCGCGGTGTCTGGAACTTCGGTGACGAGTTCTGCCGCGACGCTGGATCCCACCCTCGGCCCGATTCGGCTGCCCGTTCCGCTCAGCGAGCAGGAGCGCTTGTACGATCTGGAAATCGAGCGTGGCAAGTCGGTCAGCATTACGACGGATTTCACCATCAAGCGGATTTCGGTGGGAGACCCCGAAATCCTGGACGTGGCAGCGCTCGGAAGCCGGGATATCCAGCTGGTCGCGAAGACCGTCGGCATCACGAACGCGTTGTTGTTGGACGATAAGGGCAGGCCTCAGGCCGTCATCGAAGTCCACGTCGGCACGCCGTACACGCACATCGAACGCTCACTGCGCCGCTTCTTGAACAATGACACCATCTTGGTGGAGGGCGCCGGAAACGCGGTCGTTCTCAGGGGCAGCGTGCCCAGCAGCGTCGTGCTCGATCAGGCCCTGAAGCTCGCCCACGGGATGATCGGGGCAGGCGAGAAAGACGCACGGGTCGTGAATCTGATCGAAGTGGGTGGCAACCACCAGGTCATGCTCAAGGTTGTCGTCGCCGAGATGTCCCGCTCGTTGAGCCGCGAATTCGGGGTGAACTTCGCGGCCCTGATTTCGGCCGGCAGCGGCACGATCGGAATCGGCAGCTTCGTCGGAGGCCTGGCGGGGCCGGGCAGTGGCGGTGGCGGTTTCGCGAGCAACATGGCCAATCTCTTCGGTTCTTTCACCGGATTCGGTGCTCTCGAAGCTCTCGAGGTCTTTCTCGATCTATTGGATGAGCAGGGTCTCAGCAAGATCCTCGCGGAACCGACTCTGGTCGCCCGGAGCGGCGAATCCGCGAGCTTCCTGGTCGGTGGCGAAGTGCCGATCCCGGTCGTGCAAGCTGGGTCGGTCAACGGTTCGATCACGATCGAATATCACGATTTCGGCGTGGGCCTCTCGTTTACACCCACGGTGCTCTCCGCCGACCGGATTCATCTCTCGGTCCACCCCGAGGTGAGCCGCGCCGACTTTACCTTCGGGACCGAGGTGGACGGGACGGTCGTTCCGGGCTTTGCGAGTCGACGCGCTTCGACCAGCGTCGAGCTCGCCGATGGCCAGAGCTTCATGATCGCGGGTCTGATCAACGAGGAGGTTCGGGAAATCGCTGGCAAGTATCCAATCCTCGGCGACCTTCCGATACTCGGCTCGCTATTCCGCAGCACCCAGTTCCTGAAGGACGAGACGGAACTCGTCATCATCGTGACGCCGACGCTCGTGCAGCCGCTCGGTCCCGGTCCGCACGCGCTTCCCACCGATCATTTCATCGAGCCCTCCGCGCTCGAATTCTATCTGTGGGGAGCGCTGGAAGGCATGCCGCCAGAGGCGGATGACTGGACGGAGCCCCAGCTCGAGACAGAGGGCATGATCGGTGCCGTCGGTAATCGCATTACTACTTCGTTTGAGGGAGGTGCCCAATGAGAGCGCTGCAACTGGGAATCCTGGCGGCAGCTGTCGCGGGAATGGCCACGCTGATTGGCTGTGAATCGATCACTCCGATGGGCCCCTCGCTGGTGGATCAGCATATGGGCGAGGCGGTCCAGGCGAACGTGGCTCTGCAGACGGAAAACCCGCACGCGAGTTATGAAAACACGGAGACGCCTGTGATCGATTCGGATACCGCTGCCGTCGTGATGGATCGCTACTTCGAGAAGCAGAGCCAGATCGATGCGCCCGCACAGACGCCATCGATCATTCAGTTCACTACGGATTGAGCGGCGGCAGGACCGCAGTGAGAAACGACAGGAGCCGTCGGAAAGTTTGGGACTTCGTTCTCAACCGGCATTGGACAGGGGTTTGAACATGTTTTCGTTCGTCATCTTCTCGGAAGAGCCCGGATTTGCGGCCGAGATCGAGAAGCAGATCGCGGCCACCGGAGTGGCTCGTATCGGGGCCGTGATTACCGATCAGGATCGGCTTCTCGAATCGTTGAAGTTCGAAAAACCGGATGGTCTCTTCGTCGATCTCGGTCACGCGCCTCATGTCGTGCTCGATCTGCTCGCATCTCTGCCCATCGAGCTTCCCCTGACACTCGTGTCGGGGCCTCATACCGACAGTTCGCTGATCCTGCGCGCCATGCACCTCGGCGTGAAGCACTTCTTCCCGGGTGCGCCGTCGGATTCGGAACTGACTTCGGTGATCGTCGGTCTGGTGCAATCCGTCAATCGGATCTCTGCGACGTCGAAGGGTCACGTCATCGCCGTGATGGGGACCAAGGGAGGTGTGGGTGCGACCGTGTTGGCCTGCCAGCTCGCCGCCTCGCTTCAGGAAATCGGGGGACGCGTGGCGCTCGTCGATCTCAACTACCCGCTGGGTGATGTCGCGCTGCACTTCGACGTCGATCCCACCTACACGTTGGCCGACCTCGCTCGCGCCGAGGAGGAACTCGACGCCACCTACCTGCGCACGATCCTCAAGGGGCACGAGAGCGGTGTGCAGATTCTCGCGGCGCCTACCCTGATGGAGGATGCGGAGAGCATTCGAAGTCGCCACGTCGAAAGCGTGCTTCCGATCCTGCGAGCCGAATTCGATTGGGTGGTCGTCGATGTCTCGCGCAGCTGGAACGAAGCCAGCGTCCAATCGCTGACCCTGGCCGACCAGATCTTGTTGGTGAGCCTCTTCGACGTTCCGACGCTGAATCACGCCCGGCAGCACAAGAAGATTCTCGAGGGGCTCGCACTCAGTGGAGCGCGGACTCGTATGGTGGGAAACCGCCATTCGAAAGGCGACGCGGTGACGGTGAGCGATTTCAAGCGCGTCCTGGGCAGTGAGCCCGATGTGCTGATTCCCAACGACTACGCGACGACTGCCGAGAGCGTCAACCAGGGCAGACCCATCGGGGAGGTGGCGCGCGGGAGTGCAATCCACAAAGCGTATCGCCAACTCGCAATCGACGTCTACGCGTGGTGTGGCGTCGAAGTTCCAGAAATGAAGTCCGCCCGGGGTATCGCTGGTCGATTCCGCGGCGTGTTCTCCAGGAGGTCCTGACGTGGCACTGCTCGATCGCTTGAAGGGTTCTTCGCCGTCGCCGACGGCAACAAAGCCTGTGAATCAGCCGACGAACGCAAAGCGGGCTCCCGCTGCGCCCGGGCGCGACGCACAGTACCAGGACTTGAAGTCGCGCGTTCACAACCGATTGTTCGACGTGATCGACTTCGCTCGGATTTCGACGGTGAGCGAAGAGCGCGTCTGCTCGGACATCGCGACGGCAACGCTTCAAATCCTCGAGGACGAGAAGTTCCTGCTGACGCTGGAGGAGCGAGAGCGCTTCGTCAAGGAGATTCAAGACGAGGTCTTCGGCCTCGGGCCGCTCGAGCCCCTGCTGCAGGATCCGACGATCTCGGACATCCTGGTGAACGGCTCCGGCCATATCTTCATCGAGCGGCGCGGAAAACTCGAGAAAACCGTTGCTCGCTTCAGGGACGACGCTCACCTGATGCGCATCATCGACAAGATCGTTTCCGCTGTCGGGCGAAGAATCGACGAGTCGTCTCCGCTGGTCGACGCGCGGCTCGCCGACGGATCGCGGGTGAATGTGATCATCCCCCCGCTCGCTCTCGACGGGCCCGCGATGTCGATCCGCCGTTTTGGAACCGATCCCCTGACGGTCGAAAACCTGATCGAATTGGGTGCGCTCACGCCTGAGCTCGTCAAGCTGCTGGAAGCAATCGTCGCCTGTCGGCTGAATGTGCTCATCTCCGGTGGGACGGGCTCCGGTAAGACGACCCTGCTCAACGTGGTCTCGAGCTTCATTCCCGCAGACGAGCGGATCGTCACGATCGAGGACTCGGCGGAGCTGCAGCTGAAACAGGAACACGTCGTGAGGTTGGAGACGCGCCCCGCGAACATCGAGGGTACGGGGCGGATCGCGCAGCGCGACCTCGTGATCAACAGCCTTCGGATGCGCCCGGATCGCATCGTCGTCGGCGAGGTTCGCGGAGCGGAGTCGCTCGACATGCTGCAGGCGATGAACACCGGTCACGACGGCTCGCTGACGACGGTTCACGCCAATACGCCCCGGGATGCGCTCAGCCGCATCGAGACGATGGTCGCGATGGCGGGGCTAGACATGCCCCAGCGCTCCGTGCGCAGCCAGATCGCATCGGCGATCAACGTGGTGGTTCAGCTCGCGCGCCTCAGCGATGGTCGGCGAAAGCTCGTGAGCCTGCAGGAGATTACCGGCATGGAGGGCGAAATCGTCACCATGCAGGAGATCTTCACCTTCGATCGGCACGGGATCGATGCCGACAACAACGTGCTCGGGGAGATCGTGCCGACCGGTGTTCGGCCGAAGTTCGCCGAGAAGCTCAAGCTGGCCGGGTACCCGCTGCCGGCCAGTCTCTTCGAGCGCCACGCCCGCTAGCCGGTGAATCCTGCGGATTCACTTTGTGGCGCGCGGACCTGCCGGTCCGCGCTAGCCGGTGAATCCTGCGGATTCACTTTGTGGCGCGCGGACCTGACGGTCCGCACTGGCGGGTGAATCCTTCGGATTCACTATACGGTGCGCGGATCTTACGCTCCGCGCTGGCGCGGGCATCAAGTCCGAAAAACCGACTGCCGATGAGCCGGTGGATGGTCTCTACACTTCATCGGCCCACTCGGGTCTCGGCTGCACTGCTGGTTTGTCTGATCGGCCTGGCTCCGCTGGGCTGTGCGCTGCTGCCGGGTTCTTCCAAGAGCGAGACGTCCCTCGACGAGTACCGCAAGTACATGGCCGAGCGGGCGGCAGCCGAGATCCAGGAGAACGAGGAAGAGAGCCCGCTGTCGTTCGAAGAAACGCTGGCGGCCGCCCAGCGCTCGCATCGCAGCGGCGAGACAGAGCAGGCGATGCGGCTGTATTTCGAGGCCTTCCGGCTGGATCCGGCCGATTCGCGTCCCCACGAGGGGATCGCCTACCTGCAGTTGGCCCGCCAGCCCGAGCAGGCCGAAGAGGTCTTCCGACAGGTCATCGAGAGCAATCCGACGTCGACGATGGCCCACGTGGGTTCCGCACTCGCCAAGCTCGCGCAGGGCGAGACCGAGGCCGCTGCGAGCCATCTGGAGACTGCGCTCGAATTGGATCCCTCCTCGCCCGACGCGCATAGTGCGTACGCGATCGTGCTCGGCGAGATGCGGCTCTACGAAGATGCGCAGGAACACGCCCGCCTGGCGGCCGAGCTCGCGCCGCAGAATTCGGCCATCCTCAACAACTACGGGATTGCCAACCTGCGCGCGGGCGATCCCGTTCTCGCAGAGCAGGCTTTCCGCGATGCGATCGCGCTCGAGCCGCGCGATCCCGCCTATCGCAACAACCTCGGAATCGCGTTGGGCCGGCAGCGCCGCTACGCGGACGCGATGAGCGCGTTTCGATCCGCGGGCAGCGAACAGGCCGCGGAGAACAACCTCGGTTATGTCTACTACATGAATGGGCAGTTGGACGATGCGGTCGCCCACTACGAGTTGGCCCTTCAGGCCCCGGGCGATGACAAGTTGAAGATTCTGCGCAACCTCAACGCCGCCCTCGATGCCAAGCAGACCGCGGCGAGCGCCTCGCAAGACTGATCGCTGGTGCGCGCGGCGATCCACTCGCCGGCCGCTCCGCGATTCAATTCCCGCTGCTGGTAATCCGCGCAAGCTGCCTTCCGATCGCCTTGTCACGGTGCCAGTCCATCAATTCGAGAATTTCCAGACTTCGCTGGCTCGTGTAGGGGCCCGGATCCGCTGCGCGCAGGCGCTTCGGGTTGGGTAGCACCGCGGCGAGCAGCGCGGCTTCGCGCGGGCTCAGCGCGACGGCCTCGGCGTTGAAGTATCGGTCGCTCGCTGCCTCCGCACCGAAGAGGCAGGGCCCGAACTGCGCGATGTTCAAATAGACTTCGAGGATCCGTCGCTTCGTCCACACCCACTCGAGCCATGCGGTGAACCAGACTTCCAGGCCCTTGCGGGTCAGGCTTCGACCCGGCCAGAGGAACAGATTCTTGGCGACCTGCTGGCTGATGGTGCTCGCGCCGCGCAGTCGGCCACCGTCGAAATGTTCGCTCAGCGCCCGATCGATCGCGTTCAGATCGAAGCCCGCGTGTTCGAAGAAGCGCTGGTCTTCGGCGACGAGCACGGCGAGCCCGAGATCCGGTGCGATCGTTTCCAGGTCCACCCACGAATGATCCACCACGTCGCAGCTTTGCCCCGTGGCGGGGTCGGCAACGCGGCTCACGAGCATGAACGCCGTCGTCGGCGGTGCGATCGCGGCGAATAGGAGGATGGGGATCGCGGTTGCGACGACTGCGAGGAGGAAAACCAGCGCGAATCCGAGCGCAACCGCCCGGGACAGCCGGCGTTTTTTCGCTCGGCTGCGCGCGCGCGACTCAGTTCCCGACATCGGCCCAGCAGCCTACCAGCACCTGCGGGGTCTGTCAGATGGGCGCGGGCCAACGATCGCGGTTTCGCGGCGCTACAGTCCAGCCGCGAAATTCTCGTGCCAGGGAGGGCGATGTCGATCCGCCTGTCATTTCTGGTCGCCGCCGCGCTCGCTTTCGGCGCGTGTGCGACGCCGACGTTTCTGGTTCCCGAGCAGCCGATCGTGCGGCCGGTCGTGGACCGCCTCGACGAGTCGTCGATTCGGATCCGCTGGCCGGAATCCTTTTCGGCCGGTCCGGTGGTCGTCTACCGCGGAATCGACCCGTCCTTCATCAATCGCGCCGTTCCACTCGCGATCGCAGACGGTCAGTCGGTGGTTCTGACGGACGCTGACGACCCCAACATCCGGGGAAGGCGGCGGCTCTATTTCGAACTCGTACCGGCAGCCGGCGGAGCGGCGGTCGTGACCTCCATGCGGCGCCTGCCGCTGGCGTGCTGCGACAATTTTCGCGATCTCGGGGGCTATGAAACGAGCGACGGCCGGACGGTCCGCTGGAATCGCCTCTACCGCACGAGTGAACTGTCCCAGTTGACTCGCTCGGATCTCGATTACCTATCCCAGTTCGACATCAAGCTGGTGTGCGATTTTCGCTCGGAGCGCGTGCGCGCCGCCAAGCCAGACCGCACCATCGACGACGCGCCCGAAGTGCTCGACCTGCCCATCGAGCAGGAAGGCGTCGACCCCGAGGGTCTGCGTGCAAAGATCCGGACGGGCGGTCTGGTCGCTCTCGGGCTCGAGCAGACCATGCGCAACGCCTATCGCGCCTTCGTCACCGACTACTCGGAGGAATGGAGCGCGGTGTTCGAGCGCCTGGTGCGGGAGGAAAACCTGCCCACCGTGGTGCACTGCACGGCTGGGAAAGATCGGACCGGGTTTGTATCCGCTCTCGTATTGCTCGCGCTGGGTGTTCCGGAAGAGACCGTTTTCGAGGACTACCTGAGCACCAACTACTATCAGCAGGATTTCTTCCGCTTCATTCTTCGCTGGATTCCGCTCTATTCCTTCTTCAGAACCGATCCCCAGGACATGCTGCCGCTGATCGAGGCGCGGCGAGAGTATCTGCAGGTCGCTCTAGACGAGATGGTCGCCCGCTACGGCTCGGTCGACGCATACCTCGAGCAGGCGCTCGGCGTGGATACTGAAATGCGCGCGAAGCTGGAGCATCATTTTCTCCAATAGCGGTTGGGTCGCGCTCCTAGCTCCAGTCACCGATTCCGCTAGGCTCGGGTGCGATTCCCCAGGAGCAGGCGCCACAGAAGGGTTCGATGAAAGCGGAACTTCGCAACTGGGGAGAGATCCTGCGCACCCAGAACCTCTCTCACGGGCGGGCGATAGATCCCGTATCGCGCTGGCTGCTGATTGCGCGCGCCAGCCTGTTTCCGTTGACGATCACGTCCGGGGCGATCGGCGGCCTGCTCGCGGTCGGCAACCCCAACTCCCGCTGGGGGTGTTTCGCGATTGCGCTCGCGGCCCTGATCCTCGCCCAGGCCGCCAGCAACATGATCAACGACTTCCTCGATCTCGAATCGGGTATCGATTCCGACGAGTACCGGCGCGTTCAGAGCGCTCCCCACCCCATTCTCTCGGGTTTGATTTCGAAGGCCGGCCTGATTCTCGCGATTGCGCTCGCCGAACTGCTCGCGCTCGGCAGCATCTTCTACCTCACCGAAGCCCAGGGTTGGCCGGTGGCGGCCTTCGCGCTGTTCGGGATCTTCGTGGGAGTCGGCTACGGAGCGCCACCCATTCAGTTGAAACATCGCGGTCTCGGCGAGCCCGCGGTGGCGCTGGTCTGGGGCCCGTTGATGGTCGGCGGCACCTACGTCGCCACGACCGGCGGCCTCGAACCCTGGATCCTGGTCGCCAGCCTGCCGTACTCGCTACTCGTCACGGCCGTGCTGATCGCCAAGCACATCGACAAGATCGAGTTCGATTCAGAGCGCGGCATCCGAACGCTGCCGGTCCGCATGGGCGTAGATCGCGCGCTGTTCCTGAATCAGCAGCTGATGGTCCTGTTCTTCGTCTTCGTCATCTGCCTGGTTCTCGTCGGGAAGGTCGGCGTCTGGGCGCTGCTGGTGCTCGTCGCCGCACCCCAGCTCTGGCGCGCGCTGAAGGTCCACTCGCGGCCGCGCCCCGAGTTCGCGCCCCTCGACTTCTCCCACTGGCCGCTCTGGTACGCGGTGCCCACTTTTTCGCTGGCGCGAATCGCGGGGGCGCTCTTCGTGCTCGCGTTGGTGCTGGACGCGATCTTCCCGCTGCCGTTGGGTTGACGCGCCCGGAGCGAGCCCGTCGGCCCGTCGCGCGCTCCCATTTTGCGGTTGCGCCCTCAGATGATCAGCAGCGCTTTCTCGATCGCTTCCGCCACGCCGCCTTCGGCGTTGCTGCGGACCACGCGATCGGCTTCTTGTTTGACTTCCGCAGCGGCGTTTCCCATCGCGATTCCGAGTCCGGCGCGGCGGATCATCTCGATGTCGTTGTTGTCGTCGCCGATGGCGATGATTTCCTCCGGTGCGACGCCCGCTTCGGTGGCGACCGCTTCGAGCGCGGGCCACTTCCCCGACTTCGGTGACAGGAATTCGAGGATCAACCCCCGATAGCTCTTGTTGATGATGGTGTGGGTGTAGAGTCGATCGCCGAATTCCTCGCGCGCTTCCTCACACATCGCCGTGAGCGTCTCCTCGTCGGCCATCGTGCTCACCATGATCACGTCGGGCCGCGGTTGACTGTGCAGGTCATCGACGGTGCGGAAGAATGCGGTGTTGTCGTCCAGGTATTCGCGCTGAAAGGCGTGGGTCTGCGAGCATGTTTCGGTCAGCAGGTCGATCTGATCGTGGTAGGCGTCGACGTATACGAGTGGTGAGCCCCGCTGGCGCACGAACGAAATGACCGAAGCGTACTCGTCGATCGGAAGATACGCGTGCCGCAGCGTTTCACCGCTCTGGATGTCCTTCACCAGGGTGCCGTTGTGGACGACGATGCTGCCCTCGAGTTCGAGTTCGCGCGCCCAGGGCAGGGCAGTTCGAAAGCGGCGGCCCGTGCAGAGGATCACCCAGAGGCCACGGCGCCGGGCGGCGGCGACTGAATCGCGAACCGCCGCCGGTAGCTTTCCATACGGATCCAGAATGGTTCCGTCGATGTCCAGCGCGAGGATTCGGTAGCTCACAGGATAGGCAGTGTGCCGTGCCGCGCTGCGTGTGGAAAGCCCGGAGCGCGAATCGGGCGCCCGCCGCGGGCGGCCTCGCAGGTGGCGGCAGGGGCGCCCGCAAAGGTGTTAGGATCACCTGCCTATCGAGGTAGTGTGCATGTCGGCCCCGTTTGCCCTCGTCGATCGCCGAATCGCCGCGCACCTGGTCTGCGCGGCCTTGATCGGCCCCGCTCTCGCCATGGCCGCTCCCGGCAAATCGCCGGATGGAAAGCCGCTCTACCAGCTCCCGGAGCCCGGCAGTTACGAATTGCCCGTGATCGACCGGGTCGGGCGCTACGAGCTGCTGAACGACTCGGGAGAGCGCGTTCCCCTGCTGGATATCGCGCCCGGGGGCTGCGCGGTGGTTTCCTTCGTGTACGCGAGCTGCCCGGACGCGGGCGGGTGCCCACTGGTTCTGGCGTTGCTGCGGCGGATGGACCGGACGCTAGCGGCGAAGTCCGATCTCGCCAGCCGCATCCGGCTGGTGACCGTGTCGTTCGATCCCGAGAGAGACACGCCAAAGCGTTTGGCGGAACTTCGCGACCATTTGAAACCGATCGGAGAGTGGCACTTTCGAACCGCCGGGTCCGATCGAGAGATTCGCCCCGTGCTCGATGACTTCGGGCAGGATGCGCTCAGACTCGTGTCAGCCGAGGACGGAAGGTCGCTCGGCGTGATTCGCCACATCGCCAAGGTGTTTCTCGTCGACTCGGACTACGCGATCCGGAACATCTACAGCACCGGATTTCTCGATCAGGACATCCTGCTCCGCGACATCGAGACCCTGCTCCTCGAGGAGCGTCCCGGGTCGGAGCCTCGATAGGGAGAGGGTCGATGAGATCGCCCGCGCGGTTGCCCGAGTTCGTTCTGGTCGCGCTGTTTTCCGCAATCGCGCTGTTCGACGCGAGTGCTGAACAGGCCAGGGTCGAGCTGGTGACGGTCGGCCCCGATCACCCGATCTACACGCGCTTCGGTCACATCCTGCTGCGCGTGATCGACACGGAAACCGGACGGGACGATGTCTACGACTTCGGCGTCGCCGATTTTCAGCGCCCGGGTTTCGCGGTGGGGGCGGCGCTGGGGCGGGCGAAATTCTGGTTGCGCCGCTCTTCGACCCAGATTCGCTTCGACGACTATCGGGACAGGGATCGTCAGATCCACAGCCAGCGATTGAACCTGACGCACGATCAGGTCGCCTACCTGATCGGGCGACTCGAGTGGAACCTCCTGCCGGAGAACGTCGAGTACACCTACGACCACGTCGCCGACAACTGCTCGACCCGCCTGCGCGATCTGCTCAACGACGTGACGGGAGGAGCCCTCCAGCGGGCCGCCTACGCGATGCCGATCGAGCGCACCTATCGCGAAGAGATTCTCGCCGCGGGGGCCGGGCGGATGCTGGCTTTGATCGCCCTCGACCTCGGGTCGGGCCCGCACGGTGAGGACCGGGTGGGCGCCTGGCAGCTGAGCTTCATGCCCCACCGCATGCGCGAAATCCTGGCTGTGGCGGAGAATCCCGCACTGGGAGAGGGCACTCCATTGGTCGCCTCCGAGCAGGTGCTGCATCGACGCAAGGGCGCGCCCGCGGTCGGGGGCGATGTTCGAGCGGGCCGCAGGCTCGTCGTGGCGATCGGAGTCGGCCTGGGCCTGTTCTTTGGGCTCTGCGGGTTTTCGGCCTGGCTGACCCGCGGCAGCGTGGCGTGGCTTTCCCGGCTGGCGGGGCTGGTGTTGGTCGCGACGGCCGCGCTCTTCGGCTCGCTGGGTTTGGCGCTGCTGCCGATTTCGCTCTTTTCGACCGGCACGATCTGGACGAGCAATCAAAACGCCTGGCTCTTCTTTCCGTTGGATCTCGTGTTGTTGCTGCCCGGGCTTCGCTGGATCTGGACCGGTCGCGCGACCCTGGCGACCTGGACCCGGGTCTACATCGATCTGCGATTCCTGATGCTCGTGACCGGTTGGCTCGGCGTCGTGCATCCCCAGGAAAACGGAGCCTTCGCGCTCGCGGCGGCCCTGACGCTGGTTGGGTTGCGAACTCAGCCACTGAAGCCCGCCTAGCCGGTGCCGGCTGGCCGCTGCGGGCCCGTGTATTGTACGGTCGCCTTCTCATGAAGATTGGACTGGTCGGATTCCCCGAGAGCGGCAAGAGCACGGTGTTTGGCGCCCTGACGGGTCTCGCCGTGGAGACCGGCTACGCGGCCGGCCGCGAAAAGGTCAATGTCGGAGTCGTCAAGGTTCCCGACCCGCGCGTCGACGCGCTCGCAGAGCTCTACAAACCGAAGAAGATCACCTACGCCGAGATTGCGTTCACGGACCTCGGAGGAGCCGGCGGCAAGGGTCTCGACCGCAAGACCCTCAACGCGATGCGCGAGGTGGACGCACTCTGCCAGGTGGTGCGCGCGTTTCCGGACGCGGCCGGCGAGCCGCCGCAGCCGCTGCGCGAAATTGCCGATCTGGAGACCGAGACGATTCTCGCGGATCTCGAGTTGGTGGAGCGGCGCGTCCAGCGCCTGGCCAAGGACCGCAGCAATCCGCGCGAACTCGAATTGCTGCAGCGCATTCAGGCGCACCTGGAGGACGAGCGACCGCTGCGATGCTTCGAACTCAGTGAAGAAGAGGGCAAGATGATCGCCGGCTATGCGCTGCTCACCCAGAAGCCACTGCTGCTGGTCATGAATGTCGATGAGGACAGCATCGGTTGCGCGATCGATCCGGAAATCGAGGCGAGCGCCCGCGACCGCGGGCTCGGAGTCGTGATGCTCTCCGCGCAGGTCGAAATGGACATCGCGTCGATGCCCCAAGAAGATCAGCTCGAATTCGCCAGCTCACTCGGTCTCGAGGAGCCCGCGCGCAATCGCTTCATTCGCGCCGCCTACGAGTTGATCGACCTCGTGTCGATGCTGACCGCCGGCCCCGACGAGTGCCGGGCCTGGCCGGTGGCGCGCGGCTCCCGGGCCGTACGCGCGGCGGGTAAGATCCACTCGGACATCGAGCGCGGCTTCATCCGCGCCGAAGTCATCAATTGGAAGGATCTGATCGAATACGGCAGCGAGGCCAAGTGCCGCGAGGCGGGTCTCGCTCGGGTCGAGGGCAAGGACTACATCATGCAAGACGGCGATGTGGTGCACTTTCGCTTCAACGTCTAGGCTGGATGCGCGCCGGCCTTCGGCCAAAGCTCATGCGGCGCTGCATGCCCCCATGGGGCATGCTCCTGGAAGGGGAGAATGAGGAATATGCCGGATCCTGAATCGTCGCTGAACGAGGCCATCGATGAGTTGCGCGAGGCGCTCGAAGCCCCCGACGATCTCGATGAGGAGCTTCGCGCCGAGCTGCGCAGCGCGGCCGAAGAGATCCTCGAAGCCCTCGACCCCGACCACGAGCGTGAGCTTTCGAGTTCTCTGCGCGAACGCCTGACCGACACCCTCGATAAATTCCAGGAATCCCACCCGAAGATCACGGAGACCATCGGTCGCCTGGCGGATGCGCTGAGCGACATGGGGATCTGATCCGCGCCGGCCGTTGCCGCGTGGAATGCACCGTGCATCGGTTCGGACTGATACAGGCGTTCACAGCCGCGCGGCGTCAGTGTTGCCAGTGCGCACTCAAATCGCGATCGCTCCGATGCCTGCACTCCTTGTCGAGTCACTTCGATCGCGCGTGGCCGCCTAACATTTCTACGCTCAGCTACGGAGGTCGAAGTCGGCCGTCAACTCGTAGTCACGATGACGTGTCGCTGGCTGTATGATCAAAAAATTGGGTTCGGCTGATCGAAGTCGGATATGCGGTATAGTCGTGCATCGAATCGGAGCGACTCGGAGTCGGATATGAAGTTTGCGATAATTGGCGTCGGCGTATTCGTTCTGTTGCTCGGGGCGTGCGCCCACGAGCGGCCTGCATCGACGAATGGTGAACCCCTCCCCTATGCGAGCAGCTACCGACCGCTCGATTCGGTAGCGACCCTGCTCGAAGGTGCCACGGTCTTGACCGGAACCGGTCAGCGGTTGGATGGCGCGGATGTGTTGATGCGCGATGGGAAGATATTCGCGGTCGGCGGTGGGCTGGATGCGGGCGACGCGACATCCGTGGACGCCAGCGGCATGTGGATTACGCCCGGCGTGATCGATGTGCATTCTCATCTCGGCGTGTATGCGTCGCCGGGTGTCGCCGCTCACTCCGACGGCAATGAGATGTCGAAGCCGGTTACGGCAGAAGTCTGGGCAGAACACGGAGTCTGGCCGCAAGACCCCGGCTTCGTCGCCGCACTCGCGGGGGGAGTGACATCGATACAGATCCTACCCGGCTCTGGAAATCTCATCGGAGGCCGCGGCGTAACGCTCAAGAACGTGCCCGGACGCGATGTCATGGATATGAAATTTCCGGGTGCGCCCCACGGGCTGAAGATGGCCTGCGGCGAAAATCCAAAGAGCTTCTACGGAGGCCAGGGGCAGTCCCCGATGACCCGCATGGGCAACGTCGCGGGCTACCGCGCCGCCTGGATCGAAGCGGCCGACTATCGCGACGAGAAAGCCGCAGCCGAAGACGGGACGGGCGAAGCGCCCACGCGCGATCTGAAACTGGAGACGCTGGCGGGTGTGCTGGATGGAGAGATCCTCGTGCACAACCACTGCTATCGCGCCGACGAAATGTCTCTGATGCTCGACGTTGCGAGGGAATTCGGATATCGGATATCGACATTCCACCACGCGGTCGAGGCCTACAAGATCGCGGACCTGCTGGCCGAAAACGACGTTTGCGCTGCGGTCTGGGCAGATTGGTGGGGCTTCAAGATGGAGTCCTATGACGGCATTCGCGAGAACGCAGCCATTCTCGATCGAGCCGGCGCGTGTGCGGTCATTCATTCAGACGACGAGATCGGCATTCAAAGGCTGAACCAGGAAGCGGCAAAGGTCATGGGCGCGGCGGCACAGGTAGACCTGCAGATCCCACCCGAGCGCGCGATTCAGTGGATCACCAGGAATGCGGCCAAGTCGCTCGGCATCCTGGAACAGACGGGCACGCTCGAGCCGGGGAAGATGGCAGACGTCGTGGTCTGGGACGGCAATCCGTTCAGTGTGTACACCCGGGTCGAGCGGGTCTACATCGATGGCGCGCTCGCCTACGATCGCAGCGATCCGGAGCTGAATCCGGTTTCCGACTTCAGTCTCGGGACGGCTGCCATCAGCGGAGGTGCGCGATGAAGCGTCTTTATCTCCACCTGATGGTCTGTTCGGTGCTTTTCTCGCCGCAAGTCGCAATCGCAGAGAGCACAATCTATCGGGGTGCCACGGTTCATACGCTGGGACCCGCCGGCACACTGGAGAACGCCACCGTCGTCGTTCGCGACGGCCGCTTCGCCGCAGTCGGAGCGGATGTCGAGCTGCCATCGGCTGCCGGGAGTGGTTCGAGCGAGGATCGAGTCATCGATGCCAGCGGCAAGATCATTACCCCGGGCTTCTTCTCGGCGATGGGCCAGCTCGGCCTGACGGAAGTCAGCGGTGTCGATGGAACGGTCGACTATTACCAGACGGGCGAACGATTCAGTGCGAGCTTCGATATTGCCGAAGCCTACAATCATCGCTCCACGCTCATCGCCGTCAATCGGGCCGGTGGTATTACGCGCGCATTGACGGCACCGGCGCCCAGTTATTGGGAAGCTGGCGCCAGCTCACAGGTGTTCTCCGGCCTCGCCGCAGTCGTGCAACTCGGAGAGCGGCCCGACTTCGTTGCGGAGAGACAGGCTGCGATGGTCGTAAGCCTCGGCGAAGCTGGCAGTGCAGTCTCAGGCGGTAGTCGGGCTGCGGCGATGCTCGCGCTGCGAACGGGGCTGGACGATGCCGTCGATTATCGGCGCAACAAGGGCTACTACGAGCGCGGTCAGCGCCGCGAATATTCGCTGAGCATGGCCGATCTCGAGGCATTGCAGCCGGTTCTCGCGGGCGATACGCCGCTACTCGCCCACGTGAATCGCGCCAGTGATATCGAGGCATTGTTGAAGCTCGCCGCGGAGTATCGGGTCGCGTTGATCATCTACGGCGGAGCCGAGGCCTGGATGGTTGCAGATGCCCTTGCAGCAGCTCGGGTTCCCGTCATCCTCGATTCCAAGAGCAATCTGCCGTCCACTTTCGACGCGTTGAATGCGCGGCTAGAGGCGCCCGCCATTCTGGTTGCCGCGGGCGTCGCAATTTCATTTGGTGCGAACTGGCAAAACGAGACCTACGCCGCTCGCAACATCGCGCAATCAGCCGGCAACGCGGTCGCGAATGGCTTGCCGTGGATGGAGGGGTTGAAGGCGATCACATTGTCGCCGGCACGCATGTATCGGGTGGATGATCGCTACGGCAGTATCGAGGTCGGCAAAGAAGCGGACTTGATCGTGTGGTCGGCGGACCCGCTGGAACTCACCAGCAATCCCGAACAGGTGATGATTCGCGGTGAGTTGGTGTCGTTGCAGAATCGGCAGACATTGTTGCGCGATCGCTATATGCAGATCGACTCGGCATTGCCGCCGGCCTGGCGAAGGTGAACTCGAATCGGTCTTTTCTGTCGCAGTCAATGAAGAGCGGGCGGTGGGCGATTGGAGTTCGGTTATCGTCTAGCTCCGATGATCGGGATCGCATCGATTGGTCGGCAATCCAATGGACGGGACTTTCGATGTCACCCGTTCGGAAAGAGGGCCCATGTCCAGCCTAGATGATTCTCCGCAAGTGCTTCCCGAACTCGAACGAACCGGGGAGGCCCTGCCGCTTTGGACCTACGCGAGCGAGGAACTCCTGGAGCTCGAGTATCGGGAGTTCTTCCTGAAGGGCTGGCAGATGGTGGGGCATGTCTGCGATCTGCCGCAGGCCGGC
>JAFDBP010000002.1 GCA_019313245.1 Deltaproteobacteria bacterium
AAGCGCAACGCCTCCCGATACCGGTCGCCACGAATCGTGACGAGGTTCGGGAAATGCCCGAACAGCGCACTGAAGAGGTTCCCGGTGAAGCAAACCCCGTGATCCGGCAGCCAGATCACCATCGAGTCGGTGGTCTCTCCACCTGGCGTCCATAAAAGCTCCATACGCACGGGCCCGAGCGTGAGCTCGTGTCGATCTTCGAAGGTGACGTCGGGCGTCGGGCGCGATTGGGCCGGAATTGCGCCACCGGCGTTCTCTTGGATGTGCGTCCAGGCGCGGGCAATGGCTTCGGCGAACGCAAAGCCGCTTCTCATGGCGCGAAACGACGCGATGCGGGCATCGTCGGCTTGGTGGGCCTGGTTGTTCGCATGCGCGACGACTTTCGTGCCCTCTTCGCGGAAGAGATCCGTTCCGCCGACATGGTCGACATGACCTTGCGTGAAGAGAATGTAGCGAAGCGGCCGGTCGTCGACGGCGTCGAAGTTGCGTTTGTGAATGGGCGCCTCGAAGCCCATGCCAGTATTGATGACCGCGCGGCCCTCGGGGCTCGTGATTAGGTACGCGTTCGACAGACCCTCGGAGAGGTAGATGAAGTCGTTGATCTTGGTCGCCTCGGGTTGTGAGGCCGGCAGAATCTGATGGCCCCCAGGCCGGGAGCGATAGAGCGGTGCCGAGACCATCGCTGCCTTGTGCCGCAGTCGCGATCCGATTGCAATAGTGACGGCCGAGCCAGACTCCGGCCGCTGGGCATGCGTCCACGAACGTTGGCCTTTCGCATCGGGCCAAGCAGCGCTATGGTCCACCTTCGCTCGGGGCGCCCGTGAAGGCTGAGAGGAACCCGTCGAACCTGATCCGGTTTGGACCGGCGTAGGGAAGCGAGCCCCGCGCTCCTTCCCTGCGGGAGGAATGCAATGACCGATTTCGAACTGCCGCTACGCGGCGCCCACAACCCTTCCACCGAGAGTGCTGGCACGAGCCCTGGCTCGTTCGCCCGCGCGCCCGACATCGGCGGGCCTCGAACCTTCTCCTCCCCGGACACGCCTGGGATGCCTCAGCCCAGCAACAAGACGGCCTGGGACTTCATGCCGGAGGATTGGCGCTTCGAAGGCGGGCGTTGGCATCCGCCAGCGGGCTTCGAACCGGTCACCCAGCTCGAGCACGCGCGCCTCGGCACGGTGACGCCGCAGATGCGGCGCGTCGCGGAGCGAGAGAGGCACCTGACGCCCGAGCAAGTCCGCGACGAGGTGGCCGCCGGCCGGATGATCATCCCCGCCAACAAGATACACCTCGGCTACACCCTCGATCCGATGTGCATCGGTCGCGCTGGCCTCACCAAGGTCAATGCCAACATGGGCGCATCCCCTGTGTCGTCCGGAACGGACGAGGAGGTCGAAAAGCTCCGTTGGGCCGAGCGCTGGGGTGCCGACACGGTGATGGATCTCTCGACCGGCGGCGATCTAGACGCGACACGGGAGGCCATCATTCGCAACGCGCGGGTTCCCATCGGGACTGTGCCGATCTACTCGATGATCATCGGGCGCAGCATCGAGGAGCTGACCCTCGACGTGATTCTCGAAACGCTTCGCCACCAGGCCCTCCAGGGTGTCGACTATTTCACCATTCACGCGGGCGTCGCCCGGGAACATCTGCCGCTCATTCGCAAACGATTGATCGGGGTCGTTTCACGGGGCGGTTCGCTCCTCGCCAAGTGGATGCTTCATCACGGCCAGGAGAACCCCATGTTCACGCACTTCGAGGCGATTTGCGATGTCATGCGCGAGTACGACGTCTCGTTCTCGCTCGGTGACGGCTTGCGCCCGGGCGGCTTGGCCGACGCGACGGACGAGGCACAACTCGGGGAGCTCGATCGCCTGGGCGAGCTGACTGAACGGGCATGGCGCAAAGGATGCCAAGTGATGGTCGAGGGCCCCGGCCACGTCCCCTTCGATCAAATCGAGTACAACATGAAGCTTCAGCGGCGGCGCTGTCACGGCGCGCCCTTCTACGTGCTCGGACCGCTCGTCACGGATGTCTTTCCCGGATACGACCACATCACCAGCGCGATTGGCGCCACCGCAGCCGGCTACCACGGCGCGGCAATGCTCTGCTACGTGACCCCGAAAGAACACCTCGGCCTCCCGAAGCGCGACGACGTCAAGCAAGGCTGTATCGCATACAAGATCGCAGCCCACGCCTCGGACGTCGCGCTCGGCATTCCCGGCTCCCGCGACTGGGACGACGACCTCACCCGGGCCCGGGCCGCGCTCAATTGGGAGAAACACTTCGATCTGGCTTTCGACAGCGACACGGCACGAGCGTTCCACGACGAGGACCTCGACGTGGACACCGACTTCTGCGCGATGTGCGGCCACGACTGGTGCTCGGTTCGGATCTCGAAGGAGATCGTCGAGTTCGACTCAGGCAAGGCCAGCGGGTTCGAGCGCGCCCGCGTCATGAAGTCCCCAGCGCTCTCGAGGGAGCAGCAGGAGATCCTCCGCAGCCGGGGGCACCTGTCCCCAGACGAGATTCACCGCCTCGCCAGCAAGACCCACGATGCCATGGGCGGCGCCCCGAAGGCAGCCTGCCACAGCGATTTGGTGAGCGATGAAACGGAAGCGTTGCGAGTCCAGGGCGAAAAACTGCTACAGTTGCGACGCAAGGGGAACGAAGGGGCGCCACAACCGTAGCCGCGCTCCGTGGGAAAGGTAGAACGATGGGGAAGAAACTGATCCTGGTCGCCGCGATCGGCGCGTTGGCAATCG
>JAFDBP010000003.1 GCA_019313245.1 Deltaproteobacteria bacterium
CCGCGATCCAGCTCGTCGCCGTTCACGAATAGCGTCGCGAACAGCCGGACCCTGCCCTCGGCGTCGAATACGAGTTCACCGAAGCCGGGATACTGGGCGTCGACGGCGGCGATGCACTCCCGCACCGTGCCCCCGTCGACCACGACCAGGCGCTCGCCGTTCGTCGGGCCCCTATAACGGGGCGGAATGTGTACCTCGGGCATGCGGCTCCAGCGGGGATCAAGGGTTTCGAGCCGCGATTATAGCCAAGCCCGGGCGGTATGCGGGCGGAAGCGCAAAACAGCCGACAGCGCGCGGGCTTGGCGTCCCGCGAGCGCCGCAGATCGGGCGTTTTGGAGCGAGTGCTCGTTTGCGAAAAGCCCGTTACACTGGCTCGGCGCCCGGGGGTGGGCGAGCCGGTTCGTTTTGATCCCACTGCATGATTGCGCCATCGCGCCCGCGCGGGCTGTAGGCCGAGGAGAATTGGGATGTCCGTACCCGTTTCGCAGATGGCGACGGTGGCGCTGTATCTGGCCAAGCAGAAGCTTCGGGGCCGCAAGCGCTACCCGCTCGCGCTGATGCTCGAGCCGCTCTACCGCTGCAATCTCGCCTGCGCGGGCTGCGGCAAGATCCAGTACCCCTCGAACATCCTGAAGACCCAGCTCTCTTACGAAGACTGCATGAAGGCCGTCGACGAATGTCCGGCACCCGTGGTCAGCATTCCCGGCGGCGAGCCCCTGCTGCCCCCGGAGATCGACCGCATCGTGCGCGGCCTGATCGAGCGCAAGAAGTACATCTACCTCTGCACCAACGCGCTGCTGCTCGAAGAGAAGATCCATCTGTTCGAACCCAGCAAGTACCTGAGCTTCAGCGTCCACCTCGACGGGCTCGAAAAGGAGCACGACGAGTCGGTCTGCCGCGATGGCGTTTCCAAAATCGCGCGGGCCGCGATCCAGCGGGCGATCGGTCTGGGATTCCGGGTCACGACGAACACGACGCTCTTCGACGGCGCGGACCCGAAGCGAACCCAGCAGTTCTTCGACGAGATGATGGAACTCGGCGTCGAAGGCATGATGGTGTCGCCGGGCTACAGCTACCAGAAGGCGCCCGACCAGGGGCACTTCCTCGGACGCGAGCGAACCAAGGAACTCTTCCGCAAGATCCTGCACGGAAACGAACGCCGCTGGCAGTTCAACCAATCGGTGCTCTTCCTCGAATTCCTGGCCGGCGGACGCGAGTACGATTGCACGCCCTGGGGCAACCCGACCTACAGCGTCTTCGGCTGGCAGAAACCCTGCTACCTGCTCCAGGACGGCTACGCGGACAGCTTCCAGCAGATGATGGACGAAACGCAGTGGCAGAATTACGGACCCAGCAGCGGCAATCCCCACTGCCGCGATTGCATGGTCCACAGCGGCTTCGAAGCCAGCGCCGTCGAAGAGATCTTCTCCTCGTTTCGCGGCCTGATGGCCATGCTTCGAGCGGCGATCTTCGGCCCGGCCATCCCGGAACCCAAGGGCGATCCGGCGCAGTTGCTGCAGATCGCGACGGAGATCGACAGCGGCCCCGCAGAGCGAGAGGAAGCGGAAGAGAGCGGGCCGGGCCAGGGTTGGTCGGCTCCCGCGAGTATGGAGTCGCTCCGCGTCGCCTTCGAATATCGCGGCGACGTGACCCTGCTGCTCGACGACGACAGCCGCGTCGACGGCTACCTCTCGAACCTCAGCGACGACGCGGTCCGGCTCTGGTGTCGCGGTGAGACGGACCAACTGCAGATTCCGATCCGCCACATCAAGCAGGTCGAACTGTCGGGACGCGACACGGCATCGGGCAAGAGCTGGCAGACCTGGGTGAAGAAGCGGGAAGCCGCCCAGGCGGCGGCGACCAAAGCGGCGGCCTCCGTATAGGGGTTCGCGACTCGGGCGGGAAGTCTGCCAGCGGGCTTTGTCGCCGACGAAACGGTACGCTGCGGCGCGACGCATGCCGCACCCGACCGACGCCATCTCCGAGTTCTCTTGGCGACAGCGCGCCGAGCGCTGGCTGGAGAGCGGTGCGCGGGCGATTCCGGGAGCGCGCTGGCTCCGAACCTCCCTTCGCACCCTCCACCTGATCGCCGTCGCCGCGCTCTACGGCGGCCACTTCTACCACGTGGACGCCACCCGGCTGCGGACGGCCCTGCTCTCGGTGCTGCTGACGGGCGGGTTGCTCGTATGTTTCGAGATCTGGCAGTCGCGGATCTGGGTGGTGCAACTGCGCGGTGTCGCCACCTTCAGCAAACTCGGGGCTCTGGCCATCATCGGCCTCGCACCCGATTGGACGATTGCCCTGCTGACGCTCTCGATGGCGATCGGCAGCATCAGCTCTCACATGCCCGGTCGCTGGCGCTACCACTCGGTTCTGCACGGGCGCGTCGCCGGACTCACCGAGAGAGGCTGACCGGCAGATCGTGAAAGCGCTGAAATCACTCGCAAAGAAGATGCTCGGCGAAAGGCGCGCCCGAGCACTGCACCAGATCGCATGCCGGATCGCATACCGCGGAACCGCCCGCTATTGCCCCTGCTGCGATTCCCAGTGTCGAAAGTTCCTGAGCTTCGGCATCGAGACCCGACACGACGTGAGGTGCCCCTTCTGCGGTTCGCTCGAACGGCACCGCCTGATCTCGCTGTACCTGGAGCAGAGAACCGACCTCTTCGACGGCCGCCGCAAGAAGCTCCTGCACGTCGCTCCCGAAGCGCCGTTGTCGAGCGCAATCGAGCGCGCCGACTACATCGATTACCTGTCCGCCGATCTCGACCGCCCGGACGTGATGGCCAGAATGGACATCACCGACATCGACTACCCGGCCGACACCTTCGACGTGATCCTCTGCAGCCACGTACTCGAGCACGTGCCGGAAGACCGCAAGGCGATGGCCGAATTCTTTCGCGTGCCGAAACCCGGTGGCTGGGCGATCCTACAGGTTCCGATCCTGGCGGAAACCACGTTCGAGGACTTCTCGGTCACCGACCCCGCCGAGCGCGAGAGACTCTTCGGCCAGCACGACCACGTTCGAAGCTACGGGCCCGATTACGCCGACCGCCTCGCCGAGGCGGGCTTTTCGGGCACCGTCGACGCTTTCGTCCGAGATCTCGGCGAAGCCGAGATCCGGCGCCAGGGATTGACCCGTCACGAAAACGTGTACTTCTGCGTCAAAGATGCGGCAAGCGCCTGATCCGACCCACGCCTCGAAGATGGGGAATGTTTGCCGACACCCCGGTCTCTCCGTGGAGGAGCCGCGACAGTGAGACCTCAGCGGTCCGCAGAGAGGAGTTCCATCTCCGACGGATTGCAGAGTAGATTCGGCCGCCTCAGCGTCAGGTCGAATGTGCCGAAGGGATTGCTCGTTCGGATCTTGACCGATTTGAACTTCGGAGGCCTCATCGAGTAACAACTCAGATGGCCGCTTGGATTCTTCGGTCGACTGCCAGACAAACCGGTCGGCCCACCGAGCCGCCTCGGCTTCTTGAGCTGTACGGTCGCATCCACGAAGATGTCTTCGACACCCACCTCGCGCTTCTCGAACCGATCCGAACCGCGCGCTTCCCCGATATTGTACAGCTCGTAATGGTCGAGCCCAGGGGCCAGTGCGTTATCGGGAGGCTCGATCTCGACATCTCCGACCCATTCCAAAGCCGACCGGAGACAGATCTGCGAGCGCGGCTGGCGCACATTCAAGGTCAACTCGCCAAACTGGTCGGTCGCGGCCGTCCGCGGGCGGGTCGGCAGCGGCTTTCTGATCTCGTAACAGGTCAGGTGCGAAGCGGTGTCGGTGATGCCCTCGCCGTTCTTGTCCACCGCGTTGCAGAACTGCTTGACCTTCAGGACGCGGACCTCGTCGGCTACCGCCGGGGACGCGATCAGGGGTTGAAATCGATCGCTGGGGTCGCTCTCGTCGACTCCGCAGGTGTTGGGATTGTCCCTGGGAGGGACCTTACCCCGCTGCACGCTCACGCCAAAGGCGTCGCGATCGGTGGTGATGATGTCGGTGAGGGGCACCGTGATTCTCGACGGCGGCCCGTTTGGGTCCTCGGGGTCGCGGGGATCGTCGGGGTCGAAGAGGTCCCTCGTGAGGCCATTGATGTTGAATGTGGCGAGCGAAACCGGAGCCTTGCCGGTCGCAAAGTGGTAGGCGGATTGAAAACTGCCGTCGCCGTTGCCCAGCAGCACGCTCACGTCGTTACTGCCGCGATTGGCAGTGATGATGTCGGGGAAAGTTTCGGCGTAATAAAAGTACTTCTTTGAGGGACAGGACTCGCCAGTGTCCTTTTCGAACCTGGTTTCGCCATAGAGCACGTCGATGGCGACGGAGACGGGCGCAATGCCCGTCGGGTGGAAGCTGGCGGCCTGGAAGGTGCCGTCGCCGTTGCCCAGCAGTACGCTCACGTCATTGCTATCGCGGTTGGCAGTGGCGAGATCGAGGCGCTCGTCGCCGTTTAGGTCGCCCACCGCCACGGCTACGGGGACCTCGCCCGCTGTGAGGAATGCGGGAGCCTGGAAGGTGCCGTCGCCGTTGCCCAGCAGCACGCTCAGATTGCTGCCGTCGCGGTTGGCGGTGACCACGTCGGGGAAGTCGTCGCCGTCGAGCAGACCCACCGCTGCGAAGACCGGGCCGTCGCCCGCCGCGAAGGAGGCGGGGGGCCCGAAGCTGCCGTCGCCGTTACCCAGCAGCACGCTCAGATCGTCCCCGACGTCGTTGGCCGTAACGATGTCGATGATGTCATCGCCGTCGAGGTCGGTCAGGGCCACGAATGCCGCGCCATTGCCCGCGTCGAATAAAACGGGTTCCTGGAAGTTGGCGTCGCCGTTGCCGAGCAGCACGCTCACGTTGTTGCTGTTGCCGTTGGCGGTGACGATGTCGGGCGCATCGTCGCCGTCGAGGTCGGCCACAGCCACGGACACGGGACTCGCCTCCGCTTCGAAGTAGGTGGGGGCTTGGAACGTGCCGTTCCCGACGCCCAGCAACACGCTCACGTCGCTCCTGAAACCGTCGAGGCCGTTGGCGGTAACGAGGTCGAGCTTCTCGTCACCGTCGAGGTCCCCCGTGGCCATCGCAATGGGGCTACCCCTGAATTGATTGGAGATCTCGGCATCGCGTCGCGTGAACAGGGTCGAGCCCCTCGTGATCGAGGCCTTGTAGCAGAGAAAATGATCCGGCGAAGGCGCAGGGGTCGGTGACGGATACGCCGTCGGTGTCGCGGTCGGCGTCGCCGTGGGCGTCGCAGTCGGCGTCGCCGAGGGTGTCGCGCTCGGCGTGGCCGTCGGCGTCGCGCTGGGGGTCGGTGTAGGCGGCGTGGGTGTCGGCGTCGCCGTGGGAGTCGGTGTGGGCGGCGTCGCCGTGGGTGTCGCCGTCGCGGTGGGGGTCGCCGTCGGTGATCCCGCGGTCGGCGTCGGCGTCGACGTTGGCGTCGCAGAGGGTGTCGGCGATGCGGTCGCCGAGCCCGAGGGAGTCGGGGACGGCCCCGCCTGCGCGCCGTTCGCCAGGCCGATTGCGAGGGCGAGAACGAGCAGGAGGGAGATGGGGGACTTCCCGCCAGGCATGCTTCCTCCGCGATGAATCTCTTGCAATCCAGACCCGCAGTTCGAAGTCCGCACCGATCGGCTGCCTCGGCTTCGGCGGATCATATCGCAGAACGCGCAGCGAGTGAAAGCCTCCGGAATAGCGGACGAAATGCGCAAATCGACGACAAATCTCGCCGCCAGAGCAATCACCTGCAGCGCGCTCAGCTGGATGAAGCGCGGTGGTGAGATCGAGCCCCGAGCGAACAGCACCCACGCCGCAACTCCTCGGCGGTCAGTGTGCTCCGGGCGGGGCGACCAGGGGCTCGATGCCGAGGCCGCGCAGGTGCCGTTCGGCGCGGACGGCGTGCAGGTGATAATCCTTCTGCCGGGCCAGATCGAGCACGCGCAACCAGGTGTGCACGGCGTCTCGGTGGCTGTCGCCGCGCGCCTCGAAGGCGAGTGCGAGCTGGTTCCAGGTGGATATGGCGCCGGGATCGCGATTCAGCGAGCGGCCGAAATATTCGATCGCCTCATCCCACTGTTCCAACTGCACGAAGCGATCTCCGAGCCGGTAGTAGGCCATCGCGAGGTTCTCGCGACTGAGCGGCAGGTGCACCAGCCATGCGGCCAACCCGAGTGCGGCGAGCCCGATGGCGAGTGCGCGAAATCGCCGACCGCGAAACCGATCCCAGAGCCAGCACGCGGCCGCAGAGGCAAACAGATAGAACGCGGGCAGCGCCGACATCCGATCGCGCGCGAGCACGCTGAAGGCCAGGCTCACGACCAGGTGAAACTCGATGACCGCATACACCAAATAGAGTCTGCTCAGCTGCGATGCGAACAGGCCCATGCCGAGCAACGCCAGCGGCCCGACCAGCGCAAAGCTGATCAGCGGAAGCCGCTGTACCCAGGAAAATGCCCGCTCGGCGGTCGGGGAGCGCTCGCGCCAGAGTTCGGCCGCGTTCCAGAACAGACCGAATTTGCGCACTTCGTGCCGCAGCCACTGAGCGGGGTTCGTCGAAATGTAATCGAGGGTTTCGCCGGCCCAGAATGCCGAAATCTCCGAGGCCTTCAGCGCTCGCCCACTGACCTGCCCGGCCACTTCGGCAAACAGCTGCCGCTGCTCGATCGGTTCATCCGCGATCACGCGCGAATACACGCGGGGCATGCCGTAGGTACCCATCGCGTGTGGATGGTTGCCCACGTACAGGGAGATCCCACCGCCCGTGTTCACGAGCGCGAATTCGTCCGCCACCGCGTAATTGCGCAGCGAGACGGGGAGGATTGCGAGCGCCATCCCCGCCACGACCAGCGCGGCCCAGCGCGCGCGCGAGGCGGCGCTCGATTTCTCGGAGAACACCGGCCAGACCACCAGGTAGAGCGCGAAGAGCAGCAGCGCCTGCCACGCGAGCGCGCAGAGCCCCAGCGCGAAGCCCGCGCCCAACCAGCGCACTCCCGAAGGAGACTCGTGTGCCCGCTGTGCGGCGAGTAACAGCAACAGCACGAGCGGGACCACCAGATTCGCGCTCGCGAGCATGCCGCCGAAGAAGATCGACGTCGAATCCAAAGCGATCAGCGCACCCGCAATCAGCGCCGCGCGCCGATCGAACAGCCGCCTCCCCACGGCCACCACGAGCACGCTGCTCAGTGCGCCGAGCAGGGCGTTCGCGATCATCGCAACTTCGAATGCAGATCCGAAAACCGCGTAGACCAGTCCGAGAAAATACGCGTACAGCGGCGCGAGGAAGAAGACGCCCTGCCCCAGCCAGTCGCCGCGCGCGATCTCGCTCGCCCACTGGTGATAGAGCAGCGCGTCCGTCGAGGGAAGCGCGAAGAAGGGATCGTTGAGTTCGATCTCGCGCAAATGCAACAGGCGCAATGTGAGGGCGAGCGCGAAGAGCGCTCCCGCAGCGAGCTTCTCTCCGCGCGACCAGGTCAGCGGCACCGACGTCACCTAGCTGAGCGAACGACTCGAGGTCCCAGCCGGCAGAGGACCCGCGCCGTCGGGTTCGGGTTGTTGGGTGCGGTGGGCGAAATTGGCGGCGACCCAGACCTCGAGCTGCGCGAAACCCAGGTAAACGACGGGAATCACGAAGATGGTGAGGAGCGTCGCGAAAGCCATGCCCCCCACCACGGCAACGCCCAGCGGTGCGCGCATGTCGCCACCCGCTCCCATCCCGATCGCAATCGGAAGGATCCCCGCAATCGTCGAGAGTGCGGTCATCAGCACGGGGCGGGAGCGCGTGCGCGCGGCTTGGAAAACGGCCGCGCGCGGTTCGGCGCCCCGCTCGCGCAGCTGATTTGCGAATTCCACGATCAGAATCGAATTCTTGGTGACGAGACCGACCAACATCACGAGCCCGATCTGGCTGAAGAGGTTGAGCGTGTGTTTAGGCAGCTGAGTCCCCAGCAACCAATTGATGAACGTCGTCAACTCGAGCCCCAACAGCGCACCCGTAAACGACAGTGCGACCGCGACGAGAATCGTCGCGGGATGGATGAAACTCTCGAACTGGGCGGCGAGCACGAGATAGACCATCACCACGGCCAGCAGATACGCGAATCCGAGGGCACTTCCGGACTCGTAGAAGCGCTCGGACAAACCAGTGAATCTGAGCTGGTAACCCGAGTCCGCCGGGATCACTTCGCTCCCGATCGCCTGCAGTTGATCGAGCGTTTCTCCGAGCGGTACGCCCCGGAGGAGGCTGCCCGAAATCCCGGCCGCGCGCTGGCGGTCGTGGTGGGGAAGACCAGACGAGGTCACCGTTTCCTCGACGCTCAAGACGGAAGCGAGCGGCACCATGACGCCCGACTTCGACCGCACATAGAGGCCGTAGAGATCGGCGGGATTCGCTCGCTCCGTGCGATCGACCTGCGCAATCACCTCGTAGGTTTCGCCGTACAACTTGAAGGTCGAGAGCTTCAGGCCGCCCAGCAGCACCTGCAGCGTCGACGCCACATCGCGAATCGATACATTCAGGTCACTCGCCTGCTCGCGATCCACGTGAACCATCAGCTGCGGCTTGTTGAGTTTGAGATCCGTCTGCAGGTTGATCAGCCCCGGAATCGCCCGAGACCGCTGGACGATTTCATCCGCGTAACCGGCCACCTTCGCGATCTCCGGCCCCGTGACCACGATCGAAACCGGCGCCGCATCCCAATCGACACTCAGCGTCGGCGGATTGATCGGATAGACTTCGATTCCCGGATTTGCCAAGAACTGGAAGTAGAGAGCCTCGACGATCTCCTGTTGGCTCCGCTTGCGCTCGCCGATCGGAACCAGCTCGGAGAACATGATCGCTTCGTTGACGGCCGACGGACCCGCCCAGCCCGGCGCGATGATCGCCACCGATGCGTCGATTTCGGGGACCTCCAGGAGCGCCCGCTCGACCTGCAGGTGGTAGCGATTGGTGTAATCCAATGTGCTGCCCTCGGGAGCGCGCGAGGCGATCATGATGCTGCTGCGATCCGACACGGGTACGAACTCTCGACCAATATGCAAGAACAGCAACCACCCCAGACCGACCCACGCGATGCCCGCGACACCGACGAGCGCACGCCTGTCCAACGAGACAGCCAGCGCTCGCGCGTAGGCGTCGCGCATCCGATCCACTGCGCGACCCAGCCGGACCGCAACGCCCGAATCTCTGGTGTCCGTGCGGAGTACGCGCGCGCACAGCGAGGGAGCCAGCGTGAGCGCGACGAATCCCGAGATCGCCACGGCCGTGGCGATTGCGATGCCAAACTCCCGAAACAGGCGGCCCGTCGTGCCGGTCAGAAAAGCCAACGGCAGGAAGACCGCGATCACCGAGACGCTCGCGGCCACCACCGCGAATGAAATCTCGGCCATACCGCGCCGGGCCGCCTCCAGGCGAGGCGTGCCCTCCTCGATCCAGCGGCTCACGTTCTCCAGCACCACGATCGAATCGTCCACCACCAGGCCGATCGCGAGTGTCAGCCCCATCAATGTGAGGATGTTGATCGAATATCCGACGAAGTAGAGCACCGCGAAGGTGCCCACGATCGAGATCGGTATCGAGACAGCCGGGATGATCGTCGCCCGCATCGAGCGGAGAAAGATGAAGATCACGATCAGCACGAGGCCAATCGCGTAGAAGATGGTCAGGGTTACGTCGTGGATCGACTGCTCGATGAAGACACTCTCATCCCAGACCACTCCGAAATCAATGCCTTCGGGCAGCTCGCCGCGAATCAGCTCGACCTCTTGCTTGACCGCGTGCGCGACGTCGAGGATGTTGGCCTTCGACTGCTTGACGACTCCGATCGCAATGCCGACTTCACCATCGACGCGCACCAGCGAGCGCTCGTCCTGCGCGCCCACCACCGCCTTTCCCACATCGCTAATCCGCACGGGTTCGCCGTCGAAATTGGCAATCACGAGCGCGTTGAACCCTTCGGCGGTGGTAAGTTCGCCGGGTGTCCGCACGGTGAATTCTTGATCCAGGCTCTCGACACGACCCGATGGGATATCGACGTTGCTCCGCTCCAATGCCGCTGCAACGTCCGCGATGACGAGTCCGCGCGCGGTGAGGCGGTGGTGGTCGATCCAAAGCCGGATCGCCATGCGTCGCTCTCCCACGATATACAGCTGAGCAACTCCCGGAAGCTTGGTGAGGCGGTCCTCGATGCGGGTCTCGACGAGCGTGGTCAGTTCGATCTGGTCGAGCCCCCCGCCGCCCAGGTTCATCCAGATCGACCCGCCCCCACTCGAGTCCGCCTTCGAAACGATCGGATTCTTTACCTCGTCGGGTAGTTCGAAACGAGCGCGAGCAACCCTGTCGCGCACATCAGATGCGGCGACGTCGATATCGCGAGAAAGTTCGAACTCCAGGGTGATCGCCGAAGCTTCCTCGCGACTCACCGAAGTGATGTGCCGGATTCCCGGGATACTGACGAGCTCGTCTTCGAGTACCTGGGTCACCGAGGTTTCCACCACCTCGGGCGCCGCCCCGGGCAACACCGTCAGGACGGACACGATCGGATTGTCGATGTCCGGAAGCTCCCTATAGGAGAGTCGCCCGAGCGAAATGATCCCAAACACGAGGATCACGAGCGACATCACGATCGAGAGTACCGGGCGATCGATGCAGATCTGGGAAAGGCGCATCAGGGTATTCCGGAGACAGCGGGGACGGCATCGGGGGATCGAACGCCGCCGCCCTCGTATACCTTGTGGGTTCCGCTCGTCACGATCGTGTCACCGGCGGCGAGCCCCGAGACGATCACGACCTGGCCGTCGCGGCGCGTACCCAGTTCGACAGCGGCGCGCTCCGCGAGGCTTTCGGGATTGACTTTCCAGACGTAGGAACCGGTCGCGTCATTCGCCACCGCCGATTCCGGAATGACCACGGCCTGCTCGGTCCGCTCGACTTCGAGTTCGACGCGCGCAAACATGCCGGGTCGCAGGCGGCCCTCGTCATTGGGCACCCAGGCCTTCAACGCGAGGCGGCGACTCTCCCGATCGAGCGCGGGCGAGACGAAATAGACCACGCCGCTAAAGCGCTCGTCGGGGTATGCGGCCACCCGGGCCGTCACTTCGAGACCGGGCTCGGCCAACGCGATCGCGTTTTCGGGCAGCGAAAACTGCAGCTGCAATCGATCGACGGCGTCGATCTGGACGAGGTTGGCGCCCACGTCGACCCAGTCTCCGGGCGAGACCGACCGCGCGCCGAGCGCGCCGTCGAACGGGGCCAGCACGCGCGTCCGCTCGAGGTCCACGCGCGCGAGGTCGACCACCGCCTCTGCGGCCGCCACTTTGGCGCGGGCCTGGGTCAGCTCGGAGACCGCCGAAACCTTGACCTTCGAGAGCTTTTCCGTGCGCTCGAAGACGTCGGCCGCGAGTACGCGATTCGCCTCGGCTTCGCGTAGCGCCGCGCGCTGTTCCTCGGAGCGGAGCACGATGAGCACGTCGCCCTTCGAAACCCGCTGGCCTTCCTGAAACTCGATCGACTCGACGATTCCCGACACCTCGGGTCGAACGACCACGGATTCGGCGGCCGCGAGTTGACCGACGGCCTGGACGCGCTCGGAGAACAGGCGAGATTCGACCCGAGCGATCTCGACTATGCTCGGTGGAGCCTCTTGCATGGCGTCGAGAGCGTCCGAATTGCAACCCGCCGCCGCCAAAGCGAACAGCGCGCAGAGGGCGCGAAACCGCGACCGGAAGGCGGATCGGATCATCCGCCAATCGTATCACGGGTGGAGATCGAGCGCGTATCGCGCCCGGTGTTCAGGCCGGCGCCCGAAGCGCTCCCGTTATACTGCCCGCGGTCAATTCGAACGGGCAACCGATGCATCCGAACCTGATCTTCTGGACCGCCGCCATCGCCAACCTGCTCGCCGTCGCGGCTCTGGTCGCAATCGGGATCCGAAGCATTCGGCGGGGCGACCTTTCCGGGCATCGCCGCCGCATGAAGACCGCGGCGGCGCTCGTCGTCGCCTTCCTGGGCGCGTATCCACTCAAGCTGATCTGGCTCGGCCGCGAGCGCGTTTCCGAGTGGAGCGAAGGAGCGGTCGCAATCCTGCGGATCCACGAGGTCTGCGTGCTCGCGATGCTCGCGGGAGGAGCGACCGCGCTGCTCCTCAGCCGCAGCATGCACCCCGACCGCAATCGGCTGACCCGGCTTCCCGACGCCCCACTCGCTTCGGGCCGCACCCTGCGGAGGCACCGGACCGCGGGCTGGACGGCCGCGATCGCCGCTGGGCTGGCGTTTCTCACAGCGGCTATCGTGCTGTTGGGCATGTTCGAGCGGGCAGCCGGCGCCTGATCGCGGCACCCGGAGGTTGACGCATTGCAGACCTACGAATTCGCGGTGATCGGCGCGGGCATTGCCGGCGCTTCCGTCGCCTACGAGCTGCAATCGCACGGGCGAACGCTGCTGCTCGAGCAGGAGCCCCTTCCCGGCCACCACACCACCGGGCGCTCCGCCGCATTCAGCTTCGAGAGCTACGGGGATCGCGCGGTCCGGTTGCTGACCCAGGCGGCGCGCAGGTTCTTCGAAGACCCTCCCGAGGGTTTCGCGCAACATCGACTCGCGCAGCCGTGTTCGGTGCTCTGGATCGCGCGCTCCGAACAGGCGCAAAGGCTCGTGGAACACGCAAAGCGGGTCGCTTCCGACGGCGCCAAGCTCTCGCAAGTCAGCGCCGCCGAAGCGCTGCAGATGTGTCCCGTGTTGCGCGAGGACCAGATCGCGATGGGTGTCGTGGACGAGCGGGCGCTTCACCTCGATGTGGCGGGCTTGCTCGACGCGTATCTGGCCGGCTTTCGCGCGCGCGGCGGCATCCTCGCCACGCGCGCCGCCGTGACGGAGCTACGCTCGAGCGGCGGCGTCTGGGAAATCCACGCGGGCGACACCCGCCATCTCGCGCGCGTGGTCGTCAACGCGGCGGGCGCCTGGGCGGACGCAATCGGCGCCCTGGCCGGAGCGCGATCCATCGGACTCAGGCCGCTGCGGCGAACCGCGATCACCTTCGATCCGCCGGCCGGAGCGAACATCGCGGACTGGCCGTGTGTCGTCGATGCGGACGAGGCGTTCTACGTGAAGCCCGAAGGCGCGCAGCTGCTGGCATCCCCGTGTGATGAATCGCCCTTCCCTCCCTGCGACGTCACGCCGGACGAGATCGACATCGCAGTCGCGGTCGATCGCGTGATGCGCGCGACGACATTGGAGATTCGGCACATCCAGCACAGCTGGGCGGGCCTGCGCAGCTTCGTCGCAGACCGCGTACCGGTCATCGGCGTAGACCCCGAGGTTCCCGGCTTCTTCTGGCTCGCGGGTCAGGGTGGGATCGGGATCATGACGGCCCCGTCCGCCGCGCGGGCCGCGACCTCGCTGATACTGGACGGCGCACTCCCCGCAGATCTGACGAGCCTCGGAATCACAGCCGAAATGTTCGCAGCCTCGCGGCCGGCACTGCGCGCCGAAGCCCCGAATCGCTGACGGCCGGCCGCGTTCGTTCGAACCGCTCACGCGGTATGCTGCCCGCATGCCCGATATCCACAGCACCCGGTTCGTCGCCCGCGCCATCTGCGCGGGCTTCACCTGGCTTGCACTCGGCGCGTGCGCGACCGCTCCGCCGACTCCGCCGCAGAGCGCTGCGGTCGAAGAGAGCCAGCGACCCGAACGCGTCGTGCTGATCACGATCGATACGCTGCGCGCGGACTACGTGGGGAGCTACGGCTCGAACATGGCGCGCACTCCCACCCTCGACCGGCTGGCGGCGGAAGGAGTCCGCTTCACGACCGCCATTTCACCCACGCCGATGACGATGCCCTCACACGCCTCGATCATGACCGGGCTCGATCCGACACTGCACGGCGTTCACAGCAACGCAAAGTTTCGCCTCGACGATCAGATCCCGACGCTCGCAGAAAAATTCCAGGCCCACGGTTTCGAAACCGCGGCCTTCATCTCGTCCGTCGTGCTCGACCGCCGCTACGGACTGGCCCGCGGATTCGACAGCTATGACGACCGCATGGGATTTCGCCGCAACATCGAAGGCGCGACGGGTGGTTACGCAGAGCGCACCGCCGATCAGGTCGTCGACGCGGCGCTGCAGTGGCTGGAGTCGGCGCCGAGTCGATTCTTTCTCTGGGTTCACTTCTACGATCCCCACGGAAGCTACGACCCTCCGCGGGGCTTTCGTCCCAGACAAGCCGCCCCGACTGGAAGCCCCGAGGAAATCGGCACCCTCGAGTACGCGAAGCAGGTCTTCCCCCCGCTCTACGCGGGTGAAATCTACTTCGCGGATACCGAACTCGGCCGGCTCCTTCGCGTGATGAATCGGAAGTTCTCGGCTGACCGCACGCTCTTCGTCGTCACGAGTGATCACGGAGAAAGCCTCGGTGAGCACGACGAACTCACCCACACCCTCACCGTCTACGACGCCACCCAGAAGGTTCCGCTCGTGATGGTGGGCCCGACGCTGCCGCGCGGCCGCGTCGTCGACTCGCAGGTCCGGCTGGTCGACGTGGCACCGACCATTCTGAGCCTCTCCGGACTCCCCGCGATCGAGCGCACGACGGGCCAGGACCTGAGACCCTGGATTGCGGGAGTGCGCGAGGATGGGCTCGACGCCTATGTCGAAACCCTGGAGACCCAATTGGCCTACGGCTGGAGCCCCGTGCTCGGACTGAGAACGGGCGAATACAAATACCTGCGCACCGTCCGACCGGAGCTCTACGCACTCGACGTCGACCCCGACGAACTCGACGATCTGGCCGCGAGTCGGCCCGCGAAGTTGAAAGAGCTGGACGCGGCACTCGAAACACACCTTCGCGACGCCCTGCCCGTCGTGCCCAACGCCGTGACACCGCCTGAGGAGATCGCGCTGCTCGAAAGTCTCGGATACGTGGTTCGGAGTTCGGGGGCCGACGAACACCCGCTGGGCTGGGTGGGCGGAGACGACCCCAAAGACGTGCTCGGCACCTTCATCAAGATTCTCGAAGCGCGCTCGCGGTTGACCCAGGGCGATCTCGAAGGCGCGCGCGAAATTCTCGACTCCGAACCCGAAGCGGGCGGTTGGATCGCGCACGCCCGAGCGGAAATCCAGCTCGAACTCGGCGATGCCGAGCAGGCCGAGCGGCTCGCTCGCGAAGTCATCGCCGCCCAGCCCCATCACGCCGAGGGCTATCTGGTCCTCGGCAGAGCGCTCGAAATCCAGGGACGCACGGCGGATGCCGTCGCCGCCTACGAAGAGGCGGCTCGAATCAACCCAAACGAGACAGCCTCGCTGATCGCGCTCGCACAGATCGCGGAAACTGAGGGCGAACTGGACACCGCGGAACGCCGCTATCGCGAGGCGCTCGACTCCAACGCGCCTAGCGCCGATGCGGCCCTGAGACTGGCGGCGCTCTATTACGACCGCGGGCGCACGGAGGATGCCCGATCCGCCCTCTCGCAGCTCGGGCTGATCGACGCCGCCGGAGTCGACGCGCTGATTCGCCTCAGCCGCGCCGAGGCCAAAGCCGGCTATCGCGACGACGCGCTCGATCGGCTCGCGCGCGCACGCAAGCGCAAACCGAGCGACGAACTCGACGCAGCCTACGCCGAGCTCGGCGGGCGAAGCGAGCGCTGAACGCGGAACCGGCGGCGGGGAGGACGCACATGATCGCGCAGGCCATCGCCCTGTTGCTGGCGGGATTCTTCTTCTGGGGGCTGCTCGAGTACGCGATTCACGGTCTGCTCGCGCACCGCTGGAAGACTTTCGTCTCTCCGCTGCACTGGAATCACCACCGCAACCCGCGCAACGTGTTTACGACCCCGATCGCGGTCGTTCCCATCACGCTGCTCTTGTTCGGCATGACGACGCTCGTGGCGAACCCACTTCAGGGGGGTTGCTTCGTCGCGGGAGTGCTCGCGGGTTTCGCGCGCTACGAATGGATGCACTGGCGCTTTCACTTCCGCGAGCCCCGCAGCGATCGCGAGCGCCTGCTCCGCAGCCACCACCTCGCACACCACTTCTGCAATCCGCGGATCTACCACGGAGTCTCGACGCGTTTCTGGGATCGAATCTTCGGAACGCTTCCGGCGGGTTGGGAAAGCGATTACGCGCGCGTAGCAGAGCGCGCCCCGCTCACGGGCCCGAGCAACTTCGCCGAGATCTGGAATCCCAGGACGAGCCTCGCCCATCTGAGGCGCGCGATGAATCAAAGACCGTAGTCGGTTCGCGGTGGCCTCGCGCGAGCGTCAGCGCGCGGGGAGTGTCGCCCGATCAGGTATTCCTTCCCTGGAGCAACATCTTCTGCCCGTCGGGAAAGTACACCTGGACCTTCGACGGGCTCATGACGCGTTCGATGATGCCCGTGCCGAACGATTGATGATCGATGCGATCGCCGACCGCGTAGACTTCGCTCTTCTGGTAGGGGCGGATCGGGCGGGACAGATCGGGTTCCACCAACGGACCCTCGGGTTCGGGCGGGGCGGTTCTCCGCGATGCGCGCTTGGAAGGCTTCATCTGTTTTTCGGCATCGGTCAGGCGGTGCCGGTGCTGGTTCCCGCACTGCTTGCATTCGACTTTGCCTATGCGCCCGTTGGTGATCGACACGATCACGTGTGCGCCGTCGCCGCATTTTCCACACTTGTTGTCGATGTCTGCACCGACTTCCCTTATCGCTGCCATTCGAGTCATCCCCACGCGAGGTAGACGCCCGCTCGCTCCGAGCCAATTCATTCGATTAGAAGAGCGTATCGCTCTCGGAAACCCGAGGCCACTCGTTTGCCTCGAAGACTTCGCATCGAGCGATTCTCGACGGTGTAAAATGCCGCCGCGCGCGGCGCGGATTCTCCCCGGGGGACTTTCAGATTGGGGCCTGCGGAATCGATCGAACGAAAGCCGCTTTGCGCATTGATGCGGAGTGCGCGGGGCAGAAACCCGCCGGCAACGCGCGGCTCGATTCGCGTTAGAATCCCCGCCAAATCCACGGAGTCGATTCGATGCGCGCCGCATTCCGCTTCACAGCTACATTCGCGACCGGAATCATTGCGTTTGGCTTTTCGAGTTGTGCGGGAAAATCGGAGAATGCGCCCACCATTCTCGAAGGAATGGATTCGACGACGGAAAGCGCGCGAGTCGACGCTCTAGATCCGCGATCCGGAGAACTCGCCACCAAAGGCAGGGCCCACCTCCCCTATCGCGGCCCCGACCCGGGTGGCATCGCGTATCGACTCACGCTCGAAGTGGACGGACAGCGAGCTGCCTTCAATTCGTCGGAGAGAAATCAGCAGCCGGCCGTCCGCGAAACTCAGGCGCTGGAAGCGGATTTCAGGAAACTTCCCGTCGAAGGTGCGGGCTCGAACGAGAACGTGTTCCTGGTCGGCCTCGATTCGCTCCGCTACACGCAAAAGCAGCAAAACCCTCCGCTCGATCGCGAGATCGAGATCGCCGACGACCGATTGCGGATCCGACTCAACGGCGAGACATCGATCGACAACCGGGGAAATCGCGTCACCGGAACGCTCGCACCGCGCATCTTCCTGGGTCGCATCTTCGGCGTCATCACCCACGATCCGACTGGCAACCCCACCAATCTATCGAGCCGGGGGGCTCCGGCCGCACGCCAATTCATGGACGGATTCCCGACGCTCGCGGCCATCGCGTACGCAATGATCACCCTGCCGGAGGAGCCGATTGCGGCGGGCTCCAGTTGGACCGGCGTGCGCATTCCACCCAGCCGCTCCGGCGAACTGGGGCTCGGCTTGACGATCGATTACACGTTGACGGGTTTCGAAATATTCGAAGGCGTTCCCTGTGCGCTGATCCTGCTGGCGTCTCGTGTCGACGAGAAAGCCGTCACGAGTGTCACCGGGCACCCATTCGATCAGGTTCAGGCGACTCTCAACGGAACGGCCTGGGTCGAACTGGAGAATTCACTCGTTCGTCGGGTCGTCCTGAGCGATCAGATCCGGGCCAGCTGGACCGACTCGCTCAGTTCCGTGACGCCCACGCAGAGGCGAATCGAGCACGCGAGCAAATTGGTGTTGGCACTGCGGGATCCCGCCGAAAATCCCAAACACTGGGCGGACGGAACGCCGCAGTTCGACTCTCACTGAACAGGGCGGCTCACGCTTCGTCCGCCTTGCCGCTCAAGGTTTCCCGCGACAACTGGCCTTCGCTCGCGGCGACGACGCAACTGACAGAGGCGTCTCCAGTTACGTTGACGGCCGTGCGCACCATGTCGAGCAGTCGGTCGACGCCGAGAACCAGCGCAATTCCCTCGACGGGCAGATTGACCTGGCGCAGAACCATCGCGAGCATGATGAGTCCCACACCGGGAACGCCGGCCGTTCCGATCGATGCGAGCGTGGCCGTGACGACGACCATCAGATAATCGATCGGCATGAGGTGGATCCCGTAGGCCTGGGCGATGAAACCCGTCGCAACGCCCTGCATGATCGCCGTCCCGTCCATGTTGATGGTGGCTCCGAGCGGAATCGTGAAGGATGCGACCGAATTGTTGACGCCCAGCTTGTGCTCGACGGTCTCGAGCGTGACGGGAAGAGTCGCATTGCTGCTGGCCGTGCTGAACCCCAACGCGATCGGATCCCGCATCTTGCGGAAGAACGCAATCGGATTGACACCCGCGAGCCCTCTCAGCAGGCTCGAGTAGGTGATCAGCGCGTGCAGGATCAGCACTCCGAGAACCAGGAAGAAATACCGAAGCAGCGGCAACATCGCCGCGAACCCCTGAAGCGCGAAGACCTTCGCGATCAGACAGAACACGCCGTAAGGCGCCACTTCCATCAAGAACATCACGAGCCGCATGATCACGGCATTGAGATCGCTGAAGAACGCCAGCACGCGCTTGCCCGGCTCTCCCGACAGCGTGAGTGCAATCCCGAAGAGCCCTGCGAAGACGATGATCTGCAACATGTTGCCGTCGGCCATGGCCTGGACCGGATTCGTCGGAAACAGATCGATGAACACCTCTGTGAGCGACGGGGCATTCTGCGCTTCGAAAGTGGTGTCTGAATCGAGTTCGAACCCGGCACCCGGCTGAACGATCGTGGCCGCGATCAGTGCCAGTGAGACCGCGATCGCGGTCGTGGTCAGGTAGAGACCCAGCGTCTTGACGCCAACGCGACCGAGCTTCGCGACGTCGTCGAGTGCCGCAGTCCCGCAGACGAGCGAAACGAACACCAGCGGAACGACCAACAGCTTCAGGCTGGCCAGGAAGATCGAGCCACCCACATGGAGCAACCCGTCGACCAGGTAATCCGCGATCCAGCCCGCGACCCCGATCCAATTGAGCAGCAGGCCAAAGACGAGCCCTGCGCCCATTCCCAGGACGATCTTGAACGTCAGGCTGAGGCGGCCACTCCGATCCGTCTGCATCCAATCCCCCTCGATCGCGTGACGGGAGCATACCCCGGCAAGGGAGCGGCGCGATCGCTGCACTGGCCGATCGAGCGACACACTCCAGGCGCGTTGGGCGAGATTTCTCGCCCGCGCAGGATGCGCTTGCAACCATCTTAATTGAAAGCGTTTTTCGGCTTGGACGAGCGCTGAACGCCAATCAAGTCCAACGCGAGACGTCCCGATAATTCTCCGCACAGCGAGTCTCGTCCGAAGGCCCGCGTGGAGGCTTCGTACTGTCGTGCGTCTCGTCGCCTGTTCGAATTGCCATACCCAGTACGACGTCACAGACGTACAAGCCGAGACCATCCCTTGCCGCTGCGGCGAAACGATCGACAACGTTCCGCTTCAGGCCAAGGATGCGGTGATTGCGCGCTGCGGCTCCTGCGGCGCAGGTGTCCAGGGCAATCCCGAGAACTGCCAGTACTGCGGTTCCGAGATCGTCCAGGAACTCGACGAACACAGCCTGATCTGCCCGGAGTGCTATGCGCGCTCTGCAGACGGGTCGCGATTCTGTACGGCTTGCGGGGTCGGCTTTCGGCCCGAGCAGGTGAAGATCGAGGGACACGAACTCCCCTGCCCGGCCTGCTCGGCTCTGATGCCGCCCCGCCAGGTCGGCGGCATCGGGGTCAACGAATGCCTCTCGTGCCACGGTCTCTGGGCGCCGGGCGACAGCTTCGACCTCCTCGTGGGCCGAGCGATCGAAGCGCGCCAACAGGCCAGCCCGGCCGAATTGCACGCCCTCAAGCCGAGGGTCACGGGCTCCAACCCCGCCAGGCAGGGCGTGCTGTATCGAAACTGCCCCGAGTGCGAGCGCCAGATGGCGCGCCGCAACTACCGCAAGAAGTCCGGAATCATCATCGACCGATGCACGGAACACGGCACCTGGCTGGACGCCGACGAACTCGAACAGATCGCGGGCTTCATCCTCAGCGGCGCGGCGGGCGAACGGATCCAGCCCGAATCCGCTGAAGAGCGCAGGAAGAAAGCCGCCGCAGCGGCCGCGTTCGCGCGCCTCGAAGGCGAGCGCACAAGCCGTGTCTTCAACCAGACATCTGGTTTTTCGAGCTTCGATAGCAACGGAAGCGCGGTCGAATCGATCGCAAAACTACTGTTCAGGATTTTGAAGTAGGAGATCTCACATGGGCCTGATGAACAAGCTACGCGCCGAATTGATCGACATCATCGAATGGATCGACGACAGCCGGCACTCACTCGTCTGGCGTTTCCCGCGCTACCACAATCAGATCAAGTACGGCGCCCAGTTGATCGTCCGGCCGGGCCAGCAGGCGATCTTCGTCACCGAGGGCAAGATCGCGGACGTATTCGGACCCGGGCAATACGAGCTCGTCACCAAGAATCTGCCGCTGCTCAGCACCATCTCGGGTTGGAAATACGGTTTCGACAGCCCGTTCAAATCCGAGGTCTACTTCGTCAGCACCCGCCAGATCACGGATCTGAAATGGGGAACTCCGAATCCCGTGATGATGCGCGATCCCGATTTCGGAAACATTCGCGTGCGCGCGTTCGGCACCTACACCCTCAAGGCCAAAGACCCCAAGACCCTGCTCTGCGAACTCGTTGGAACCGACGGCTATTTCGAAACCGAAGAAATCAGCGAACTCCTGCGTTCGATCGTCAACACCTCGTTCGCTGACGTCGTCGCCAAATCGGAAATTCCCGTGCTCGATTTCGCATCGCACTACAAGGAGTTGGGCGAACAGATCCGCAAGCTGGTGATGGAACGCGTCGACGACGAATACGGGCTCGAGATTCCGCAGCTCTACATCGTCAACATCTCCGTGCCCGCAGAAGTCGAACAAGCACTCGATGCCCGGACCAGCATGAACGCCATCGGCGACATGGCGAGCTATCAGGGTTATCAACTCGGACAGGCCATGCCGGTCGCCGCCGCCAATCCCGCGGGGGGTCTCGCCGGCGCCGGTGTCGGGCTCGGCATGGGTCTGGGAATCGCGCAGACGATGGCGCCGCCGGCACAGGGAGGGGGCTCGCCCCCCGCGCAAAGCCCGCCGCCCCCGCCGCCCGTGCAACACTGGCACCTGGCCGTCAACGGCCAGACCCAGGGTCCCTTCACCGCCCAACAGATCTCGGATGGGATCGCGACGGGACAGGTTCGCGCAGACACGCTCGTCTGGACCGCGGGAATGGCCAATTGGACGGCGGCGAATCAGATACCGATGTTCGCGGCGGCGTTTCAGCCCGCCCCTCCCCCGCCGCCCGTTGCGCCGACCCACGACGAATGACGATGGGCGTTCGCCATTGAATCGCCGAGCGCAATCGAACAGCTGAAGATGCGATCCAATTGCCTCTTTGAATGAGTAGATTCGCGATTCGCTTTTGGCATTCGAGCGGCGGCGTTCGCAGTTGAATTGCGCATTATGATGCGTCGTTCAATTGCCGATCTCGCATTGAACATGTGCCCATCAACCCATCCATTGAACACATGTATTTGCTGAACATCGATCCGGCGCGCTAGCGTCTCGGCCCCGCAAAGGAGCACGATCCATGGCCAAAGACAGTCCGGTGCAGAAGTCCAGCGCAAAGCCGCGCCGAGCAGGGCGCAAAAGCGGCGGCCGCGCGGGGCGCCACGCGAAGCGAAAGCAAGGCGCTGTCGGAATGGCCGTTCGCCCGGGAACCGAAGGCGGCGCCTACAAACCTTTGAGCGACCGCGACATCGAACGCATCCACGACACCGCACTCGACGTGCTGGCAAACATCGGCATCGGAGACCCGATACCGGAAATGCTGGAATACGCGCTGCCGAAGGGCTGCACGCTCGACGACAGCGGACGCTTGCTTTTTCCGCGCGCGCTGGTGGAAGAACTCATCGACGTTTCTGCAAAAGAATACGTCGCCCACGCTCCGAATCCGAAGAACGACCAGGAGATCAAGGGAAACCGCGTGCACATGGCGACGTCCGGCGAAGCGGTCAACATCCTCGATTACGATACGCAGACCTACCGGCCTTCGACGCTGGTGGATCTCTACGACGCGGCCCGCCTCGCGGACCAGCTGGAGCACATCCACAATTTTGGCCAGCCCTTCATCGCCTCGGAATGGAGCGAGGACGTCTTCGTCCACGACATGAACATCGCGTATGCGGAGTTGGCGGGGACCCAGAAGCCCATCGCACTCGGCATTGCGATGGTCGATCACATCGACCCCCTGATCGCGCTCTTCGACGCCTACCTCGGGAGGGAAGGCGGTTTTCTGGAGCGGCCGTTTTGCATCTTTGGCGGCTGCCCGATCGTTTCGCCGCTTCGATTCGGCAAGGAAAACGCGGAAGTGCTCGTCAAGGTCGCGCAACTCGGCATGACGGCCGACATCGCGATCGCAGCCCAGGCGGGCGCAACGGCCCCGGCCGCACTGGCAGGAGCGCTGGTGCAGACTTTTGCGTCGTCGCTGGCGTGTCTGTGCATCGTGAATCTGATCCGGCCGGGCGCCGCGATCAATTTCGGAATCTGGCCGTTCATCTCGGATCTGCGAACCGGGGCGTTCAGCGGCGGCAGCGGCGAAGAGGCCCTGGTCATCGCGGCGGCCACGCAAGTGGCCAACCACTACGGCTTCACGACCAGCGTACCGAGCGGCATGACCGACTCGAAGACGATGGACGCGCAGGCGGGTTACGAAAAGGCGATCACGACGACCGCAGTCGCGCTCGCGGGTGGAAACATCGTCAGCGCCTACCCGGGCATCGTCGGCAGCCTGCTCGCGCAATCCTTCGAGGGCATGGTCATCGACAACGACATGCTGGGAAGCGTGATGCGCCTGCTGCGCGGCATCGAGGTTTCGGATGAGACGCTCTCGTATGACATCATCGAGAACACGGTCCGCGGCGTGGGGCACTACCTCAACCAGGGACAGACGCTCGAGATCATGCAGACCGAGTATCTCTACCCCGAAATCGGAGACCGGCGCACCGCGAACGATTGGCAGGACGGCGGCAAGGAAACGGTCTACGAACTCGCCCACGCGCGTGTGAACCGACTGCTTTCGAGCCACTACCCCGAATACATCTCACCCGAGGCCGACGCGAGAATCCGCGACAAGTTTCCGATCAAGCTCGACCCGAAAGACATGAAGCCCGGAAACGGAAGGTGGGGCGGCTGATCCCACGACCACCCAGCTCGCGGGAATCCGCCCGAAAAGAACCAGCCGCGGGAAGACCCCCCTGAAGTCGCCAATCGCCCAATTCAGCGTTTTGGCGGCGCTTCGCATTCCTTCCGAGCCCCAAAACCGGACTCAGATCTGGTAGTTTTGACCCACCGAGCAAATCGGGTTGCCACCGATTCAATACGTGAGGGGCAGATGATTCGAACGACCAGACCCGCCAACAGATGGCTGCGGACAGCCGCCGCGGTCTCATACGGACTCTATTTCGCAGGCATCGCAACGCTGACAGGCTGCGGGGACGAACCCGCCCCCGCCCCTCCGGTCGCGCGGCCGGTCAAGATCCTCGCGATCGATGACAAAGGGGCCGTCGAAATTCTCGAGTACGCGGGCACGATTTCCGCCGCGCAGCACTCCGAGATGGCATTCGAGGTGCCGGGCAAGATCACCGATTTCCCGGTCGTCGAGGGTCAGGTCGTCAAGAAGGGCGACTTGCTCGTCCGCATCGATCCGCGCGACATGGCGGCCCTCGCCGACGTCGACACGGCGAAGGTTCGCCTTGCAAAAGCCGAATACGAGCGCAAGAAGAAACTCTTCGAAGCCGACGTCATCTCTCAACAGGAACTCGACCGCGCCAAACGAGCCTACGAGGTCAACGTCGCCAAATCGCAGGGATCGGCCAAAGGCCTGGAAGACACGGAGCTGTTCGCACTCTTCGACGGCGTCGTCGCGAAGAAGCTCGTCAAGGATTTCGAGAACGTCCAGGCGAAGCAGCCGGTGCTGATCCTGCAGGATACGACGAATCTCGAAATCGAGGTCACGATTCCAGAAGCGGACGCCGCGAGGAGCGCCCCGAATTCGACCAACGAAGAGCGAACCGCCCGGGTCAAACCGCTCGTGACCGTGACCTCGCTACCCGATCGATCCTTTCCCGCCGAGATCACGGAGTTCAACACCACGGCCGATCCCGTCACGAGAACCTTCCGGGTCACCCTGCGCTTCGACCCCCCGGACGACGTCAACATCAAGCCCGGGATGACGGCGACCGTGAGAATTCACGTCCAACCCACACAAATGATCGCCGCTGGCCAGGCGAGCATTTCGATCCCAGCCAGCGCGACCTTCACCGACGAATCCGGCAAGGCCTTCGTCTGGGTCGTCGACCCGGGATCGATGACCGTCAGCCGCACGCCGGTCGAGCTCGGAAATCTATCGGGGAATCGCGTGTTCGTGTCGAGCGGTCTCCGGTCGGGCCAGCAGATCGCGATCTCGGGTGTCCACCATCTCCGCGACGGCATGCTCGTGCGCCGTCAGGACGGCTGATCGGACCATCCCATGAATATCGCTGAAGCCTCGATCAACAACCGCGTCGTCACACTCACATTTGCGCTCGTCATGCTGGCGGGCGGCTTGAAGGCATTCACCGGACTCAGTCGGCTCGAGGATCCCGAATTCACCATCAAGGACGCCCTGGTGGTGACGCCCTACTCGGGCGCTTCGGCGCGGGAAGTCGAAGAAGAGGTCACGGACCAGATCGAAATCGCCGTGCAAAAGCTCGGGCAGCTCGACGAAATCGAGTCGCGCTCGACTCGCGGGCTCTCGACGCTGACCGTATCGATCAAGAACAAATACGACAGCAATTCCCTGCCGCAGGTCTGGGACGAGCTGCGCCGGAAGGTCGGTGACGCGCAGAGCGACCTCCCGCCGGGCGCGGGGCCGTCGCTGGTGATCGACGATTACGGCGATGTGTACGGCGTATTCGTGGCGATCTACGGGGACGAATTCAGTTACGCGGAGCTCAAGGACGTCGTCGATCTGTTGCGTCGCGAACTCCTGCTGGTTCAGGATGTCGCCAAGATCGACACCTACGGGGAATTCGTCGAGGCCATCTACGTCGAACTCGAACGCGACCGGATGGCCGAACTCGGCATTCCGACCAGCGCGATCATCCGCGAACTGAGAAACAAGAACATCGCGGCCGAGGCCGGCCGCGTGAAGGTCGGCTCGGAATTCATTTCGATCGTACCCACCGGAGAACTCGACTCGGTGGAGGATTTCGAGTCGGTCCTTATCAGCCCGGGCGAATCCAGCCAGATCTTCCTGAGAGACGTCGCGCAGATCCGGCGCGGTTACGTCGAGCCGCCCTCGAACCTGATGCGCTACGACGGAAAGGCCGCGATCGGCCTGGGCATCTCGACGGTCTCGGGTGGCAACGTCGTGGTGATGGGCGAAGCCCTCGAAAAGCGGATGAACGAACTGCTGCCCCAGATCCCTCTCGGCATCGAACTCGGCCTCGTTTCGATTCAATCCCACGCGGTCACCGAAGCGATCTCCGGCTTCGTCATCAGCCTGATCGAGGCGGTCGTGATCGTGATCGCCGTGTTGCTGTTCTTCATGGGTCTGCGCAGCGGCCTGTTGATCGGATTCGTACTGGTGCTCACGATCGCTGGGACCTTCATCTTCATGGGTCCCTGGGGCGTCGCACTCGAGCGCATCTCGCTCGGCGCGCTCATCATCGCGCTCGGAATGCTCGTCGACAACGCGATCGTGGTCGTCGACGGCATGCTGATTCGAATCCAGAAAGGCGAAGACTCGAAGGCAGCCGCAGCTGCGGTGGTGAAGCAGACCTCGATGCCCCTCTTCGGTGCGACGGTGGTCGCGATCCTCGCCTTCGCGGCGATCGGCACTTCGGATGACTCGACGGGCGAATTCTGCCGCTCTCTCTTCCAGGTCGTCTTCATCTCGCTCGGTCTCAGCTGGATCACCGCCGTCACGGTCACGCCGCTGCTCGGTGTGATGTTCCTGAAGCCACCCAGCTCGTCGGCGGGCGAATCGGATCCGTACGCGAGCGGGTTCTACCGCAAATATCAGGCCTTCCTCCGCGGCTGCATTCGCGCGCGCTGGCTCACGGTGACTGCGGTCGTCGGCATGTTCGTCGTCTCGCTCTGGGGGTTCGGCTTCGTCGACCAGAGCTTCTTTCCGCCGTCGACGCGCCCGCAGTTCATGATCGATCTCTGGATGCCCCAGGGGACCCACATCGACGATACGACGCGCGCGGTCGAGATTGCCGAAACCCACCTCCAGGAATTGGAGGGCGTCACACACGTAAACTCGTTGGTTGGACAGGGCGGTCTGCGCTTCCTTCTCACCTACACACCCGAAAAGTTGAACAGCGCCTACGCTCAACTGATCGTCGACGTCGACGACTCATCGAGAATCGCGGCACTGCTGCCGCAGATCGAGAAGGATTTCTCCGACCTGATCCCAGACGCGCTGACCTACGCCTTTCCGTTCGAACTCGGCCCGGGCGCGAATGGCAAGATCCGCGCGCGCTTCAGCGGGCCGGATCCGTCCGTCTTGCGCGATCTCGCGCAGCAAGCGCACGCGATCTTTCACGCAGAACCCAACGCGAAAGCCATCCGAACCGATTGGAGCCACC
>JAFDBP010000004.1 GCA_019313245.1 Deltaproteobacteria bacterium
CGCGAGCGCGCGCGTGGCCTCGCGTCGCACCGGCGGGTTTTCGTCGTCGAGCGCCTCGATCAAGGCGTCCACCGCGGGCTCGGCAGCCGGACCGATGCGCGCGAGGCTCTGTGCGGCCATCGCCCGGCTGTCCGGGTCAGGTGCACCGAGCAGCTTCGTCAGCCCGGGGACCGACGCGCTCGCGCCGGGTCCGATCTGTCCCATCGCCTTGGCGGCCGCGAGCGCCGCCAGGCGATCCTTTTCGCCGATGAGCGGAAGCATCAGTCGAAGCGCCAGCTGGGGATGGTGGTGGATCGCGCAGCGCATGCGATCCCAGCTGGGCAGCATGAACGGATTGTCGGCCCCCTGCAGTCGGCTCACCATGTCGCGCAGGCTGGCCTCGGTTTCGGGCGGGCGCTCCGCGCAGCCCGGCGGCTCCGCGCCTCGCAGCGGATCGCGGGCATCCGATGCCTGCGCGATGGGTGCAAGCCAGACCAGCGCAGCGAGTGCACAGGTCCACATCCGTGTGATTCTCGCCGCACGCTGAACCGTCGCTCGATTGGGCATCCAGCGGGACTTTTCGTCCGCGCCGCTGCGCTTCTGTAGTTTGGCCGGGCGGCGTCAAACGCCCAGAAGGATTCCATCTCGTGTCGCCGCGGCGCGACTTTCAGCAGGCGAAGCCCAGCTTGAGCCGATCGAGGATCTTGAGCCAGAGGCCCCGCTTGCCGTCGTTGCGGTCGGCGCGCGCCATTTCCTTGCGGGTGAGCGTGACACCGATCCAGCGGAAGGGTTCCGGGGGCCAAGCCATCGCGGGTTTGCGAACGAATTGCATCTCGAGGATTTCGCTCGGGTTGTAGCCGAGCAGCTCCAGGCCGACGCGGGCGCCGAAGCGCGTCGCCCCGACACCCAATCCCGTGTAACCGATCGACCACGCGACCTTCCCGTCGAAGGCGACCCCCGGCGCCATGCAGAAGCGGGTGCTCGAGCCGATGATGCCGCTCCAGCGGTGGGTGAATCGGATGCCCTCGAGCTGCGGGAAGGTTTCCAGGAACTCCTTCGCGAGCTGCACGTAGCGCTTGCGCGGATCCGCGAGGCTGTCGTCTACGCCGCTTCCGTAGTAGTAACACACAGTCGTGCCACCACCCCAGGTGATCCGATCGTCGTGGGTCATGCGGTAGTAGTGGAACATGTTCGCGATGTTCGAGAGGCCCTCGCGACCCTTCCAACCGATTGCTTCGCGCTGTGCGGAGCTCAGGGGTTCGGTCGCCAGCACGTAATCCCACACCGGAATGATCGAGTGGCGCGCCTTGCGGATCGGGTTGCGGAAGGCGTTGGTGGCCAACAGCACCTTCTGGCAACGCACGCTCCCATTGGGACAATCCACCTGCATGCCGTTGCCGTGCGAATTCAGTCGCACCAGGGGCGTTCGCTCGAACACCCGCACGCCCAGCGCGAGGATGGTCTTCTTCAACCCCCAACAGAGATAGGCGGGATCCACCAGGCCGTCCTCGCCGCCCCTGCGCCAGATACCGCCGCAGTAGGTCGGCGAGTCGACCTTCGCGCGCATTTCATCTCGATTCAGCCAGACCGTGTCTTCGCCGACACTGCGCGCCAATCGCGCGGCTTCTTCGGCGTGCTCGTTTTGAGAGTGCCGGGTCGTCGCCACGATGCTCCCCGTATTCTCGTAACGCGCATCGATCTGGTAGCGCTCGAGGGTGTCGATGAACCCCCGGAGATTCTGGCGGCCGAGTTCCGCCAGTTTCTGGGTCTCACCGGGGAAGTGATATTCGGCGTTCATGTCGCCGTGGGCGAGCATGTGGCTGAGGAATCCGCCGTTGCGTCCGGATGCTCCGTTTCCGATTTCGGTGGCCTCGATCAGGATGATGTCGAGTTCCGGGTTGTTTTCCTTCGCCTGAAGCGCCGCCCACATCCCCGTGAAGCCGCCGCCCACGATCAGCAATTCGCAGCGCCGATCGCCCGACAGGGGTCGAAGGGGCTCGGGGCGACTCGACTGATCCAACCACAGACAGGCGAACTTGGAATTCTCGAGGGCTCTGAGGTGGGCGTCCATCTCGGGTCTCCTATTGGCGGCCCGCACTATACAGCTTCGAGCGGCGTTGGCTCCAAGATTCGCTTCGAAGCCAGCTCTGAAAGAGCGCCCGAAAATTGCCGCGCAGCGGTCGGCTGTCGTCAGATCGGGATCGTGTTACGGTGCCCCAATGGGCAAGGGTCGGCTGTTGAATTTCGGGATCGCGTCGATTCTGATCGCAGTGGTCGTCGCGATCTACGCCCAGACGTTCGATTTCGGCGCGGTTCGTTTCGACGACTCGGTCTACATTGCGGGCAGCCGCCATCTGCAGACCGGATTGAGTGCCGACGGGTTGAAGTGGGCGTTCTCGTCGTACTTCGGCTCCAACTACTTCCCGCTCACGCTCTCGTCTCACATGCTCGACCGCTCGCTGTTCGGCGATCATCTCGGCGGGCACCACCTGACCAGCGTCGCCCTGCACGCCCTCAATTCCGCTCTCTTGTTTGCCGCGCTCTTCTCGCTGACCCGCGCGCGTGGCCCGAGCGCGGTCGCCGCAATGCTGTTCGCCGTTCACCCGTTGAACGTCGAATCCGTCGCCTGGATCGCCGAGCGCAAGAACGTGCTCAGCACGACCTTCTGGATTCTCTCGATGTGGGCGTACGCGGGCTACGCGAGGCGCGCGAGCCTCGCGCTCTATTTCTGCGCAGCGTTGGCATTGGCGCTGGGCCTGCTCGCGAAACCGATGCTGGTGACGCTTCCCCTGGTTTTCCTGCTGCTCGATTACTGGCCGCTCGATCGCATTCGCTGGGGGAGGTCGCAGGTCGGGGAGAGCGCATCGCCGGTTCCGCGGCGCAGTGTCGGCTTCCTGATCGCGGAAAAACTGCCGCTGCTGGCGATCAGTGCCGCTTCTAGCGTCGCGACGATGCAGGCGCAAAGCCGTGGGATTCTGTCGATCGAAACGCTTCCGCTGTTGCAGCGCCTCGCCAACGCCGTCGTCGCCTATGTGCGATACCTCGGCAAGATCGTCTGGCCCGCCGACCTCGCGATGCATTACCCCCATCCCTACATGCCCGAAATGGGAGGCCAGCCGTTCGCAGCCTGGCAAATTGCGGCAGCAGTCACACTGCTCGCGGTCGTTTCCGCACTGGTGGTCGCAGCCGTTCGCCACCGCTATCTGCTGGTGGGTTGGTTCTGGTTCCTGGGAACGCTCGTGCCGACGATTGGACTGGTGCAGGTGGGAGATCAGGCGATCGCCGACCGCTACACCTACGTGCCCGCGATCGGCCTGTTTCTGGCGCTGTGCTGGTCGGGTTCCGGGTGGGTCGCAGATCGCCGCCGCTCTCATCCCGCTTCGAGCCGCGCATTCCTGGCCGCAGTGGGTGCGGCGATCGCGGCGCTCGCTCTGGCGTCGTGGCACCAGGTCGCCCACTGGCGGGATTCGGTCTCTCTGTTCGAGCACACCCTCGCCGTCGTGCCGAAGAACCCGAAGATTCGTTACAACCTCGGCAACGAATATCGCTCGCGCGGCGACATGGACGCGGCGATTCGCAACTACCGCATCGCGCTCGAAACCCAACCCGATTCCGCGGCGACGCACGTCAATCTGGGCAATGCGCTGCGCTCGAGGGGCGATCTCGACGCCGCGATCGATGCGTATCGAGCGGCGCTGGATCTCGAGCCGCGAAACGCGAACGCCCACAACAGCCTGGGTACGGTTCTTCGCGCGAAGGGCGACGTCGATCAGGCGATTCTCCGCTACCGCTACGCGATCCACCTCGATCCGGATTTCTATCTCGCCCACTACAACCTCGCGAACGCGCTGCAATCGAAAGGTGAATTCGAAGAAGCGGTCGCCCACTACTTCGAAGCGCTCAAGGAAAACGTTCGCGACCCGAAGATCTTCAACAATCTGGGCAGCGCATTTTGGAGCCTCGGCAAGCCGGAGGACGCAGAGATCGCCTACCGCGTCGCGATCGAAGCCGATCCCCGGCATTACCGCGCCCAGAACAACCTCGGCGCGCTGCTCGCGAGCCAGCAGAAATTTGGAGAGGCGGTTCGCCACTATCTGGCGGCGATCTCGGCGTCTTCCGATTACGCGCCGGCCTACAACAACCTCGGCGATGCGCTCCGCGCGCAGGGGCAACTGGACGCGGCCATCCAGGCCTACGAGGAGGCGCTGCGCGCGGATCCCGACTTTGCGGAGGCTGCGCAAAACCTCGCGAGCGCGAAGCGCGAACGCGAAGGTTTGCGCGAGTAGACGACCGGCGGCGTCGGATCGATTCAGGTCGAAGTGGCTGCGCTCAGTTCTGCAGCAACGCGAAGGCGTCCAGGAATCGGGCGACCTCGGCGGCCGATCGATCCTGTGCCGGCGTGACGATTCCAAACTGGTAGAGGCGCCGTCCGACCAGCAACAGCCGGATCTGGAGCACGCGTTCGCCGCTGGGATCGCGCAGCACCAGGTAGCGGCCGGAATGTTCGCCGAGCGAAATCGCGCTCTCTTCCAGCAGCTCGCCCTCGGCGGCGGTTCCCCCCCGCGCGGCGTCCAGGATGGATTCGGGGCCGTTTCGCGCCAGGAACTCGTCCGGGTAATCGGAGAAGCTCACGCTGTATTCGAAGTCTCCGTCGATCAGTTGGTGGGATCGAAGCGAGATCGGGCCCGCGGCCGTTTCGACCTCCTGCGTGGTCTGTGCGGGGGTCGCGGGCATCTTGATCGAGAATCGCCCCTCCTTCGAGCGGACCTCCACCCAATCGCCGGGCCCGCACGAGGCGATCAACAGCGAGATTGACAGCGCGACCAGGCATCTCATGGCGGACCCTCGAAGAGAAGGGCAATCTGCGCTGTCGGGCAAGGGGCTTCGGTTGCGGCGGCCGGCGCGAAGCCGGGTTAAGCTGAGCGCTGCCATGCGGAGAAGTGCGTGCTTCAAGGGCTGACACAGCTGCTCGAGCTACAGCGGGTGGACGACGAACTCGTCGCCCTTCAGACAGAATACGACGGCCTGCCGGGCCAGCGGGAGCGAATCGAAGCCGAGCGCAGCGAGTGCGAGGCGCAACTCGCAGTCGCCAAGCAGGCTCTGCAGGATACCGAAGGCGGGATGCGCCAGGCGGAGGGCGCCCTCCAGGACCAGGAAGCGCTGCTGCAAAAGCTCGAAGGTCAGCAGTTTCAGGTCAAATCCAACGACGCCTACACGGCCCTGCTGAGCGAGATGGACCACGCCCGAGAGGCGATCTCGGAGCACGAGACCAAGATCCTCGAGCACATGGAGGCCATCGAGCAGACTCGCGCCGAGTTGGAGGAAGCCGAAAAGCGGGCCGCGGAAACTCGCGCGCGGTTGGACGCCGAGCGGCGCGCAATCGACGCGCGCGACGAGGAATGCACCGCCGAAATTGCGCGACTGCAGGCGCTTCGCGCCGAGGTGCTGCCCGGCGTCGAGGGGGAATTGCTGTCCCACTACGAGCGCGTCGCAAAGCGGCGCAGACCCCCGGTGATTCTGGTCAGAGAGGAGCGCTGCGGGGGCTGCCGAGTCGGAATTCCCCCCCAATCCTTCATCGAAATCCTGCGCGCCGAGGCGATCGTCACGTGCGGCAACTGCTCCCGCATCTTGATCCACGCCGACAAGTTGGAGCCGCCGGCCGGAGCGTGAGTTGCCGGAGCGAAAATCAGCCGTAAAACGCCGGTTTATCCCCGCAGCTGCGGATGCCATGCCGGTCGCGATCGGCGCGCTCGAAAAAGTCAAAAAACCTTTATTTAACATACACTTACGAGATTGTTCCGACGGACGTGCGAAGCCCGGTCGAACAGGGCGCTCTGCTATAATTCGATAAATCGCGGGCGCGGATCGGACCGCGTACCCCTCCAGCGACGGACTATGGAAAGAATCGATCGGTATTGGGATTGTTTGGATCAGGCGATGGAGGCATCGCACGGCGGCCGGACCGATGAGGCGTTGGCCTGGCTCGACGAAGCGCTCATCGCACACCCGGACGGCGCGGAAGCCCACAACGGCCGCGGCGAAATCCTCTGGGACAACGGCAAGATCGACGAGGCGCTCCACGAGTTTTCGCGCTCGTTGAGCGCCGATCCCAAATTCACGACTGCACATCTGAATCGGATCGAACTCCTCGTGGAGGACCTCGGCGAGTTCGAGCAGGCGGTCGCGCTCGCCGACGAACTCTTATCCGGCGCCCCCGACCTGCCGCGCCTCGATCGCACCACGCAGGCCGAGATCCACTACCTGAAGGCGAAGGCGGTCTTCTATCTCGACGACCTCGAGGGCGCCCTGTTTCTGGTCCGGCGCGGTCTGAAGACGTCGGGTGAGGTTTCGATCTACCGGGCCTTCGAGGGACAGATCCTGTTCGAATTGGGCCGCTTTGGCGAGGCGCGGCGGTCGCTGATGTCCGCGACCGCGCTCGACGGCGAGTCGAGCCACGCCTTCTACCACCTCGCGCTGGTTCACGAGCGCCTGGGAGATGACGAACTCGCCGAGGCGTGCTTCGACCGCGCCAACGCGCTGGACCCCGATCACTACCCACTGCCCGCGCGGGTCGACGACAACTTCTTTCGCGATGTCGTGATCGAAGCCCTCGACAACCTGCCGCGCTCGATTCGGGAATACATCGTCGATGTTCCGATCGTGGTGGAGGATTACCCCTCGGAAGAGATGATCGCCGAGCAGAACGTGTCGCCGCAGGTTCTCGGCCTCTACATCGGCGTGCCGCGCACCGAGGCCGAATCGGTGCAGCACGACGGCGATTTCACGCGCGTGATCCTGTTCAAGAAGAACGTCGAGAAGATCTGCCGCGATCGCGACGATCTGATCGAGCAGATCCAGATCACGGTTCGCCACGAAGTCGGACACCATCTCGGGCTCAGCGAAGAGGATCTCGAGCGACTCGGGCTCGCGTAGCTCGACTCGAACGCCCGACGTCTTCCGCCGACGGCCCCGCTGCGGGGCGAATCACCTCGAACAGGATCGCGCTGCGTCCACTAGAATGACCGCATGTCATCTCTGGTCGGCGAACTCGAAGCCATCGTGGGTACGGCCGGCTGCCTCCACCAGCCCGAAGAATTGCTCGTCTACGAATGCGACGGGTTGACGCTTCACTCGGGAAAGCCCAGCGCGGTGGTGCTGCCGCGCAGCCGCGAGGAAGTCTGCGCGGTCGTGTCGGCCTGCCGCGCCCACGGCGTGCCGTTCGTACCCAGGGGTGCGGGCACCGGCCTTTCGGGCGGCGCGATCGCGAACGACGGCGCCGTGATCGTAGAGTGCTCTCGGATGAATCGAATCCTGGAGGTCAATGTCGAGGATCGCTACGCGATCGTCGAGCCCGGTGTGGTCAACGCGGATCTCTCCAAGCGAACGCTCGAGCACGGTCTGTTCTACGCGCCGGATCCGTCGAGTCAGCTGGTTTGTACGATCGGCGGCAACGTCGCCGAAAACTCCGGCGGCCCGCACACGCTCAAATACGGCACGACGACCAATCACGTGCTCTCGATCGAACTCGTGTTGCCGGATGCGAGCGTGGTTCGCCTCGGATCGCCGAGCGGATTTTCGCCGGGCTACAACCTGGTCGGGGCGATCGTCGGAAGTGAGGGCACGCTCGGAATCGTGACGCAGGCGACGGTGCGCCTCGAACCGATCCCCGAGCGCGTCGAGACGTTGCTCGTGAGTTTTCCGGATGTGGTGACTGCGTGTCGCGCGGTCGGCGGCATCATCGGCTCGGGGCTCACGCCCGCGGCGCTCGAGATCATCGACCGGCGCACGATCGCGGCGCTCGAGGCCAGCGTCTACGCGGCGGGGCTTCCCGCCGACGCCGGGGCCGTGCTGCTCGTCGAGCTCGACGGTGCGGCGGTCGCGCTGCCCTCGCAGGTGGAGCGCGTCGAGCAGATCAGCGCGCGCGAGGGAGCCACGCAGGTGGAGGTGGCGGCGGACGAATCCGAGCGCGAGCGCTTCTGGCGCGCGCGCAAGGGGGCGTTCGGCGCGATGGGGCGACTGGCGCCGGACCTCTACGTTCACGACGCGGTGGTTCCGCGCAGCAAGTTGCCCGAGGTGCTCGACGAGATCTGCGCCATCGGCGACCGCTACGAGCTGACGCTCTCGAACGTGTTTCACGCCGGCGATGGAAACCTCCACCCGAACATCTCGTTCGATCGCCGCGATCCCGCTGTGCTCGAGCGCGTGGTCGCCGCCGGCGCGGAAATTCTCGAGTGTTGTGTGCGGGCGGGCGGTGTGATCACGGGCGAGCACGGCGTCGGGAACGAAAAGCGCGAATTCCTGCAGCTCGTGTTCAGCGAAGCGGACATGGAAGCCATGAAGGGATTTCGCGACTGCTTCAATCCGGACGGTGTCTGCAACCCGGGCAAGATCTTTCCGACGACGCGATTCTGCGTCGAGTCCAACCCGAAGACGCGCGGCTACGACCGCGTCGAATTCGACTGATGCCGGCTCCCGATCAAATCGAAGCGCTGCGCGTTGCCGTCGGGGACGCCGGCCTGCAGCAGCACGACCCCGTCGAGCTGGACGGCCTGGCGGCTGCGCTGACACTGAGCCCGTGCGACGGCGAAGCGTTGTCCCGCACGCTGGTGGCGCTGCGAAATTGCGGGCTCGCGGTTGCGGTGCGCGGCAGCGGCAGCCAGGCGGGCATCGGGAATCCGCCGACCGGCCTGGACGCGTTCCTGTCGACCGGACGCCTCGCGGGGATCGAAGAATTCGACGCCGGCGAGGGCGTCTGCAACGTGCGAGCGGGCACGCGGCTGCGCGAGGTGCGCGAGGCCCTGGCCGGCAGCGGTTGGGAACTCGCGCTGGATCCGGCCGGCCGCGACGCGACGGTCGGCGGCTGTATCGCCGCCGCGTCGGTCGGGCCGCGCGCCCTCGGGCCTCCGTGCGATCAGATCCTGGGGCTGACGGTGGCGCTGACTTCGGGCGAGCGC
>JAFDBP010000005.1 GCA_019313245.1 Deltaproteobacteria bacterium
CCCTTGCCGCCGATCTTCGCAAGCGAAATGCTCTGGATTCGATCGCCCGTGGTCTTCACCGGAACGATCTCGGTCGATGCGCCGAGTTCGTTTTCGAGCCGAGAGGCCACATAACGAGCCTGATAGAGCGCGAGATCACTCGCGCGTGTAGCGATTCGAATCGTAGTCACTTGCGTTTGAATTCCTCGTCGAGTGCAAACAGAATCCGAGCCGTTTCGAGATAAGCCATGCCCTCTTCCCGCTCCGCCTCCCGCCGCAGGCACGAAACCGGAGCGTGCAGGATCTTGTTGACGATCGCCTTGGTCAACGCGTCGACAGCCGCTTGCTCGCTCTCGCCGAGCTCGAGCCGTCCGAGCATCTTTTCGAGTTCGCGCGTCCGAATCGATTCGGCGCGTTCGCGCAGGTTGCGAATCGTCGGGACTGCGCGCAGGGCGGAGAACCAGCCGTCGAAACGCTGCTGCTCTTCGACGACGATCGCCATCCCGCGCTCGGCTTCGCGCGCGCGCTCCTCGGCGTTCTTGCTCGCCACCGCACCGAGGTCGTCGAGGTCGTAGCGATAGAGATTGTCGATCGCATCGATCGCGGGATCCGCGTTGCGCGGCACTCCGATGTCGATCACGAACAGCGGCCGGTTGCGCCGATTGCGCATCGCCTGCTTCGCGAGGCCGAGGGTCAGGATCGGACCGTCGCCACCGATCGAGGTGATCACCACGTCGGTCTCTCCGAGCAGCGCCTCGAGTTCGTGGAGTCCGTGAGCCGTGGCGCCAAACTGCTCGGCGAGTGCGGCGGCGCGCTCTGGCGTGCGATTGGCGACGCTGATCGACGCGAGACCGTGCTTCTTCAGCGTCCGCAGCGCCATCTCGCTCATCTCTCCCGCGCCGATCAACAGCGCGCGCTTCTCGTCGAAACGCTCGAAGATCTGCTTCGCGAGATCCACCGCAACCCGAGCTACCGAGACCGGACGCTCGGCGATGCGGGTTTCGGTCTTGACCCGCTTGGCGGTAGCGAAGGCGTGCTGGAACAATCGCCCGAGAATCGGCCCGCACGAACCGCACTCGCAGGCGATGCGATAGGCGTCTTTGGTCTGACCCAGGATCTGGGGCTCGCCGACGACCATCGAATCCAGCGACGAGGCGACCCGCAGCACGTGATTCACGGCTTCCGCATCGCGGTACTCGTACATCACCTCTTCGAAATCGAAGTCGACCGGACGGTCGTCGCGCATGAGGTCGCGGCTGAAGAACGCGTTCATGCGAAGGCGGGCGCTTTCCAGCGATCGCGTCAGCACCAAAACCTCGACGCGATTGCAGGTAGAGAAGAGCACGGCCTCCTCGATGCCGTCGCTCGCGACGAGTTTCTGCAGCAGCGGCGCCGGCTCATCGACCGCGATGCGCTCGCGCACCTCGACGGGCGCACTTTCGTGATTCATGCCCAGCAGGATCATCTTCACGAGATGATCTCCAATCCGACCACCGCGAAGACGAGAAAGATGAAGCCGGCCACCGCGCTGGCCGCCGACTGCCGCGACCCCTGCTTGGCGACGAAACGCGCGATCACCAACCCCCCGTAGATCACCCAGGCGACGAACGTCCAGACCCCGTGAGCCTTGCCCGACCAGAGGATGCCCTGCGTGGACTCCAACCAGAATACTCCGGTGATCACACCGAGGGTCAACAACAGGAATCCCACGGCGAGCGACAGCGCATTCACGCGATCGAGCGCTTCGAGTGACGGCAGCGGCAAGCGGCGATCGAGCGGTTTCTTCGACTTCAGTTGCGCGTGTTCGATCAGGAAGGTGAGTCCCGCGAGACCCGCCAACCCGAGCAGCGCGATGCCCGCACTCGACAGCATGACGTGCGCATGGGGCCACGAACCCGCCGCGGCTTCGGTCGGCGCTTGGAGCGGCGGGCGAAACGTGTCCAGAAACACCCCGAGAAAAGCCGCGGGCGCCACGACGACCGCGAGGTGCTGCAGGCTCGATCGCTTCAGAAACAACAGGTAGAAGACGACGCCACCCCAGGCCGTGAAGGAGAGCGCCGCGCGCATGTCGGTGAGCGGGGGCGGATTCTCGGCGGTGTGAAGCAGGGCGAATGACACTGCGTGGAGGACCGCGCCCGCCGCGAGCAGCCCGATCGCGGCGCGCTCGAAGCGATTCGTTCTGAGCGCCAGACCGATTCCCGCACCCAGGCCCGCAATCAGATACACCGCGGATGTCCATTGCAGGATCTGCATCTTCACCCCATCAATCTATGGCCCCGCGTCGACGGTGGCCCATCGGCGTAGGAGGTTAGCGCAGCGAGGTCGACGCGAGCGCGGCGCGACGTGCGCGCCGGATCGATCCGAGTCGCCCGCTTCAACGAGAGCGCAGGCGAGCCAGCTGCGCCCGGACCGCCTCGGCGTCCTTCGCCATTTCAAAGACGCGATAGGTGGGCTCACCGAAGAGCACGAATCGCACTTCCTCGAGGGTCGTCTCGCCCGCCAGGTGTTCACGCGCCTCCTCGAGCAGGATTTCGGCACAGCGCTGCTCCGAGAATCCCCCGACTCCCGCACCGATCGCGGGGATCGCAATCGAGCGGCAGGCCTTCTCGTTGGCGAGCTCCAGACTGCGGCGCACGCTGGATCGGACGCTCTCTTCCGTCGCGACGCCGCCGGGCGGCATCCCCGCCGCGTGAATCAGGTGCCTCGCCGGCAGATTCCCCGCCCCCGTCACGACGGCATCGCCGACTGCGATCGGCCCGATCGCATCGCACTCCTCCTGAATGGACGGGCCACCGCGCGCGGCGATCGCGCCCGCGACGCCCGAGCCCAGAATCAACGCGCTGTTCGCCGCGTTCACGACCGCGTCGACGTCCGCTTCCGAGATATCTCCTTCGGCCAGAACGATGCGTCCCATTACGATTCGACCGCACCTTCCGAGGTGGCTGGGGCGCTGGAATCGGCGCCCCTGGCGTTGCGCATGACACCTCCGACGTAGAGAAAACCCTTACAAAACAAGGAGATCGGGAACCAGCAACGTACCGATGAGCGCCCCCAGCGTCAACGGGGAGCAAAGCCGGCGCCGCGCGGTACCCTCTCGCCTCACGCGTGGTTCCACAGCACACCCGGATCGAAGAGGTCGAACCGGCGACGAAGCGCTGGCAGGCAATCGCCCAGAGGAGAGCAGGTGAACATGGCTGAAATTGTCGATGTGACGGATCAGAACTTCGAGGCGGAAATTTTGCAATCCGACAAACCGGTGATCGTCGATTTCTGGGCGGAGTGGTGCGCACCGTGCAAGCAGATCGCGCCCGTGATCAAGGAACTCGCCGATCAGTACGGCGACCGCGTCAAGATCGCGAAGATGGACATCGATTCGAATCACGGCACCCCGGGCCAGTACGGCATCCGCGCGATCCCGACGATCCTGTCGTTCAAGAACGGCCAGGTCGTGGAACAACTGCAAGGCGCCCGCCCCAAGGCCGACTTCGAAGCGGCGATCGAGAAACTGCTCTAGTCCGCGGCGCCTGAGATTCGCCGACGCACAGAGGTCGCCCCGACAGCCGCTGTCGAGGCGACCAACACTTCTCGGTCCTCTACCTCATTCGACGCCTGCGTCGCGACAGCCATGCGAGCATTGCGGCGCCGCTGGCGAAGCCGAGCGCGACTGCGGGCTCCGGCACGACGCGAAACTGCCGCATCATCTCGTGGTCTTCGTGCTCGAGGATGTGGCAGTGGTAGGCGTAGAGACCCGTGTAGTCGTCGAAGCGCGCGATCACCCGCAGGATTTCGTTCGGAGCCACCATCGCGGTGTCCTTCCAGCCGCTCTCTTCGAGCGGCGGTGACTGCGGGTTTCCGTTGGGGATGATCTCACCGCCGGACCCGCGCGTGAATCCATCCCTGTCCAGGATCTGGAAGAACACCAGATGCATGTGCATCGGGTGGGCGACGCCCGAGTCGTTGATGAAACGCCAGATCTCGGTGGTGCCGAGCACCGGCTCCTCGGTGATGTCGTCCCAGTGCAGGCCGTTGATCTCCCAGATCGAGCGGCCGCACGCATCGAGCCCCGACTTCTTGAGTTCCAGATCGCGCGTCATCACCGCATCGCCTTCCTGCAAGCGCTCGATCGTGCGCAGCGAACTCGGGATCGGGTCGGTATCGCCGCCCTGGGGCTGGACGACGAACTTCATCACCTGGGTCACGTCGACCGAACCATTCGGGTACGGAGCGGGAGCGCTGTTTTCCAGCAGGATTTCGGTGTTGTTCGCATACGAGGCGAAGTCGACGATCACTTCGTAGCGTTCGCCGGGCCCGATCGTGAGCGAACTCACACCGTTGGCGGGCTGTTCGAGCAGGCCGCCCTCGTTGCCGATCACCGAAAACGTCAGCGTTCCCGTCGGCGGTACGAAGGACAGCGTGTAGACGCGAGAACCCGAACCGTTCAGCAGCAGGAAGCGGTACTTGCCCTTCTTGACGTCGAGGTACGGCCAGACCTTGCCGTTCACCATCACCTTGTCGCCGAAGAACATGTCCTGCCAGGTTCCCGGGTAGAAGTACGAGCCGTCCGGGTTGAACTTCCGATCTTGCAGAATCAGCGGGACCTCGTATTCGCCCGTGGGCAGATTGAGCGCATCCTCGACGTCGTCGCGTATGCGGTACATGCCGGCCAGACCCATGTAGACGTTGAGGCGCGTGATGCCCAGCGCGTGGTCGTGAAACCAGACCGGCGCCGCCCACTGGTTGTTCGGGTACACGTATTGCACCGCGGGTGCGCCCGGCAGGAACGTCGATTCCGGATAACCGTCCACGTCGGCGGGCACGTGGCCACCGTGCAGGTGCACGACCGTCTTGGCATCGTTCACCGCTCCGTGTATGCAGCTGAGGTCGTCCGCGCTCTGCTCCAGATAGTGGTCCGTGCGCAACAATCCGGTGTCGAGTTCGCGGAGGTCGTTGAGCCAATTGACGGTCACGGGCTGATCGGTGCGCGCCACGATCACGGGGCCCGGCGTGAAGGGCCCGGTGCCGTCGTCGTATCCCCAGACCGTGGTCGGCGGCAGCTCGGAGTGGAGCTGCTGCTGGAACTCCTTCATCGCGATGTCATACGTCGCGGTGCTCCCGGGCGATCCGCTGACGGGTGTCGCCGGGCCCGGTACCGGCAGTGCGTCGAGATAAGGCGTGAGCTGCACCGGGCACTCGACCGAGGCGCAGGTGGAACCGTCGCCCTGGAAGGTGCCGCCGCCGACTTCGCAGCTGCTCTGCGTGTCCTCGCTGCAGGTTCCGCTGTTCGCGCAGCACGCGCCGAACGCCTGGACGCACGGATTGGGCGAGCAGGAGCTGCCGTCACCCTGATAGACCCCTCCGAGCGAATCGCAGCTGGTCGATGTCTCGACACTGCAGCTCGAGCCCTGGCAGCAGCCCCCCGAGACTTGCTGGGGCGTGTAGTTGATGGTCAACTGCGGCTTGAGGGCGCCGCCGTCCGAGGTGTTCTCGCGCGTGGCGAATACCTTGGCGGTCTGGGTCTGGCTCTCGTCACCGACCAGGATCCAGCCGAAATTCTGCGCGGGATTGTTCAACCAATTCTGAACGTCGGCCACCATGCCCGACGTCGAGCCCCAGGTGTAGCTGCCCTGGCCGCCGACCGGGATCGTCGCGCTGGCCGTGCCGTTGTAGTCACCGCCGGGTGTCGACCAGAACTGATCGCTGTAGAAGGTGTGCTGCCAGGTGGCATCGCCCGTCGCCGGCGTTTCGCCTCGACCCTGCTGCGAATTGCCGGTGTTGGAGGCGCCCTCACCCCAGTCGCTCAGGAGCCTGTGCAGTCGGAAGTTGAAATTGGTATTCAGCCTGGCCTTGGTGCAGCTCAGACTCAGCGTCACGCTGTCGATCGTCGAGCCCGCCGGGATGCCGCTGGCGGCAATGTCGAACCCCAGCACCGCCCGGCGCACCGCGACCTGGCCGGTCGCGTTGAGCGCGTCCCTGACCTTGCCCGCGAACATCGCGACACCGGCGCCGTTCGATCGGTCTTGCAGACCGTCCTTCACGATCGGCTCGAACAGCGTGTTGTCCCGACTGGGCTGAAGGATCACCGTGTCCGCATGAACCGGACCGGCGAGCAGCAGCAAGCTTGCGATCAGGGCAATTCGAGCGAGGGGCGAAAACGTCATCGTCGGGATTCCTCCACCGTTTGGTGACCGGCACTGCAATCTATATACCCGCGAGGATTCGCCGTTGGAACATCTTCCTCGCAGGAGCGGAACTTTCCGCTCGAACTGTTGGGTCAATATGCCCCAGTCTTGTTCTACAGGGACAAATGGTCACAGATCGTGGCGTTACCGAACACCTCTCCGGACACCGGCGACCGATTCGCTGGCACCGGCGGGGCCGTCGAACGATCCGGCGCACGACGCTGCGCGCGACACCGAGCCTGGCCGCAGTCGAGCCCTCACAGCTACTCGGTGGGAAGGCTGTAGGTCAGCTCGAGGATGGGCCGCAGCGATGGGTCCGGTGCCTCGCGGCTCGCAAAGCTCTTCACGTTCTGGGGCGTCGTCTCGTCACCGAGCAGGATCCAGCCAAAGTTCAGCTCCGGCGCCGCGAGCCAGAGCCGAACGTCCGCGACCATCTTGTGCGTACTCTCCCACGTGTAGAACGCAGGGGTGCTCACCTCTCGCGAGCTGCTCGCGCGCACGACGAAGTGGCCGCCCGGCTTCACCCAGAACGCATCGCTGAAAAACGTATGGATCCAGGTGGCATCGCCCGGCGCGGAGACGTCACCGCTGCCACCCGAGGCGGACGAGGCTCCTTCGCCCCACGCGGCGAGCAATCGGTGCAGTTCGATTGGGTGAGGCGCCACGTTGCTCGGCGACATATGGAGCGTCAGCCGGGCGCTCTCGACACGAGCGCGCTCGGGTAGCGCTGCGGCGACGTCGAAGTAGATCAGACCGCGGCGCACGCTGTTCTGTCGCTGATTGGTGCGGCCCACGAAGAACACGGGGCCGGACCCGTTTGCCAGCGCACCGGCCGGCTCCTCGATGAGCGTCGTATCCCGACCGGCCTCGACGAAGACGGTCTCCGCCTTCGCGGATACGGCAGAGAACAGCAGCAGCAATCCGATTGCGATTCGCACGGAGATCAGGATACCGCAGAATCACCGGTTACCGGGCGTTGCAAAAATACCGGCAAGAATTGTGCAACTGCGATCACACCGCCGCCGACCGGGCGGCGGCCTTCGGGGGATCGAAGAAGCGGACCGGCCAGCGGCGCTTCACCGCCGTCCGATACAGCAGCGGATCTGGATTCGTCGCGACGGGATGGCCGACGAGATCCATCAGCGGCAGATCCGTGATCGAGTCGGTGTAGAAGTAACTCTTCGCCAGTTCGATCCCCTGCTCGTCGATGAATTGCTGCAGCCAGTAGATCTTTCCCTCTTCGAAACAGATCGGCTCGACCACGCGCCCCGTGAACAGGCCGTTCTCGACTTCGAGTCGGGTGTAGAGGATGTGCTCGATCCCGAGGCGCGCCGCGATCGGCCGCACCACGAAGGCGGTGGCCCCGGAGACGATCGCGACCACGTGCGCTTGGGCGAGGTGCTCCGCGACGAGCCGTTCGGCCTCGGGATAGATGGTATCGACCACCATCTCCTCGACCCAGGCAATCGATTCCCGCTCGAGTTCTTTTTCACTCTTGCCGCTGAACTGAACCATCATGTCGAGCGTCCAGCTTCGGATGTCGAGAATCCCGATCTTGTATTGGATGTAGGCGCCGAATCCCCTGAGCAGCTCGCGCTTGCTCATCTGGCCGCGCTGGTACTGGTAACGCATGTAGAGCGTCGCCGAATTCTCGGAGAGGATCGTCTTGTCCATGTCGAAGAACGCGCCGATCCGGGGCATCGTGCGTTCGATGGGGGCCTGCGTCATGGCGCGATCCTATCGCGACCGCCTGGCAAATGTGAGTCGCGCGGGTTTGCGGCTTTAGAAATTAGAACACGTAGCGACGCATGGAAACGTTCATCAGTAAGGCGAGCCCGATCAGCGACGTCACGAGCGCGGACCCGCCGTACGAAAACAGCGGCAGCGGCACGCCGATCACGGGCGCGAGACCGAGCACCATGCCGATGTTCAGCGCCAATGGCCAGAAGATCGTCCCCACCAATCCCACCGCGAGCATCGCGCCGAAACCGTCCTTCGAATTGCGCGCGATCCGCAGCCCCCAGAGCAGGAGCGTCAAATACAGCGACAACACCGCGCAGCTGCCCACGAAGCCCCATTCTTCGGCGAGCACCGAGAACGCGAAGTCGGTGTGCTGTGTGGGCAGGAAGCGCAGCTGGGTCTGGGTTCCCGCGCGGTAGCCGGTCCCGAGCAAGCCACCGGACCCGATCGCAATGCGCGATTGAATCGCCTGATAGCCCGACGACAGCGGATCGCGACCCGGATCGATGACGTCGAGAATGCGCCGCTGCTGATAGGGTTGCAGCACGAACATCCACAGCGTGATCAGCGTCGCAATGCCGACGAACGCGACGCCGATCCAGGAGCGCCACGAGATCCGCGTGAGCACCAGATAGGTCGAGGCGATCAATAGCGTGAGCAGCGCCACACCCATGTCGCGTTGCATCACGATCAGCCCGACGGGCACGGCGACGATCAGGCCCGGGCGTATCAGATCGCGCAAACGACGGATCTCCCCGGGCGGGTTGCGGTGGAAGTAACGAGCCAGCGCGACCACCAACCCGAGCTTGGCCAGCTCCGAGGGTTGCAGCCGCCCCCCGAACAACCAGCTCTGGCTGCCTCGCGTCACCGGCGCGAACACCAATGTCGCAGCGAGCAGCGCGATGCAGACCAACAGCGCCGGCGTCGCGAATCGCTCGTAGTGGCGGTAGTCGATCGCCAGAATCAGCAGCATCCCGACGCCGCCGAGCCCGACAGAGATGAGTTGTCGACGGACTTCGCCCGTCAGCTCGCCATCGACGTGGGTTGCGGAAGCGAGATTGATGATTCCGATACCGACGATTGCGATGACGAGCAGCAGCAGCATCCAGTCGAAATTCTGCAACAGTCGCCGATCAATCCCGAACAATTTGAGCGACCTCCTCGGGTGCGTCGGGCGGGCTGAGCGGCTGCGGCGGATTCGCCTGTCTCGGGGGCTCCTCGGGCATCGACGTCTTGAAATAGCGCGCGAGCACGGCCTGCACGATCGGGCCCGCCGCACTCCCCCCGTGCCCGCCGTGTTCCGAGATGGCGACGACCACGATCTCGGGCGCCTCGACGGGTGCAAAAGCCGCGAACCAGCCGTGATCCCGGAACTTGAACGGGATCTCCTCTTCCTCCAGATCCTCGGTTTCTTTGAGGCGAACCACCTGGGCGGTTCCGGTCTTGCCCGCCGTGCGCACACCGTCGACGCGCGCGCGCCCACCCGTGCCACCGGTTTCGTGCACCACGGCCTCGAGCGCGCGCGTGATCGTCGCCAGGTGCTCGGGCGAGACGGGCACCTTCCCGAGCAGCTCGGGCTCGGGTCCCTGCTCGACTTCTCCGTCGGGGCCGGTCTGGCGGAGCAGGATGCGCGGCTTCAAGATCGCACCACCGTTCGCGATTGCCGCGTACGCAACCGCCAATTGCAGCGGCGTGGTGAGATTGTAGCCCTGGCCGATCGAAGCCGAGACCGTCTCTCCCTTCAACCAGATCTCACTGAAGCGGCGCTCCTTCCAGGCCTGTGTCGGGACGAGGCCCGGCGACTCGCCACCGAGCGCAATGCCCGTCTTGCGGCCGAGATGGAAACCGTTCGCAAAGAAGGCGATGCGATCGATCCCGAGCTTGAGGCCCAGCTGGTAGAAGAAGACGTCACACGAGCGCTTCAGGGCTTCGTGCAGATCCACCCATCCGTGTCCGCCGCGCTTCCAACAGCGATAGGTCCGACGCCCGAGCTTGAACGTGCCGGGGCAGAACACCCGATCTTCGGTGGTGATCGCGCCCTCTTCGAGACCGGCCGCCGCCACGAAGGCCTTGTAGGTAGAACCGGGCGGATACTGTCCGGCCAGCGCGCGGTTTTGAATCGGCCGACCCTCGCTCTCCGTGAGTTGTTTCCAGCTCGCCGAATCGATGCCGCCCGCAAAACTGTTCGGATCGAAGGTCGGGTGCGACACCAGCGCGAGTACATCGCCGCTGCGCGGATCGAGCGCCACCACCGCACCGCGCTTTTCCTGGCCGCCGATCACATCGGGCAAGAAGGCCTCTTCCGCAACCCTCTGCAGGTCGCGATCGATGGTGAGCACCACGGTGCCGCCCGGCGTGGCTTCGACCTCGTCGAGCACCTCGTCGACCCGCCCCGCCACATCGACCACCACGTTGCGGCCACCCGCGCGCCCGCGCAGAACGCTCTCGAAGCGGCTCTCCACCCCGGCCTGGCCGATCACGTCGCCGCTGCGGTAATCGGCGAACGCGCGCTTTTCGAGTTGCGCGGTTTGGATCTCTCCGGTGTATCCGAGCACGTGCGCCGCGAGCGAACCGCCCACGTAATAACGGCGCGGAGTCACGTCGGTGAACACGCCCGGCAACGCGTAGAGGTGGGATTCCACCCGGGTTCGCGAGTCGTGCGGGAGGTCCACGGCGATCCGCACCGGCTGAAAGCGGCGTCGGCCCCGGGGGTTGCCGACCCGTTCGGAGAGTTCGCCGGGATCCAGGTCGAGCAGGCTGCCGAGTGCCGCGAGCGTCAACTCCCGCTCCCGCATCTCGGCGGGCATCACCTGCACGCCAAATGCGGGACGCGTGGTGGCGAGTTCGCGGCCGAAGCGATCGAGGATGTCACCGCGCGGAGCCTCCAGATGAACCGTGCGAACCGAATTGCGGCGCGCGCGATTGCCGAGGTCTTCGCCCTCGATGACCTGAAGTTGAAACAGCCGCACCCCGAATACGCCAAAGGTCAGCACGATTGCGATGGCGATGAAGATCAACCGATTGACGATCGAGGGATCGACCCCAGCGGCGAGGCGCCCGACTCCGGCCTCTTCGATCGGCATCAGGTCAGTCGGTTGCGCGGCCGAAGCTGCAGCAGATGGTGCCCGGCATCGACCTCACTGAGCCAGTTCGAGATCCGCTCGACGAGCCACACACCGAGGGGTGCGAATGCGCCGTTGATCAGCGCGTGCGGGACGAGCTCGCGCAACATCTCGCCATCCACGCCTCGACCGACGCCGAAGAAGGCGGTGAGCGCACCGGTTCCCAGCGCGGTGACGACCGTCAGGCCCGCGACGAAGGTCGCCCGCGGAATCACACCGCGCAGATTCAGCTGGCGGCTGCACCCGCGCGCGGCACCAAACGCAAAGATCCGCAACAGCATGTGCAGCCCGAGCAGCGATCCCGAGAGCAGATCCGCGATCAGGCCCAACGCCGCCGAGAGCGCGATGCCACCCGCGCTGCTGGGCCAACACAGACCCAGCCCCACCACCAGCAGCAGCCCGAGGTCGGGGCAATATTGCAGCGGAATGAACGTGCCGATGGCTCCCTGGATCATCGGTGCGAGCGTGCCGATCGCCAGCAGAGCGAGAACGCGCTTCAAGGACCCGACCTCTCCGACGCGGTCGCGCCGAGGTCGACCTCCGGCTCGCCCGCGTAGAGCAACTCCATCGTCGGGCCGCGTCGCAAAATCACGAAGACCTGTTCGAGCCGGCCGAAATCCACCGCGGGAACCAACCTCGCGGTCTGCATCAGCGCCGACCCGGGATCCGACACCGAGACGACTTCCGCGATGCGGATCCCCTTGGGATAGACACCTCCGAGTCCCGAGCTGATCACGACGTCGCCGATGCGGACGTCGCTGCCGCGGGTCACGAATTCGAAATCCATCTCGCCGGTTCCCCGGCCTCGCACGATTCCGCGCGAGCGGCTGCGCTGGATGATTCCGTCGACCGCGCTCTGGCGATCCAGCACGAGCATCGCCTTCGCGGCGCGCATCGACGTCGCGGTGACCAGGCCCACCAGCCCGTGCTCCGAGATGATCGGCATCCCCGAGCGCACACCGTGCTCGCGCCCGCGATCGACGAGCACCGAGCGGAACCACGGCGACGGATCGACGCCGACGAGTTCCGAGGGAAGCATCGGCACCTCGAAGTCCGCCCGGATCTCGGCGATGCGCGCGAGCCTGCCGCTCGCGATCAGCGCCTCGCGCAACTGCAGGTTTTCCTCCTCGACCTCAGCGAGCCGGGCGCGAAGACCTTCGTTGGTGTCACTCGCGTCGAGCAGCGACACATAGTGGCGCCAGGCGTTCTGGGTGAGGTCGAACGGAAAGGCGATCATCTTCTGGACGGGTGCGGCGATGTCGAGAATCGCGCCGGTCCAACCCGAGAGTTCGCTCTGCGGGCCGCCGGGTGCAGAACGGCGATCCACGACCATCGCGACGACGGCGAACGCCACCAGTCCCACCGCGAGGGCGGTTACGGGTGTTCGATTGCGAAATTCGGCCATGGCCCCACTCCACGCGCGGTGGACCGACCGGAATCAGGAGCGAATCGCCACTTCCTTGAGGAGTGGAATTTCATCTAGCGTGCGCCCGGTCCCGATCGCTACGGCGGTCAGGGGGTCTTCCGCCAGCATCACCGGCAATCCCGTGGATTCCCGGAGTAAAACATCGAGGTTGCGAAGCAGCGAACCGCCCCCAACCAACACGATTCCCTTGTCGACGATATCCGCGGCCAGCTCGGGGGGCGTGCGCTCCAACGCGATCTTCACGCTCTCGACGACCGCATTCACCGGCTCGGACAGCGCCTCCCTCACTTCCTCGGACTTGAGCTCGAGGGTCTTCGGAACACCCGCGACGAGGTCTCGCCCCTTGACCTCCATCGAGCGGATATCGTCTTCGGGATACGCGGTTCCGATCGAAATCTTGATGAGTTCGGCCGTTCGCTCGCCGATCAGCAGGTTGTAGCGTCGCTTCACGTAGTTGATGATCGCCTCGTCCATCTTGTCGCCACCGACGCGTGTCGAGTTGGCGTAGACGATCCCGGACAGCGAGATGACCGCGACTTCCGTCGTGCCGCCGCCGATGTCGATGATCATGTTCCCGGAAGGTTCCGTGACGGGCAGCCCGGCGCCGATCGCAGCCGCCATCGGCTCTTCGATCAGATAGACCTCCCGCGCCCCCGCCGACATCGCAGACTCGCGAACCGCGCGCTTCTCGACTTCCGTAATTCCCGACGGTACGGCGATCACGATGCGCGGCCGAACCAGGCGCTTGCGATCGTGCACCTTCATGATGAAGTAGCGGAGCATCGCCTCGGTGATCTCGAAATCCGCGATGACACCATCTTTCATCGGCCGAATCGCGACGATGTTGCCCGGCGTGCGCCCGAGCATCTCCTTCGCCTCTTTGCCGACGGCGCGAACCTTGTCGACGCCGCGCGTGTCGCGCACGACCGCCACGACGCTCGGTTCCGAAACCACGATCCCCTTGCCCTTCGCGTAGACGACCGTGTTCGCAGTCCCGAGGTCGACTGCGAGATCGTTTGAGAACCAACCGAGAATCGGGTCGAGGATCACTTGAGGGCTCCTGTCACTGCGTTCGTGGGGGGTGAATCCGGGGTCCCTAAGTATCCGAATTCGCTGAGCGTTTCCATTCCCTACAACTCTGCCCGAGAGTACCAATGTGAGAAATCGGGTACAAGGAAAAACCTCGTTTTGTTCAGGACTTGCTGGCTGGCCCGCGCGCCCTTAGTTTCGATCCCTCCAGAGAGTCTCATCGACCAAAGCCGCTCCGAGCTGAGTGCCCGAGCGTGACCCAGAACGGGGGGGAAAAGCCATGCTCAAGATACTCAGACAGGGTCAGCGCTGGGTCACCGCGTTCTTCGTGATCGCGGTCGGCGCCGGCATGGTCTTCTATCTCGGAGTCGGGGGAGGCTCCGGCCGGCGCGCCCCGGGAATCGTCGTCTCGGTCGGCGAAGAGAATTTCGGGCTGCGGGAATTCGGCCGTACCCGTGCCCGGCGCCAGACGATGCTCGAACAGCAGCTCGGCTCCGAGTTTGACGCGCGAGCGATGAGCGACACCCTCGACCAGCTCGCCGTCCAATCCCTGATCGAAGGCGCGATCCTCAGCCAGCAGGCCAGCGCGCTCGGAATGGCGGTTTCGAAGCGCGAGATCGAGCGCTCCATCAGCTCCTCTCCGTATTTCACGGCCGAAGACGGCCGCTTCGACCCCAGGCAGTTCGAAGCCTGGGTGGAGTACGAGTTTGGCAATCAGCGCAATTTCATCCACGAGCAGCGCGCGGCACTGCTCGCGGGCAAATTCATGCGAACCGTGAGCCAACTCGCCAAGGTCTCCGAAGGCGAGGCGCGACTGGCGGCCACGCGGCGCCTGGAACAGGTCCAGATCGCGTTCGTGAGCCTGCGCGCGCAGGCTCCCCCTCCGGGCTTCGAGCCCGATGCCGAAGCGCTGCAGGCCTTCATCGCGAGCCAGGAGAGCGAGCTTCGGGCCCTCTACGAGCAGCGATCGCGCCTCTACAACATGCCCGAGCAGGTCCGCGCGCGTCACATCCTGTTGTCGCTCGACGCGGAAGCCGGTGCCGAAGAAGCCGCGGCCGTCGAGCAGCGCGCCGCTGAAATCCTCGCGCAGATCCGCGAGGGCGCGGACTTCGCGGCGCTCGCGAGCGAGCTGAGCGAAGACCCGGGCTCGAAGAGCAACGGCGGTGATCTGGGATTTTTCGCGCGCGGCCAGATGACGAAGGCGTTCGAAGACGCGGCCTTTTCACTCGAACCCGGAACGATCAGCGAGCCCATCAAGACCGAGTACGGCTATCACATCATCCGGGTGGAAGAACATCGCGAAGCGCGGCAGCGCAGCTTCGAAGATACCCGCGAAGAGATCGCCGCCGAGCTGATGGGGCAGGAGGTGGCCCGGACCGAGAAGCGCGCGATCGCCGACCGGCTCGCCGAAGCGATCCGCGGCGGCAGCAGTCTCGAAGATGCCGCGCGCGCCGAACAACTCACCCTCGTGCGCAGCGATCGAATCCAGCGCCGGCCCGACGGCTACATCCCGGACCTCGGGGCGAGCGAGCCCGTGATGGCCGCCGCCTTCAACCTGCAGCCCGGCCAGAGTTCGGATCGCGTGTTCGAAGTCGACGGATCGATGGTCCTGATCCAGGTCCTGGAGCGCTTCGCACCCGACGAGGCCGCACTCCAGGCCGCGATCGAACAGGAGCGCACCCTGCTCGCGAGCCAGAAACAACAGGCCTATCTGAGCACCTGGGTCGAACACGCCCGCACCCGACTCGTCGAAGACGACC
>JAFDBP010000006.1 GCA_019313245.1 Deltaproteobacteria bacterium
GAGCGGCCGATGCCGGCACCCACACCCGCGCCGGAGATGCCACCTGCACCGGCTCCGGTAGCTCAGCCGGTAGCGGCTCCCAGCGCGGAGACGGCTGCGCAACCCGAGGCTCCCGCTGCATCCGATGTCGTCGGGTCGGTCGGTTCCTTCGAACCCTCCGTAGCAGGCGCGACGCCCGAGGGCGTTGCGCCTCGAGGGCCGGAAACAGGTGATCCCGAAATCGACGAAAAAGTCGCGCAGGCGGAACGCCTGGCGAGAATCGTGGTGTCGGACATCGTTCTCTACAGCAAGGAAAAGTTCGAGGCCGCTGTCGACGCGGGCAACGTTCTCGAGGCCATGGAGCCCGAGATCGCAGAGGGGCGTTCGCTCTTCTCGGCTCGCATCGATCCTTCGATTCAGGAGATGCGCGACTTCCTGAAGGAAGAGCTGCTTCGGGTGGCTGCAGCGCGAGGCAAGCCATGAGTCTGGAATTCGACGAGAGAGATCGCGAAAGCATCGCCCGGGATATTCGGGACGGCGATGAAGAGGTTCGCCGCCTGGCGGTCGAGCGCGTCGATGCGCTTCCCGCCGAGGAGGCGATCCGCCTTCTGATCGAATGCCTGGGCGATTCGAGTTGGCGGGTGCGAAAGGCATCGATCGAGCGCCTCGTCGCGCGCGGTGAAACCAACGATGTGACAAATGCACTCGTGCGCGCACTCGGCGATGGAGAGAATCCCGGACGCAGGAACGCCGCCGTGGATGCTCTCATACACTCCGGGGCGAAAGCGATCCCGGCTCTCCTCGCGGAACGTACGAGCAGCGATGTCGACGTGCGCAAGTTGGTCGTCGATGCCCTTGCGGGTATCGCGGATTCGAGCGCGAGCGAATCGCTCCAGGAGATGCTCGAGGACCCCGATCCCAATGTCCGAGCGTCGGCAGCAGACGCGTTGGGCGCGATCGGCGGCGATGGTGTGCCCGCGGCGTTGATCGCAAAGGCGGCTGACAGCGATGAGGATCAGTTGGTGCGGTTCTCTGCGATTCACGCACTCAACGCGTTGGAGTTTCCGGTTCGCGCGAGCGAGCTCGGAACCGTCTTGGACGATCCGATCCTCGGCCACGCGGGGCTGTCGCTGGTCGGCCGCGCCGAGGGCGACGCAGAGGGCATCGCCATACTCCTCAAGGCTCTCGGCTCCGGGTCCCGCTCCACTCGCGAAGCTTCGATTCGCTCGCTGCTGAGGATCGTCGGACACGTCGGTCCCGAGCAGAATCATTCGCTGATGGCGCGAATTCGCGCTGCCGCACTGGCGAGCGACCGCGTGATTGCGAGCGCCGTCGAGCGATTGCCCGAAGCGGATCTGCCGATGAAATTGATCCTGATTCAGTTTCTCGGAATCGTGGCGACACCCAGTGCGGTCATTCCCATCCTGCTGGCTGGGCGCGACGAGGCGCTCTCCGAAGCGTCGCTTTCTACCCTCGAGAGCCTGGGTGACGTCGCTGAAGAAATCATCGATGCGGAGTGGTCGAACCTGGATCCCGAATCCAGGCGAGATGCCTGTCTGCTGTTTGGTGGGATCACCGGAGAGAAGAGCGCTGCGCGCCTGCTCTCGTCCCTCGAGGATTTTTCGAGCGAAACCCGGTCGGCCGCCGCGCGATCGATCGGCCGTCGAGGTCTCGACTCGGGGCTGGCACCACTCGTGGCTCGGCTTGCCGCCGCGGCGATCGAGGATGACTTCGAGGGAGAGGAGGAACTCGCGGCGATTACCGACGGCTTGATCGCGCTCGCAGCGCCCGGTCCCAGAACGGGAACGGCGGTGACCGCGAGGGCGATCGAACTCTTGATCGCCTGCCTGGACGGAGCCGCAGAGCGCGTTCGACTCGCGGTCGCCACGGTCATCGGCCGCATCGGCCGCTCTGAGGATTCACAAATCGTCAGCTTCCTGATGAAGGATGCCAGTTCGTCGGTGCGACGCGCATCGGTCGAGGCGCTGGCGCGACTCGAGCCCGGAACCGCGGCAGAACCGCTTCGACTGGCCCTCGCGGACGAATCGCCGATGGTTCGAATCGCAGCGGCGCGGGCGCTGGGCGCATCCGAGAACATCGAAGTCGTCGATGACCTCAAGCGGCTCGCGGATGATGAGGACTCGGGGGTTCGGGCTGCCGCGGTCCGGTCCGTGATCTTCCGCTTCGCCCAGTTGAGCGCCGACGAGAGCCAGAGCGAGATGTTGGGTGTGATCGATACCGCTCTGGCCGACGACCCCCAGGTCGCTCTCGGGGCGCTCGAAGCGCTCTGCGAAGCGGGCGGAGTTGCGGCGGAACGCGCGGCGGGAATCCTGGAGCGATCGGAACCCGAACTGGTGCGCGCGGCGGTTCGCTGCATCGGCATGCATTCGGAGTTGGACGATCTGGAGGCGCTCTTTCCGTTGATCGGTCATCCCGACTGGTCGGTTCGCGCAGAAGCGATCCAGACGCTTTCCGATCGCCGGTCGATCCGGGCCATGCCCTCGATCCTTCGCCGCCTGGAAGTGGAGCAAGATGATTTCGTTCGAGACGTGACGCTGTCGGCCCTCAAGCGTCTCGAAGGCGAGGTTTGATGAAATCGCCGCTCACAAACGACGGGCCGACGCTCACGGACGCCGAATTCCGGATGTTCGCCGATCTGATTCGCGAACACGCCGGACTCGACTTCAACGAGTCTTCTCGCTTCCTGCTCGAGCGGCGCCTCGGTCGGAGAATTCGCGAACTGGAACTCGGGAGTGTCTCCGCCTATCACTATCACATTCGCAAGGGCAGTAGCGGGTCCGACGAACTCTCGAATCTGATCGACGAGTTGACGACCAACGAGACCTATTTCTTTCGCGAGTACAGCCAACTTCGCGCGTTGATCGATGAGATCATCGAGGAGCTCCAGCTCGATCGGGAGAAGAGAGAGGGGCGCCCCATCAACGTCTGGTCGGCCGGGTGCTCGAGCGGCGAAGAGCCCTATAGCGTGGCGATGCTCGCTCGCGAAGCCGGCCTGAAGCCCGGTTCCGACATCCACGTATATGCGTCTGATATTTCCCGCAGAATGCTGCGGAAGGCGCGTAAGGGAGTCTACCGCGAAGCGTCATTTCGGGGGACGGATCCACACCTGCGCGACAAGTATTTCATCGAAAAGGATCGGCTCTGGCAGATCTCGGACGATCTCAAGCGAGACGTCGACTTCATTCATCTGAATCTGTTGGACACATCGAAGATCGCGCTTCTCAGGACCATGGACGTGATCCTGTGCCGAAACGTAATCATCTATTTCAACATTGACACCAAATGTCAGGTGGTCCGGACCTTCTACGAGAAGCTTCGCCCGGGTGGGCACCTCCTGCTCGGCCATTCGGAATCGCTGATCAATTTGTCGACTTCATTCGAATTGCGCCACCTGCGGCGAGACCTGGTCTATCGCCGTCCGTTGCCCGGGATGGCGGCGGAGGATCCGTGGAACATCGCAGCGGCTGCTGCGATCGCCCGTAGCGATCACGACGGGATCGACGAATCATGATCCGCTCATTGATTCGAGTATTGGTGATCGATGACTCCGCCTTCAGTCGGCAGGCGATCACGCGTATGCTCGACGCTTCGCCGCTGGTGGAGGTCGTCGGTGTCGCGCGCGACGGTGAGGAGGCCCTGCGGAAGACCTTCGAGCTGCAGCCTGATCTGATCACCGTCGATCTCGAGATGCCGCGCATGGACGGGTTCACCTTCCTTCGGGTCGTGATGAGCAAGCGCCCGACACCGGTGATCGTCGTCAGCGGTCGGACCGGCGAGGAGGACGTGTTCCGCGCGCTCGAGCTCGGCGCGGTCGACTTCGTCTGCAAGCCGAGCCCTCGCGCGACACCGGAACTCAACAACATCGAGCACGAGTTGGTTCGGAAGGTGCACGCGATTCGCGATCTGAGGATCGAAAAGGTCCAGACGCGAATCGGCCCGGCGCCCGCGCGAGTCCAGCAGGGAGTTGCGCCATCGGTTTCGCGATCGCCATCGAAGGTCGTCGTGATCGGCTCTTCGACCGGAGGCCCCGCTTCGCTGATGCAGGTCTTCAGCTCGTTCGTGGAGGCGCCTCCGTGCTCGTTCGTGGTCGCGCAGCACATGCCCGCGGGATTTACGCGCGGGTTTGCAGAGCGGCTCGATCGCCTGACTCGCATGCGCGCATTCGAGGCCGAAGGCGGTGAAACCCTGGCACCCGGAACCGTGCTGATTGCACCCGGCGGCAAACATCTGGAGCTCGAGAACGTCAAAGGGCGCGTCGTTACGAGATTGGTCAGCGCGGGCGATCGAGACAAATACACGCCGTCCGTGGATCGCCTGTTCGAGAGCGCAGCGAAACACATCGGATCGGAACTGCTCGCAGTAGTACTCACGGGAATGGGTGACGACGGTAGAGAGGGGGTTCGGTCGGTGCACCTCAGTGGTGGCAGCGTGATTGCAGAATCCGAAAGCACTGCAGTGATCTTCGGAATGCCGCAGCAAGCCATTCGAACGGGTCTGGTCGATCAGATTCTTCCCCTGGGTGAAATCGCTGCCGCAATTCAGATCGGATACCGGGCTTCGCCGAGACGGGAACAGGATCATGAGGAAACGTCATGAGTGGTGATCGCAAAGATCCCTTTAGCCGCGGAGAAGAGTTCCTGCAGCTCTTTTCTCGGGGCGCTGAGTTCACCAAGGAGCTCCTCGTCGAGAACGAGCGCTTGCGCGCGAATCTGGCAAGCCTCGAACAGGCGCAGAGCGACGCGTCGAAGACGCCCGAAGAGTGGGACAAGTATCGCCAGGAGCTGCAAGCGCGATTGCAGGATCTGGAGCAAGAGTGCGAGAGCGTTCGAATGCGCCTGCAGCAGGTGGAAGAGGAAAATCAACAGTTCGCCGCTCGGTACCTCGAGGTCGAAGAAGAAAACAACAACCTCGCAAATCTATACGTAGCCAGCTATCAGCTTCATTCGACGCTCGACCTCGACGAGGTGTTGAAGGTCATCGTCGAGATCGTCATCAATCTGGTCGGTGCAGAGGTCTTTGCCGTGTACCTGCTGGATGGCGACTCGGGAGAACTCGATGTTGCGGTTTCGGAGGGAGCGGAACCGTCTGAATTCCCGAGTTGCTCGAAGCCCGGTGGCATCATGGCGAAGTCGTTGGAGTCTGCGGAGCCCATTTGTGGAGACCCCACGCAGGTGCCCAATCTCGAGGAACCGATCGTCTGTATCCCCCTGTTCGTACAAGATCGACCGATCGGCTTGATCGGGATCTTCGCCCTGCTTCAACAGAAAGATGGTTTCTCGGCACTCGATCACGAGTTGTTCTCGGTGATGGGTGGGCACGCGTCGACCGCTCTATTCGCGGCGCGCCTCTACTCACAGTCGGAGCGGAAACTGAACACGATCCAGGGATTCATCGATCTTTTGACGAAGTGACAAGTAGACCGCGTGATGGACGCGGAGATGGAGTTGCACATGGACCGGAAAAGAATCCTGATAGTCGAAGACAGCCCGACGATGCGGCAGTTGCTGGTGTTCGCTCTGCGTCGCATGAAGAACGTCGACATCGTCGAAGCCCAGGACGGGATGGATGGTCTTCGCAAGGTGTCGAGTGATCATTTCGATCTGGCCTTGATCGACATCAACATGCCGGTCATGGATGGCCTCAAGCTGATCAGCCTGATTCGGGGTGAGGACAGCCTTTGCGGCATTCCGATCGTGGTGATTACCACCGAGGGCGCGCAGGAAGATCGCGAGCGGGCGCTCTCGCTGGGGGCGAACGAGTACCTCACGAAACCCATTCAAGCGAACCATGTACTGACGGTCGTGAAGAGCCTCTTGAAGGGCGAGACGCCCTCGTGAGGCGCGGTGACCTGGCAGTTCGTCGAGCGAGCAGGCTCTCGATGGCATAGGCGGCTCTGGCAACATCTCCTCTGATCGAATCCCCCCGATCTCGCACACCCAGCATCCCCCAATGGATCATTCGCGGCATCCTCCCGATTATGCGCCGCGGGTGGCTGTGGTATACCTGCGCGGTGAATCGAAAATCCGCGTTCGATGGGATCTGGCTGGCGACGTTGGCGGTGATTCAACTCGCCGGGTTCGGTTGTGGCTACAAGCTCGTCAACTACGACGAGCCGATCGAGAATCTCGGTTCGGTAGCAATCCAGACTTTTGTGAACGAGTCCTACGAGCCCGGTGTCGAGTTCGTGGTGGCAGATGCCCTGCGCCGGGAGTTCTTGCGGCGCGGCGCGGTGGTGTTGGTCGACGACGCGATCGATGCCGACCTGATCGTTTCGGGCGTCGTCGAGCCTCTCGTCACGAGGACCCGGAGTTTCTCATCCATCGCGCTCGCACTCGAGTGGGAGGTGACGCTTCGGCTGGCCGTCGATGCGGAGTGGTCCGACGGTACCCGGATGCGTCTCGATCAGGATGGCACGCGGGCTACGGAGCGATATCTGGCGAGTGCCGATATCGAGGCGACCCGAAAGAATCGCGACGAGGCGATTCGGACGCTGGCGTCGGGCCTCGCTTCGCACGTCCACGACATGCTCTACGAGCTCCATCTGCCATGACCCTCGACGATCTCCGCGCTGAACTCGATGCGGGCCAGGTGCGCTCCAGCTATCTCGTGGTGGGGGCGGAGCCGCTGTTGCGCGACGACGCGCTGGAGGCGATCCGACGCGCCGCGCTGGCCGAAGACCCCTCGGATTTCGACTACGAGCGACTCGACGGAGAGACGGTTACGGGAGCCGCGTTGCTCGATGCGGTCGGAACGCTGCCGGTGTTGGCCCCGCGGCGTCTCGTCGTGCTGCGCGAGCCCGAGTCGGCGCGCGCCAGGGCGCGAGGACTGACGGACTCCATCTGCGAAGCGCTGGTCGCGCTGAAGGGCAATCGCGACAGTGTCCTCGTCGTGCTCGCCGACAAGGTCGACGGCCGCTCCCGTTGGGTGAAGGCGTTTGGAAGCGCTGCGCTGGTGCGCTGCGATCCGCCGAAGAAGGGAGCCGCGCTCTCCGCTTTCATCGCGGCCGAGGCGAGCCGGCAGGGAATCGGCATCGACCGAGCCGCGATCGCACTGCTCGCAGAGCGGACGGGGCCGCAGTTGTTGATGCTGCGGCAGGAGATCGCGAAGGCCGCTCTCTTCGCCGGACCGGGCGAAAAGGTGAAAGCGAAGCACGTCGCAGAATCGACGAGCGACGTCGCCGAAGAGCCCATCTGGGATCTCACCGATGCAATCGGAGAAGGGCGTTGTGGCGACGCGCTGGTCGTGCTCGGGAAATTGTTGCGCTCGGGAAGTGCGCCGCCCGCGATTCTGGGTGCGTTCGTCAATCACTTCCGGAAGCTGACGAGTTTGCGCAACGGGGGCGTCGTCGCCGGACCGCCGTTTGCGATCCGAAAACTGGAGGGCCAGTCGGGTCGATTCAGCCCGGGGCGTTTGCTCTCCTGCCTGGCGGCCATTCACCAGACCGACCTCGCGCTCAAGGGCGCGGGGGGAATCGCGCCGGAACTCGCGTTGGAGCGCCTGGTGATCGCGCTCTCCAGCTGACGGCGCGTCAGCTCGAATATCCGCTCGTCGCGCGCGACTTTCGCCGGCTCGAGTTGCGGCCTTCGTTCGCTGGACGCAATTTGCGGGGGCTGGTGGGCGAATCCTTCGGATTCGCTTTACGTCGACATTCGACCCTTCGGGTCGAACGTCTAGGGTCGTTTCGCGCGATCAGGACGACGCGAGTCGATTCTGGCTCTTGGCGAGTCGGGAGACTTGTCGGCTGGCGCGCTTCTTCGGGATGGCTCCCTTCGATGCGGCGCGCCGCAGCACGCTCTCGGCGGTCTTGATCGCCGAAGCCGTTTCTCCCGAATCACCCGCATCCAGCGCGGTTCGAGCGTTCTTGACCGCCGACTTGACCCGGCTGCGGGTGTGGCGATTGCGCTCGGTGCGCTTGAGTGTCTGGCGGGCTCTCTTCTTTGCCGATTTGTGATTTGCCACAGATTCTCTCTCTCGGAATTGACGCGGCCGGATCATAGGGAGCGCGGGTCCCGGTGTCGACGGGAGCCGCCCCCGGGGCCGGGGCCCGGGGGCGGCGGGCTCGCCAGTCGTGCCGGAACCCGGCCTTCAGAGGACGGGCAGAATCACCGATAAGCACCGCGGACCGGTGGGTTCCGGAGGGGGCGCGGTGAGGGGAAGAAAGAGTCGGGTCGTGGCCCTTGCGGCGGTCGGAGGCTGCTTCCTGGCATTCTGGGCGCCCGCGAGCGCGCAGGGCCCCGCGGAAGCGGTCCCGGAAGCGGCTCGGGTTGGTTCCGAAGCGGCTGCTGCGGTGCCAGATGGGGAATCTCCCGGCGAATCGGCTGCCGGGCCCAGCCCCCAGGCGCAATCTCCCGATCCGTCGGCGCCGGCCGGCTTCGAGAGCGACCTGGGTCGAACGCCAAACGCGGTTCGCCGCGCCTGGCACTCCGAGACCGAAGGCCCGACCGAGCGCGCTCGGCGCGCCCGCCGGGTGGCGCTCCAATACGGGTTGTGGAACTTCGACCCCGCTGCGCGCGCGCTGATCGGCCCCGAATTGAAGGGCGCCGGCCTCGAGCAGGCGCGGGCCGCGGTCGTGCTCTCGCCGGATCTGCCGGTGGCCCGGATGGCCCTGGCGCGGGAGATCTGGCTGGAGGGCGATTCTCCGATCGCCGCCGCGCGGACGGCGTTCGGCGCACTACTCGCGATTCCGCGGCACTTCGAAGCGTCGGTCTGGTTTGCGGCGACGGCCCTCTACATCTGCACGCTGGCGCTGATCGCCGGCGGACTGCTTACGCTGGCCATCTTCGGCGCCTTCGCGTTCATCCACGCAGCCCACGACATCGGAGACCTGATTTCGCCAGCGATGCCCACTTTTGCCCGGGTCGCGCTGCTCGGCGCGGTGATCCTCTCGCCGCTCGCGTTGCAGCAGGGGCTGTTCGGGCTCGCGCTGGCGTTCTTTGCAGTCGGTTTGATCTACGGCGCCACACGCCAGCGCATCGTCTCGTGTGTGGCGGCGATCGCCGTACTGGTCGGCATGTTCCCGACGGCACGGCTCGTGGGGTCGTTGCTCACCGCCTATGTCGAAAGCCCGATCGAGGCGGCGGTCTTTGCGACCGATGGATTCGCGTTGCCCGGAGACATGCGCCTGCTCGAGTCCGCGGCGGAAACCGATCCGATGGCCGACATGGCGCTGGCCGTGGCATCTCGCCGAGCGGGCAATCTGGCGGCATCCGAAGCGCGCTACCGCCACTTGCTCCAGCGGGAGCCCGCCAATTACACCGCTGCCAACAACGCCGCGAATGTGGCCGTCGAACTCGGCAAACTGGAGAGCGCCATCGATCTCTACCGCCGGTCGGCGGAGATGCGCGATTCCGCGACCGTGCGCTTCAACCTCTCGCAGGCCCAGGGGCAGGCCTTCAAGCTCGACGACGTCGGCCCGACACTCGCCGCTGCGCAGAATCTGGATTCCAAGCGAGTCGCCGAGCTCACGCTGTTGCAGGGGAGCGACCTCACGATGTTCACGATCGATCTGCCGTTGCCGCGACGCGTGCTCTGGGATCGGATCCTCGCGTCCAGTTCGGGCGGGTCGTTCGCGGTCGAACTCCGCTCGGCGATCGCTCCCGGCGTACTGGGCAGCAGCGAGCAGGTCTCGGTGGGCTCTTTCGCTGCGATCGCAATCCTCTCGTTGCTGGCTGCTTCTCGGGTGAGGCGATCCCGGTGGTGCAAACGGTGCGGTAGACGGATGTGCCCGCGTTGCGAACCAGAACTCGGTGACGAGGCGGATTGCGAGAGCTGCAATCGACTTTTCAAGCACCCCGAGACGACCGATCGCGAGATGCGAGCGGCGCGCCTCAACGCGCTGCGCTTTCGCGAGCTGCGTTTGGCACGGCTTCGGTTGATCGGCTCGATTCTCCTGCCGGGGGTGGCGGGCGCGCTGTCGCGTAGTCCCTGGGCGAGTTTCATCGGCTCGCTTTCCGCTGCGGTCGCGGTACTGGCGGTGGTCTGGCGCAACGGCGTCACGCCCGATCCGCTGGTCGCGGGCGCGGTGGCTCCGATGGCCTTCGGATTGATCGCAGCGCTGGCGGTGTTTGGTTACGGCGTTTCGGTCGCCATTTCGCTCGCCGCTACGAGGAGCAGGAGTTAGCGATGGGCACGTCTCTTCGCGGCGATCTCAAGGACTTCGGCATCGCGGATGTCTTCCAGTTGATCGGGCAGCAGCGCAAGACCGGCGTGCTCGAGTTCAGCGGTAACGGCCAGCAGATCCAGATTCGCTTCGCCGACGGCGCGGTGGTGTCTGCCGCACCGGTCGGGTCGTGGCCGGACGCGGCGTTGGCAGAGATGCTCATGCGGTGCGGGCTGTTGAATCGAGACCGCATCGACGAATTGCGACGAGAGTGCGGAGCTTCAGCGAGCACATTGGCGGGTGTGGTGACTGCCCGGGGCTGGCTCGGCGAAGACGAACTCCGGAAGATCGAAGAGCTTCTCACGCGTGAGACCATCTTCTCGGTGCTGCGCTGGGAATCGGGCTCGTTCGACTTCGCAGCGAAGGAAATCGAGCACGACCGAAGTGGCGGATTGCTTCTCGGCGCGGAACAGATCCTGATGGATGGCCTCCGCATGGTCGACGAGTGGCAGAGCTTCGCCGATCTGGTTCCGTCCGAAGAGACGGTTTTTCGCCGTCTGCTCTCTTTCGATCAATACGCCGAGCGTTGCAGCGGCGAGACCTCCGGGCAGGTCGCCAATGCCGAGCGCGTCTTCGAGTTGGTCGATGGGCGGCTTCCGGTCCGCCGCATCATCGATCTTTCGATGCTCGGCACCTTCGATGCGGTTCGCGCTCTCGCTCAGCTCCACGGGGCCAATATCGTCGAGACCGTGGAAGTCGAAACCCAGCAGACTCCGGCGGAGGTCGATCCGCGGGCGGCCCACCGCCCCTCTCGGCTCGGCATGCTCGCCGCACTCGCCGCGATGGCGCTTCTCGCGGTTGTCACGACCTCGATCGGGCTTCGCTCGGGGGTCGAAGCGGCTTCGGATCCGTTCGCCATCCAGCGGCCCGCAGCCCTCGAAATCGCCCGCTCCACCCACGCCAAGCACAGGGTTCGCCACGCCCTCGAGACCTATTGGTTCACGCACGCTCGTTGGCCGACGAGCCTCGCCGAGCTGGAAGAGGCCGGGTTCGTCTCGCAGCTGGAATTGGCATCCGAGGGTGGCCATCCCTACTATTTCGCGAGCCGCGAGAACGGAGCCTGGTTGCTCGCGCCCGATCACTGAGGATATCTCCTGTCCAAGACTGACTCGACCGCTCGCCAGACCCTGGTTTTCGACGACAACCAGAGTGCGGCTGCGCTCTACGGGGAGGAGGACCGCACCCTCCGGATGTTGGAGCGGGATCTCGGGGTCGATGCGAGAGCGCGGGGCAACGAGGTTCGACTGGTGGGAGACGCCGATCAGGTCGAACTCGCGCGCAAGGTCCTCGAAGAACTCTACAGCGTGGTTCGATCCGGGGGCGAGCTGCGCACCCGCGACGTTCGCCAGGCGGTGCGAATGGTGACCGAAGAGCCCGACGTGAACCTCAGCGAGGTGTACGAGGACGTGCTGTCCTCGGTCGGGGGGCGGCGCCGGATCAAGGCCAAGAACGTCAATCAACGCCGCTACATCGAGGCGATGCGCAAGAGCGATGTCGTCTTTGCGGTCGGCCCCGCCGGCACGGGCAAGACCTATCTCGCGATGGCGATGGCGATCGCGGCGCTCAATCGCCACGAGGTCTCGCGCGTCGTGCTCACCCGTCCCGCGGTGGAGGCCGGCGAGAAGCTCGGCTTTCTGCCGGGCTCGATGGCCGAAAAGGTCGATCCCTATCTGCGCCCGCTCTACGACGCGCTGAACGAGATGATGCCGTTCGAAAAATCCACTCGATTGATGGAGCGCGGTGTGATCGAGGTCGCTCCGCTGGCCTTCATGCGCGGCCGCACGCTCAACGATTCGTTCGTGATTCTCGACGAAGCGCAGAACACGACCCGCGAACAGATGAAGATGCTGCTGACGCGCCTCGGGTTCGATTCGAAGGCGGTGATCACCGGCGACATCACGCAGATCGACCTGCCCGCCGAAAAGCGCAGTGGTTTGGTCGACGCGACGCACATCCTGGAAGGCGTCGAGGGGATCGACTTCCTGTATTTCAGTGAGAAGGACGTGGTTCGGCACCCCCTCGTCCAGTCGATCATCGTCGCCTACGAGCGCCACGAAGCGGAGTCGAAAAACGGCCGTGGCGAAGACGCTCCGGCCCAAGATGCCGAACGCCGGGTGACGGGCACAGAAGGCGAGTGACGGTTTGACTCACGCTGCCGCCGCGATCGCGACAGCTCCCCCCGTTCGACTCCGGCCTGCTGCGATCTCGCGCGATTCGCGCTCTCCGAGAGGTCGGACACTCGACTTCGGAACTCTCGGTTGCGATCGTGCCGGACGCTGAAATCGCGGCGTTGAATTCCGAGCATCGGGGCAAGCGCTCCGCGACCGATGTGCTGTCGTTTTCGCTGCTGGAAGGTGAGCACAGCGATCGACGCGGGAAGCTTCTCGGCGATGTGGTGATCGGAATCGAAACCGCGGCTCGCCAGGCGCGGGCGGCACATCGCGCTCTGGACGAAGAAGTGGCGAGACTCTTGATTCATGGGATCCTACACCTGCTCGGGTGGGACCACGAAGAAACTGCGGAGGCCAAGCTGATGCGCAGGGAAGAGCTGCGGCTGTGGCGTGCGGTCCGCTCTTGACGGCTCGCGCGCGGCTCGCGCTGCTGTTTTCCTACGGGGTCTCGAATTTCCTCGCCTTCCCGCACCCCGTCGGGGAGCGCGTGGTCGATCTCGGCCTGATCTGTGGTTGGTTGAGTCCGGCGTTGCTGATCCTGGGGTTGGGCGGCCTGTCGCCTCGGGCCGCCGCGAAGTTCGGTTTCGTCGCCGGAACCCTCGCGCAATCCGCGATCCTGCATTGGATCTACGTCGTGTCCGTCAGCTACGGCCACGCGGCGCCACCCATGGGCGTGCTCGGGATTTTCGGGCTCGGCGCGCACGCGGGTTTGTTTAGCGCGATGTTTGCGGCCGGATGGGCGCTGCTCGGGCGCCGCGGGCTGGCTTCGCCCTGGTCGGCCGCGCTGCTCTGGACGGTTCTGGAGTACGCGCGGACCGCGGGCGAACTCGGTTTTCCGTGGGCGGTGATCGGTTACACCCAGCACGCCAACCCCGCGCTGCTCTCGTGGGCGGCCTACACCGGTGTCTACGGCATGTCGTTCGCGGTCGTACTCGCGGGCGCGACGCTGGCGGCCATCGCGCGGGAGTTGCGGACGTCGCGGCGTTGCTCGAGGACGTCGCAGTTCGCACTCGCCGGAGTGGCGCTGATCGTCGCCGCGGGCTTCGCGTTGCGACCCGCAATCGACGCGGACGCCGAGACGATCCGGGTCGCCGTGCTGCAGGGCAATATCGAACAGGGGGTCAAATGGAATCCCGCCTGGGCCGAGCGCACCCTCGCCGCCTACGAGGATCTGTCTCGCAGGGCCGTGGAAGCGGGTGCGGCAGTGGTGGTCATGCCCGAGACGGCGATGCCGGGAGCGCTGAATTCGGACCCCGCCCTGCGCGGTCGGATGAGCCGGCTCGCGCGCGAGACCGGCGCCGCCTACGTGGTGGGCGGCGTCGCGGTGGAGCGCCGGCCCGAGCGGCGCGCCACCGAGTTCTTCGACAGCGCGTTCGTGCTTCAAGCCGATGGCAGCTTCGGCGACCGCTACGACAAGAGTCAGTTGGTCCCGTTTGGCGAGTTCGTGCCGTTCCGCGCGCTGCTCAGGCCCTTCTTCGAGGCGATCGCCCGCGGCATGGCGACCGAGCGGGTGTCGCGGGGCCCTGGGCCCCGCGCGATCTCGATCGCCACCCCTGCCGCGCCGTCGGCGAGTCTGACCGCGGGAGTGCCGATCTGCTATGAACTGCTCTTCCCGGACCTCACGCGGCGTTTCGTGCGCGATGGCGCGGTCGTGCTGTTCGCGATCACGAACGACGCCTGGTACGGGCGGACTGGCGCCCCCCATCAGTTCCTCGCGATGACCGCCGTGCGTTCGGCAGAAAACGGCGTCTGGACGGCGAGAGCCGCAAACACGGGAGTGTCTGCAATCATCGATTCCCGGGGTCGGGTTCGCTCCCGCACGCGGATCTTCGAGCGAGACCTCCTGGTGGGCGACCTGCCGTTGCGCGCGTCGCCAGCGGGAGGGACATTCTACGCCCGGCACGGCGATATTTTCGCCTACGGGTGTTGGGCGGCAATTGCGGCACTCGCGCTGGCGGGCGCTGCGCGAAAGGCGAAAGCGAACAGACGATGAGTCCCGAAAATGCGAAGTGCGACCTGGATCCCAACGAGCTCGCGGAGCGATTGCGCAAGTTGCGCGCCCAATTCGAAGAGCTCCGGAGGCGTCTTTGACCTCGCTGCCTTGCGCCAGCGCCTCGACGCACTCGAGACCGAGACGGCCCGGCCGGACCTCTGGGAGGATCGGGACGCCGCAGAGAAGCTCTTGCGGGAAAAGCGCCTGGTCGAGCGCGAAGTCGCCTTCTTCGACTCGCTCGGGTCCAATCTCGAAGACGCCGAGGTGTTGCTCGACCTGGCCGCAGAAGTCGATGACGAGCAGACGCGCAGGGAGGCCTCGGAAAAACTCGAACTCGCCGAGCGGGACCTCGAGGATGCCGAATTTCGCCAGATGCTCGGCGGAGAGAACGACCCCTCCAACGCGATCGTCTCGATCAACTCCGGTGCGGGCGGTACCGACGCCTGCGACTGGGCGGAAATGCTGATGCGGATGTATCTGCGCTGGGCGGAGCGGCACGGCTTCCAGACCGAGATGATGGACCAGCAGGACGGCGAAGAGGCCGGCTTGCGCGGCGCCACCTTTACCGTCAAGGGCGAATTCGCGTTCGGCTATCTCAAGGCCGAGAACGGAGTGCACCGCCTGGTGAGGATTTCGCCGTTCGATTCCCAGGCGCGTCGCCACACCGCGTTTGCGAGCGTGACCGTGGCGCCGGAAATCGACGATGCGATCGAGGTGGATCTCGACGAGGGCGACATTCGGGTCGACACCTACCGCGCGAGCGGCGCGGGCGGCCAGCACGTCAACAAGACCGACTCGGCGGTTCGCATGACCCACGTGCCGACGGGGATCGTGGTGCAGTGCCAGAACGAGCGCTCCCAGCACAAGAATCGCTCCGCGGCGCTGAAGATCCTGCGCGCCCGACTCTACGAGCGCGCGCGCCAGGAGAGAGAGGCGGAGCAGGCGGCCGCGCGCGGCGAGCAGAAGCAGATCGACTTCGGCAGCCAGATTCGATCCTATACCCTCCATCCCCAGCAGCGCATCAAGGACCACCGGACCGATCTCGAGAGCGGCAATGTGAGTTCGGTGCTCGACGGCGACATCGATCGATTCATTCGCGCCTATCTGCTCAAACAGGCCAGCGCGGAATTGGAGGGCGCGTGAGCGATCAGGAACGAGAGGCGCGGCGCGCCCGGCTCGAGGCCCTGCGCGGTGAGGGCGTCGATCCATTTCCCGCCCGAGTCGGCGCCTGGACGCCGATCGCCGAGCTGCGAGAGCGCTACGAACCGATGGACGCCGAGCGCCTGGAGGCGGAGTCGCCCTCGGTCGCCGTGGTGGGTCGCATCATGGCTTCCCGCTCGTTTGGCAAGTTGATGTTCCTGCGCATTGTCGAGGCCGGCGAGTCGATTCAGGTGAGCGCGAAGAAGAACCAGCTCGACGAGGCGACATTCCGCTTCATCCGGGAACTCGACGTCGGAGATTTCGTGCGCTTCGAGGGTGTTCTCTGGCGAACCCGCACGGATGAGCTCACCGTCGATGCAAAGTCGGTCCAGCTGCTCGCGAAGAGCCTGCGCGGTCTGCCCGAGAAGTGGCACGGGCTGAGCGATCTCGAGGTCCGCTACCGGCAGCGCTACCTCGACCTGATCGTCAACGAAGATGCGCGCCGCATCGCGATCGTGCGAAGCCGCACCGTGAGCGCGATGCGGCGGTTTCTCGACGCGCGGGGCTTTCTGGAGGTCGAGACGCCGGTCCTCCAGCCGCTCTACGGCGGCGCGACCGCGCGCCCGTTCGTCACCCGCCACAACACCTACGACCAGGAGCTCTATCTCCGCATCGCCACCGAGCTCTATCTGAAGCGCCTGATCACCGGCGGGCTCGACCGGGTCTACGAGATCGGCCACGACTTCAGGAACGAGGGGGTGTCTCGCAAACACAATCCCGAGTTCACCATGATGGAGTGCTACCAGGCCTACGCCGACTACCGCGACATCATGGAACTCGTCGAGTCGATGGTGTGTGAGATCGCGATGGAGGTGCGGGGCACGCTTCAGATCGAATACGCGGGCGAGAAGATCGATCTCTCGGGCCCGTGGCCGCGGATCTCGCTGTGTCGGGCGATCGAAGAGGCGACGGGCATCGACGTGCTCGCGTTCGCCGACGCCGATTCTCTGCGCGCGGCAATCCGCGAGAAGAAGCTGGGACCGGCGGATTCTCCCACCTGGGCGACGCTGGTCGACGACCTGTTCAGCGATCACGTCGAGCTGAATTTGATCCAGCCCACCTTCATCACCGATCACCCGGTCGAGTTGTCGCCCCTCGCCAAGCGCTCGCAGGAAGATCCCCGGCTGGTCGAGCGATTCGAGCCCTACATCGCCGCGATGGAGATCGGCAACGCCTTCAGTGAGCTCAACGATCCGGACGACCAGCGGGCGCGGATGGAAGAGCAGCTCCAGAACCACGCGGACGGAGACGAGGAGGCGCATCTCGTCGACGAGGACTACCTCCGGGCGCTCGAACACGCGATGCCGCCGACGGGTGGTCTCGGCATGGGGATCGACCGCCTCGTGATGCTGCTGGCGGATGCGCCGAACATCCGCGAGGTGATCCTGTTTCCGCATCTGCGTCCGGAGACCGACTAGTGGAGGGTTTCGCGGACGCGGTCTGGAGCGTGTTGACCGCCACGGGCGGAACGCTCTCGCTCACCTTCATCGTCGCGATCTTTCTCGGAATTGCGGCGCTCACGCTGCTCTTCCTCGGGTCGGCGGTGGTCGCGCTCGAGCAGTTCGCCCGGGTCTCCCGGGGCTGGGGCAACCTGATCCGATTTGGGTTGTGTTGGTCGGGCCTCGCGGCGGCCGGTTATCTCTACCAGTTCCACCCCGAGCTCTCCGCCCAGCCGTGGAGGGTTTGGCTGCGCGAATGGGCGCTCGCGAGCGTCAACGTCAGTGTGGTCGTGGCCGTCGCGACGCTCTCGATCCGGGCCCTGCTCAAATCGGTGCGGCCGCGGCGCCTCGCGATCGGAAACGTCGCCGTGCTGGGAATCGGTTATTCGCTCGTGGTCGGCGGCAGCGACAGCGTCGGCTATTCGGCCGCGCCGCTCGCGATGGCGCTCGCGATCGCGATCCTGGTCGGAGTCAGGCGCGGCCGTCGGCGCGATCCGGCGCGCGACGCGCCGGGGGAGGGCGAGCGCCTGCTCCGCGTGCTCTGCGTCGCGTTGGTTCCGGGGCTCGCAATCGCACTGCTGCTCGGTGAACCCAGCTACGGAATTGCGCAGATCGGGGCCGGTATCCTGCAGCTCTACCTCGCCGGCATCCTGCTCGGATTGTTCCCCCTCGCCGCCGCGGGCCTGCTCGACTCCAGGGGAAGCTCGGAGTGGTTCATCGCGATTCGCTACCTGATGGCGAAGCGCCGGCAGACCTTCATTTCGATCATTACGGGGATCTGTGTCGTCGGCATCGCGACGGGCGTGTGGCTGATCATCACCGTGCTTTCGGTGATGAACGGTTTCGAGCGAACCTGGCGCGAGGAGATCATCGGCAACCGCGCGCACTTCACCGTGCACCACAGGTTCGGGCCATTTGGCGACTACGAGGAGGTTCTCGAGAAAGTCACCGCCATGCCGGGCGTCGTCTCGGCCTCGCCCTACCTCGACGCCGAGGGCATGGTCCGCTCACCCGCAGGCCAGATCATGGCCGTGCGGGTTCGCGGTGTGGATCCCAAGCGGGTCGGGGACGTCACGGATCTGCGCGAGGATCTCTTGAGCGGGTCGCTCGAGGCTCTCGAGCCCGGAGCCACCGCCGACGGCGAGGATCCGGGCATCCTGATCGGGAACCAGCTCGCGGCTTCCGTGCGCGCCGACGTCGGCGATTCGCTGTTGTTGATCTCTCCATTTGGCGGCCCGCAGACGCCGCTGGGTCCGGCTCCGCGGCTGGAGCGCTTTCGCGTCGTGGGGATCTTCCAATCCACCTTCTTTCAATTCGACGAGGTCTTTACCTTCGTCAATCTCGCGGCCGCGCAGGCCTTCAAGCGCACGGATGACGTGATCGACGGCATCGAGGGCAGGACCACCGACTTCTATCGCTCGCGCAGCGTGGCCGCCGAAGTCGGCACGGCGCTCGGATTCCCGTTCTTCACGCGCGACTGGAACGATTTCTTCCCCGCGTTCTTCCAGGCCCTCAAGACCGAGAGGGTGATGATGTTCGTACTGCTCACGATGATCATGGTCGTCGCGGCGTTTGCGATCGTCTCGACGCTGGTGATGATGATCATGGAGAAGTCGGGCGACATCTCGATCCTGAAGACGATGGGCGCGCGAGACGAGATGATCGAGCGGATCTTCGCGATCGAGGGGACGCTGATCGGCCTGGTCGGCACCACCCTCGGCGTGATCGCGGGGGTGTCGGTGACCGGCCATATCGCCTGGGTGCAGCAACAGATCGAAGCGGTCATCGGTATCGATACCCTGCCCGCGAGCGTCTACCAGTTCGACACCCTCCCCGCCGAACTCGACTTCGGCCAGATCGCGATCGCGGTCGGCATCGCGATGATCCTCGCGCTGGGCGCGACGCTACTTCCGAGCCGCCAGGGTGCGCGCCTCGATCCCGTCGAGGCACTTCGGTATGAGTGAGCCGCTGATTCGCGTCAGTGGGCTCCACAAGTCGTTCCAGACCGGGGACGGAACGATCGAAGTGCTGCGCGGGCTCGATTTCGAGATCCAGCCCGGCGAATGTCTGGCGATCGTCGGCAGTTCGGGCGTGGGAAAGTCGACCCTGCTCCACATCCTCGGGGCGCTCGATCACCCCACTTCGGGAAGCGTCGAGTTTCGCGGCGAGGATCTGTTTGCGAACTCGAGCGACGAACTCGCGCGCTTCCGGAGCGACTGCCTCGGATTCATCTTTCAATTCCACCACCTGCTGCCCGAATTCAACGCGCTCGAGAACGTGATGATGCCCGGTCTGATCGCGAACGATCCCCCCGGGCCGCTGCGCGATCGGGCGATCGCGCTGCTCGGAGAGGTGGGTCTGTCACACCGCGTCGAGCATCCGGTCGGCAAGCTCTCGGGCGGCGAACGGCAGCGCGTGGCCGTGGCCCGCGCGGTGGTGCGAGAGCCCGCGCTGCTGCTCGCCGACGAACCCACGGGAAATCTGGACCCCAAGACGGGCGATCAGGTGCTCGATCTGTTGCTCGAACTCAACCGCACCCACCAGAGCGGATTGGTGGTGGTGACCCACAGCCCGGAGATCGCCACCCGGCTCGGCCGCAAGCTGATCTTGTCGGACGGCTTCGTGGAGAGCGCCGAGCACTTCACCGGTGCGCCGATTTCGTCATAACCCTTCGATAAATCAGGGGAAACCCAGGCACGCCGGGCTTGTCACTCCGATCCGGGACGACTAGACTCAGCGGCGGTCTGAGCGATGGGGCCCGGGCCGCACCGTTCCCCCAAAAGGCGATCCGCTTCCGGTTCCCCAATTCCTGCTGCGGCTGGAGGTAGGTGTTGCGCGCTGCACGTTGTGCGGAGCGATTTCGAGTGCGTATCGCGACGTCGCTCGCGCTTTGCGCCGCTGTGGTTTCGCTGGCGGCGGTCGCGGGCGCGGTCGAGCCGTCGCGCAACGTCGCGGTGCTTCCCTTTCGGGTTCACAGCGCCAAGTCGATCGACTACCTCGGAGAATCGATTTCCAATTTGATCAGCTCGCGCCTCGAGGCGCGCGGAGAGGTCGCGGTCATCGACGCCGCCCTGCTCGGTGACACGAGCCGCCAGACCTCGGACTCCGATCTGCGCGGCATCGCGGCGAGGGCGGGGGCAGACACCGTCGTGAGCGGGAGCCTCACGGAACTCGCGGGTCATTACAGTCTCGACGTTCGCGTGACGCCCGCCGCGATCGGTTTGCGATCCAACACCTTCGTGCTGACCGCGCAGCGAGACGACGAACTGTTGGAGCGCGTCAACGAACTGGCCGACCAGGTCCTCAACCAGATCGTCGGAGCCGAGCCCGCAAGCATCGCGGAGGTCCAGATCATCGGGCCGCCCAACGCGATGGAGGATTACGCCCCGCTGCTCCAGACACAGGCCGGGGCGGGTTACGACCCCGCTGCGATTCACGACGACCTGGTCCTGCTGCGCGCCATACCCGAGGTGGCCGACGCCGAGGTCGAGACCGAGCGCGGACCCCAGGGCGTCGTCGTCCGTTTCAATGTCGTGATGGCGAAACGCATTCTGACGGAGCCGACATCGCGGGAGGTCTCGGGCGAGCGGGTGGCCGAGGTTCGCGTGCGGGGCAACCGCAGGATCGAAGCCGACGCCATCAAGGCCCGGATCCTGACCGAGCCCGGCGGTCAGTACAGCCCTCAGCAGATTGCGAAAGACCTCACCGCCGTTCACTCGCTGGGGTTCTTCAGCAACGTTCGGATCTTCCGCGAGTCCGGTCCCTCGGGTTTGATCGTGGTCTTCGAAGTCGAAGAATATCCGGTCGTGCGTCAGATCTCGATTTCGGGCAACGAAAACCTCGACAGCGACGACATTCGCGACATCCTGACGCTCACGACGGGATCCTCTCTCGACTACCCGCTGCTGTTCGAAAACCGCGCGCGAATCGAGAGCCTCTACCGCGCACAGGGCTACTACCTGGCAGACGTCAGCTACGAAATCGCAGACCTCGGGGAGGCGTCGATCAGCGTCGACTTCGTCGTCGTCGAAAACGAAAAGCTCAAGCTGCGCGAGATCGTGTTCAAGGGCAACGAGGCATTTACCGACGGGCAGCTCAGGCAGGGCTTCAAGACCAGGACCTGGAAGTTCTGGTCGCTCGCGACCTCCTGGTTCGATCGATCCGGCACCTACTCCGAGCCGCTGTTCGTGCAAGATCTCCGCCTGATCGAAGAGCGGTACCACGAATCCGGTTATCTCCAGGTCGAGGTCGGGTATCCGGAAGTCGACCCCTTGGAAGACGGGCTGATCGTGACGGTCGAGATCGCCGAGGGAAGTCAATTCCGCGTCGGAGCGATCGACGTCGAGGGCGACAAGACCGTCGACATCGAACGACTGCGCGGACAGTTGAGTCTCCAGCAGGGAGACATCTTCAATCGCTCGTTTCTCACGAGAGACGTCGAAGGGCTGCAGCGGCACTACACCGATCGCGGCTTCTTCCTGGCGGACGTGACGCCGCTGATGGATCGCTCGGACGAAGATCTCACCGTCGACGTCGTGTTTCAGGTGCAAAAGGGGCCGCTCTACTTCATTCGCGAGGTCGGCATTTCGGGCAACACCCGAACCGTCGACTCGGTGATTCGGCGCGAGGTTCCGCTCGTCGAGGGGCAGCTCTACTCGTCGCGGTCGATCGAAATCGCGCGGGCGAGACTCCAGCGCCTCAGCTTCTTCGAAGAGGTCGAGTTGCGCCCCGAGCCGACGGATGATCCCCAGCAGATCGATCTCGAAGTCGAGGTCGTCGAACGCCCGACCGGATCGTTCAGCTTCGGTGCGGGCTTCTCTTCCCAGGACTCCTTCGTGCTGACGGGTTCGCTCTCGGAAACCAACCTCTTCGGCCGCGGCTACGGGATCAATCTGACGGCCGACCTGAGCTTCAGGAGCCAGCGCTTCTACGCGCAGTTCTCGGATCCCTATTTTCTGGATTCGAACTTCAGCATGAGCGCCACGGTGTTCCGCACATCGGTTCGCTTCGAGGACTTCGAGCAGGACCAGACGGGTGGGGAGCTCATCTTCGGTCACCCGCTGACCGAAGATCACCGGGCCCGAGCCTTTGCGCGCTACAGCGTTCGGAGCCGGAAGATCGACCAGAACTCGAACGTCGACACCGCCGCGATCATCTTTCGCGAAATTCTCGGAGGATCGGAACTCACGAGCTCGGGCGGGCTCAACTTCATCGCCGACTACCGCAACGACCGCATGTCCCCGACCGATGGGTACGAGTTGAACGGGGCCATCGAATTTGCGGGCCTGGGTGGATTTACCAAGTACCTGCGCCTCGAGGGCAGGGGCGCCTACTACATCCCGGCGCCATCGTGGCTGCTGGATCGGTCGGCGTTCTCGATTCGGACCAGCGTGGGTTACGCGCTCTCCCTGAACGAACTCACCGATTTCGACTGGGAGATCCCTACGGGAATCACCAGTCTCGCCGGCGACAACCAGCTGCGCTCGCTCGACCAGATCGACACCGCGAGCACGCTCCCGCTCAGCGAGCGGTACTTTCTCGGGGGGCTGGGCCAGTTTCAGTTGAGGGGCTTCAAGGCGCGCTCGGTCGGTCCCCGGCGCCCGAGGCTGCGGAAGCGCTATTACAGCTATCAGGTCGGAGTGGACGAGGATGACGAGCCCATCTTCGAAAGCCTGGGGCCGGTCTTTCACCCGGTGGGCTACATCCCCGGCCCCGGGGGTGGTTCCTGTGCGCCGAAGGGCGTGAGGGTGAACGGCGGCAACAAGAACGGCCGCTGCAACGACATCGACGCCAAGCACATCGACGATTTCGCCGACCTGGACGAAACCGATGTGATCGGCGGGAACAAATTCATCACTTCCAGCGTCGACTATCGGTTCCCGATCTCGGATACCCTCGGGCTCGAGGGGGTCGTCTTCCTGGATGCGGGAAACGCCTTTGCGGAGGGCGACAACATGTTCGATCTTACGGAGTGGCGCTGGGGAGCGGGAGGTGGTGTATTGTGGTTTTCACCCTTTGGGCCGCTGGCGGTCATTCTGGGATTTCCCCTGGACCCCACTTCGCAGGATAAGTCACCGGTATTCGAATTTTCCGTGGGTGGCCGGGGCCTCTGACCCGATTCGCATTCGAGCCGCAGGCAAGATGAGAGGAGCGAGATCATGAGAGTTCACAACGCAATTGTTGCACTAGGGGCGCTTGCTCTGCTCGTCGTCGGGACGGCAGCGCAGGACGAACCGATCAAGATCGGAGTGGTCGACCTCGACCATGCGATCAGTTCCACCGAGGATGGCAAGGCCGCGCGAGAGGAGATGGCGCGCAAGCA
>JAFDBP010000007.1 GCA_019313245.1 Deltaproteobacteria bacterium
GAAATGCGCCCTCGCAATCAGGGTGCTCGAGTTGGGACGCCCGGGCGTTCCTGGATTTTCGTTTTCCGCCTCGAGACCTGCTCTGAACCCGAGGGCCCTTGTTCGTGTTGGCCCCGCGCGAAACGGGGCAGGGAGGTTTCACCGTGTCATTGTTCGATCGATCTGCATTGCGGGCCGCCGCGAACGTTCGCGCCGCTCTCGCCGCCCTCTGCTTCTGCGCGCTGGTTGGCGCGGATTCCCTCGCCGACGAAATTCCGATCGACGATCTCGGGGATCTCAGCAACGCAGACACCGCAGTCGCGGAACCCACACCCCATGTCGGTGCAGCTGCCAACGCCGATCCCGCCGACACCGAGCCGGGATCGACCCCCCCGGCGCTGAACGTCGGCGAGGTGTCGGTGACCGCGACCCGGGGCGAGCGGGACGTGCTCGAGGTGCCCGGCAACGTCACCGTGATCACCCGCGAGCAGATCGAGCGGAGTGGGTTGCGCGAGGTGCCCGAGCTGCTGCGTCGTATGACCGGCGTTTATGTCACCGATCGATCCGGATCACCCGACGGCTACACGATGGAGATCCGCGGTTCGAACGATGGTGACGGCGGCGGCTCCAGCACGTTGGTGTTGGTGGACGGGCGCCGCATCAACGAGGCCGACTCCAGCAACGTCGACTGGTCGCGTATCCGCCTCGACAACGTCGAGCGCATCGAGATCGTGCGCGGGCCCGCCAGCGCCGCCTGGGGTGACAACGCGATCGGCGGCGTGGTGCAGATCTTCACGCGCCGCGGGAAGGGCGACGCCACGACCACGCTCAAGGGGAACTTCGGCAGCTACGACAATTACGGGGGCAGCCTCTACGCCGGGGGCACCCAGGGCCCGGTCACGGTTTCGCTGTTCGCCGATGGGCTCGACTCGGACAACTATCGCGACCGATCTGACTTCTGGAGTGCAAAGTTCGAGGGTAACGTCCGCGTCGAACTGGCCGAGAACCTGTCGATGGCCGTCGGCGGGGGCTATCTCGAGGACGAGCGCGACCGGCCCGGCGCGCTCTCCCCGCAGCAGATCAACCTGCTCGGGCGGCGCGCGGCCAATCCCGACACCATCGGCGACGCGCTGCAGCGCGAGCGCTTCCACGTCGACGGCCGCGTCGAGTGGACCCCGCGCAAGAACATGCTCTTCACGCTGCGGCCCTACTACCAGGAGCGCGACGACGATGGCCAGATCACTTCAGTGGTCACCTGGCCGCCGCCGGATCATCCCGTGGCCTTCGTGAACGACACCAATATCGAGACGTTCGGCGTCAACCCCCAGGGCCAGATCGATCACAAGTGGAGTTGGGGCACGAATCGGCTGATCTTCGGGAGCGACATCCTGCGCGACGACATTCGCCGGGACGACACCTCCTTCAATACGGATACCGGTCTGCCGGAATACGCACCCAGCAACAAGAAGACCGAGCGGCGCATCTATGCCGGCTACGTGCAGGACGAACTCCAGATCTGGAAGCAGGTGACGCTGTCGGCGGGCCTGCGTTACGACTCGACCGAGGTGAGCGGCGAAGACCTGATCGACGGCGGCAGGTTCGAGACGGCCGATGGCGACGACGACTTCTGGAGCCCCAAGGCCGGCATCGTCTGGCGCTTTCGCAGCGACGCATCCGCCTACTTCAGCTACGCGAGGGGTTTCCGCCTGCCCAACGTCGACGAGGCCTTCGGCTTCTTCGGCTTCAACGAGCAGCTCGAACCCGAGCGCTCCGACAGCTACGAGATCGGCGCCAAGCTGCGCCGCGAACAGATCCACCTCGACCTCACCCTCTATCGCTTGGATGTCGAAGACGAGATCCTCTTCCACCACGAGATCGACAGCATCTTTGGTGCCAATCCGCGCTCGGTCAACATCGACAAGGTGCGCCACCAGGGCGTCGAGGTTTCGACGCGCATCTTTCCCTGGAAGTGGCTCGAGATCTACGGCAGCTATACCTACGAGGACAACGAGATCCGCCGCGACCTCTTCAGTCTGGTGCCGGGTGAATTGCGCCTGTCGCTCGAGGGCAAGCGCTTGCCGATTACCCCGGAGCATCGCGGAAACTTCGGCGTGAATCTCATGTTCCCCTATTGGATCGAGCTGGGCTTCAACGGCAACATCACCGGCAGCCGCTACATGGCTAACGATCTGCTCAACGAATTCTCCAAACTGCCGAAATTTTCGGTCTACGATCTGAAGGCGGCCTTCCGGCCCGTGATCGGCAAGCACGTCAAGTTCGACGTGGTGTTCCGGGTGAACAACCTCTTCGACAACGAGTACGAGGAGTTCGGCGGCGAGCGCACCTTCGTGCGCAATGAATTTGGCTTCTACCCCTCGCCCAAGCGCAACTACATGGGCACGATTGCGGTGACCGTGACGCGGTGAGCCCGCGATCGAGAGGAAAGTATCGATGCCGGAAAAGGTGGTGCTCTCGTGGAGCGGCGGGAAGGACAGCGCGATGGCGCTCGAGGCGCTGCTCGGCGACGACCGTTACGAGGTCGTCGGGCTGCTGACGTCGGTGGCCGAGGAGTACAAGCGGATCAGTCACCACGGCGTCCGGGAAGAGTTGCTCGACCGGCAGGCCGAATCGATCGGGCTGCCGCTCGACAAGCTCTACCTGCCGTCGGATGGCGGCGTTCCGTGCACGAACGAGCACTACGAGAAGCTGATGCGCGAAGCCCTGCAGCCGTACTGCGACGCGGGGGTGATGCGGGTCGCGCACGGCGACCTCTTCCTCGAAGACCTGCGCGCCTACCGCGAAAAGAACCTGGCGCGGATGGAGATGCGCGGGGTCTTTCCGCTCTGGAAGCGCGACACCGCGGAGTTGATCCAGACGTTCATCCGCTCCGGCTACAAGGCCTATCTCAGCTGCGTCGAGCCGGTGCTCGGCGAATCGTTCGCGGGCCGTGCGATCGATGCGGATCTGATCGCAGATCTGCCCGAAGGCGTCGATCCCTGCGGCGAGTACGGGGAATACCACTCCTTCGTCTTCGACGGCCCGATCTTCCGCCAGCCCATCGACGTCAGCGTCGGCGAAGTGGTGTGCCGGGATACCCGCTACTACGCGGAGTTGCTGCCCCGCTGACGGTCCGGCCTTTGCAGCGGGGCCGTCTGCCACTAGAGTGGTGTCGCCATCAGGCGGAGATGTGTTCGTGAAACACAGCATCACTCGCGAATCGGCGCCGCGAGCGTCCAGCCCCCGATGACGCGTCTCCACCTCGTCGACGGGACTTTCGAGCTGTTTCGCGCGCACTTTTAGCCGCGTCCCGGCCAGCGCGATCCGATGGGTCGCGACGTCAAGGCCACGATCGGGCTCGTATCGTCGCTGTTGCAGATTCTCGACGATCCGGCGGAAGCGGTTTCCCACATCGCGGTCGCGTTCGACAACCCCGTCGAATCGTTTCGCAACGATCTCTTCGCTGGCTACAAGACCGGGGAGGGCATGCCCGAAGAACTCGCCGCCCAATTCGACGGCGCGGAGCGCGCGGCTGCGGCGCTGGGTGTGACGGTGTGGTCGATGGATCGCTACGAGGCCGACGACGCGCTGGCCTCGGGTGCGGCGCGCTTTCGCGACGAGGTCGAACAGGTCCGGTTGATGACGCCCGACAAAGATCTCGGGCAGAGCATTCGCGGCACGCGCGTGGTGCAGATCGACCGCATGCGCAAGAAGCTCACCGATGAGGCGCGGCTGCGCGAACTGCGCGGCATCGGCCCCGCGAGCATCCCCGACTGGCTCGCCCTGATCGGTGACGCCGCCGACGGCATTCCGGGCATTCCCGGTTTCGGCGCGAAGACCGCGTCCGCGATCCTGGCCCACTACGCGCGCATCGAAGACATCCCGGACGCTGCTGAGCAGTGGGAGGTCGCGGTGCGCGGCGCCAAACGCCTGGCGGCCAACCTCGCCGAGCGGCGCGAAGACGCGCTGCTCTACAAGCGCCTCGCGACGCTCGCCGAGGACGCGCCGATCAGCCGCAGCCTCGCGGAGCTCGAGTGGAAGGGCGTGCCGCGCGGGGCGTTCGAGGACTTCTGCGCCGAGGTGGGCAGCGAGCGTCTGCTCACCCGCCCGCGCCGCTGGGCGAGCTGACGGGCGCGGATTCACCCGGCCGATTCAAATCCATGCAGTCGCGATCAGCGAACCGATGAGCAGCGCGCCATCGACGAATAGCGGGGCAAAGCGCTCGTTGGGTCGATAGGCGACGAGTGCGAGCAGGGTCGCCAGGGGAATCGCCACCAGCCCGTCGGCCGGGGAGGGCGCGAATGCGGCGAGAGCGACACCCAGGATTGCGCACGCGTGTGCGACCTGAAGCGCATCGCGCTGTTTGACGCGCTCGATGCCCGCGGTTTCGTCGCGCACGTTGAACGCGATCACGTTCGCGACCATCGTCAGCGCCAGGATTGGCGCCGCCCAGAGCGGGTGTTGCGGATTCGGCGCGAGTACCGCCGGCAGACCGAAGCCCACGCAAGTCCAGGCCGCCGCGATGTAGAGGATCTTGAGGTTTTCGAAGCGCTTGATGCGCCGGTGCAGCAGACCCGCTGCGAAGACCGGCAGCAGCAGCAACGCCGCGGGCCAGCCCGCGCGAGTCAGCAGGTAGAGTGAGGCGATGGCCGCCGCAGCGGTGAGTACCGTCAGACGGCCATCGTGCTCGGCGACGAATGCGCTGCGATCGGGCGAAGCGAACTGGTCGCGGTGCAGATCGCGCAAGCGGTCGACGTTGTAGACCACGAGCGTTCCCGCGAAGGCGATCCCCACCGCTTCCGGGCGAATGGCGCTTTCCATTCCGCGAGACGCCGCGGCGACGAGAGCGCCCGCAGCGGCCGCCATCCAGAGGTTGGAGAACACGAGCGCGTCGAGCAGCGAACGCAGTTTCGAGATCATGGTTCGGGTGGGCCTTTGCGCCGCGAAGGGGCGGGGCTGCAGCGCGGGCGACGAGCTCGGGAGGCCTTCTCCACGAGCAGAACCGGCGTCAGCTTCGCTCTCCCAATTCGGTCGATCGCAGTCGAAGCGCGTTGGTGATCACCGAGACGGAACTCAAGCTCATCGCGGCGGCTGCGATCATCGGGTTGAGCGCGATCCCCAGGAAGGGATACAGCGCGCCCCCGGCGATCGGGATTCCGATTCCGTTGTAGAAGAAGGCGAAGAAGAGGTTCTGGCGGATGTTGCGCATCACGGCGCGGCTGAGCGCGATGGCCCTGCCGACCGCGCGCAGATCGCCGTGGAGCAGCGTGACGCCGGCGCTCTCGATCGCGACATCGGTTCCGGTCCCCATCGCGATCCCGACGTCGGCGGCGGCCAGTGCGGGCGCATCGTTGATGCCGTCTCCGGCCATCGCGACGCAGCGCCCCGCGTCTCTCAGGGCGAGGATGCGATCGTGTTTGTCTCGCGGCGAGAGTCCGGCGGAAAACTCGTCGATTCCGAGTCGCTTGGCGACGGCCCGCGCGACGCGCTCGTCGTCTCCCGTGAGCATGACGATGCGGATCCCGAGCGCGTGCAGCTTGTCGATGGCGGCCGCGGTCTCTGCCTTGAGCGGATCCGAAACCGCGAGGATCGCCGCGAGTTTGTCGTCGATGGCGAGGTAGATTGCGGTCTGCCCGTCGGCTTGGAGTGCCTCGGCTTCGCGATCGAGCGCGGAGAGGCCCCGAACGCCGCGGCCCTCCAGGAAGCGCCGATTGCCCAGCGCAACCCGGTGCTCTTCGACCTCCGCACTCACTCCGCCACCGACCTCGGCCGCGAAGTGCCTCGCCTCTTCGAGCGAAAGCCTCTGCACTTCGGCCTCGTCGACCACGGCTCTCGCGAGCGGATGCTCGCTGTAGCGCTCGATCGAAGCGGCCAGACGCAGGGCGTGGTCTTTTGCGAGACTGCCACAGGTGATCAACCGCGTGAGCTTCGGGCGCCCCTGGGTCAGGGTGCCCGTCTTGTCGACCACGAGGGTGTCGACACTGCGAAGCGTTTCGAGGGATTCCGCATCCTTGAAGAGCACGCCCTCCCGCGCGCCGCGGCCGACGCCCACGGTGATCGAAATCGGGGTGGCGAGCCCCAGCGCGCACGGACAGGCGATGATCAGCACCGCAACCGCGGCCACGAACGCGTGCGCGAGCTGGGGTTCGGGGCCGAGCGCGGTCCAGGCCGCGAAGGCGACTGCCGCGCTCAGCACGACGGCGGGCACGAAGCGCGCCGACACCGCATCCGCCAGCCGCTGGATGGGCGCGCGGCTGCGCTGGGCTTCGGCCACCATCGCCACGATCTGCGCGAGCACGGTCTCGGATCCCACGCGCTCGGCGCGCATGCGAAACGCGCCGGTCTGGTTCACGGTGGCGCCGACGACCTCGTCCCCCTCGCCCACCTGCCGCGGCATGGGCTCGCCCGAGATCATCGATTCGTCGACGCTGCTGTGCCCCGCGGTGATTCGGCCGTCGACGGGCACCTTGTCGCCGGGCCGCACGCTCAGCAGGTCTCCGCGCTGCACTTCGGACAGCGGGATTTCCAGTTCGCGATCGTCTCGGAGCACCCGCGCGGTCGGCGGGGTCAGGGCGAGCAGTTCGCGGATCGCGTCTCCGGTGCGACGGTGCGCGCGGAGTTCGAGAACCTGCCCCACGAGCACGAGCGTGACGATCACCGCAGACGCCTCGAAGTAGATTGCAATGCGCCCGGCCTGCCGAAGCGATTCTGGGAATACGCCCGGCGCGAGGACCGCCGCGGCGCTGTAGAGAAAGGCGGCTCCGGTGCCGATCGAGATCAACGTGAACATGTTGAGGTTCCAGCTCGCGATCGATCGCGCCCCGCGCTGAAACAGGGGCGCGCCCGCCCAGAGCACCACGGGCGTCGCGAGTGCGAATTCGATCCAGTCGCTCGCGTCGCCCGCAAACCAGCTCCGAAGCGGCAGGCCGAGCATCGGGCCCATCGAGATCGCGAACAGCGGTGCGGTCAACAGCGCGGCGATCGAGAGCCGACGCGACATGTCGCGCAGTTCATCGTTGGCGGCGGCATCCGCCGCTGCCGGATCGAGCGCGGACGCGACCAGCGCCATCCCGCAGCGCGGGCAAGAGTCCGGTCGATCGCTCTCGACCCCGTCGCACATCGGGCAGTAATAGGCCGCGCTCACGGGCTTGGCGGGCGGCTTCGGTGGCAGGCCCAGGAATTTGCGACGGCAGTTCTCGCAACAGAAATAGAAGATCTCGCCGTCGCGGGTGGCGCTTCGGGCCGTGGCCTCGTCTACCTGCATCTGGCAGATCGGA
>JAFDBP010000008.1 GCA_019313245.1 Deltaproteobacteria bacterium
ATCCACGTGCCGACCGGCGAGGTCACCGACATCCAGCCGCAGGCCGGCAAGGGCGAGCCGCACGAGCGCTTCAACTGGGACGCGCCGATCCTCGTCAGCCCGCACCAGCCCACGCGCATCTACTTCGGTTCACAGCGTGTCTGGCGCAGCGACGATCGCGGCGACTCGTGGCAAGCAATCTCGGGCGATCTCACGCGCGACCAAGAGCGACTGGACCTGCCGATCATGGGGCAGACCCAGAGTTGGGACAATCCTTGGGACGTGTCTGCGATGTCCAACTACAACACGATCACGTCACTGGCGGAATCACCGCTGCAGGAGGGCTTGATTTGGGCCGGCACCGACGACGGGCTTCTGCAGTTGACGACCGACGGCGGTGAGACTTGGCGCGCGATCGAAGCAAAGTCGTTGCCGGGGGTTCCAGAAACCGCATTCGTGAACGACATCAAAGCCTCGCTCCACGATGCCGAGACGGTTTTCATCGCGCTTGACAATCACAAGTACGGGGACTACGACCCGTACCTGTTGATGAGTACGGACTCGGGCCGCAGCTGGAAAGCAATCCGCGGCAACCTGCCTGATCGCACGATCGTCTGGCGCGTGGTCCAGGACCACGTTCGCGAGAGCCTGCTCTTCGCTGGGACCGAATTCGGGATCTACTTCACGGTCGATTTCGGTGAGACCTGGACCAGGCTCGAGGGTGGTATGCCGACGATCTCGATCCGGGATCTGGCGATCCAGCGCCGCGAGAGTGACCTCGTAGCGGCTTCGTTCGGACGCGGCTTCTACGTCCTCGATGACCTGAGCGTCCTGCGCGAGGTCACCGACGAGCAACTCGCCAGCCCCGCCGCGCTGTTTTCGACCCGGAAGGCTTGGTGGTACATCCCCCGGCCGCACCTCGGATTCGAAGAGGGCAAGGGCGACCAGGGCGCCGCGCATTTCATCGCGCCGAATCCTCCGTTTGGCGCCGTCTTCACCTATCACTTGCGCGAAGACCTGAAGACCGCGAAGGAGGCCCGTCAGGAACGCGAGAAGACCGCCATGGAAAATCAGGAGGCGGTTCAGTTCCCGGGTTGGGAGACGGTCGAGGACGAACGTCGTGAACCGGAGCCCAAGGTGTGGCTGATCGTGAAGAACGCGGACGGCGAGGTCGTGCGGCGCCTCGGGGGGGCGGCCGAAAAGGGATTCCACCGGGTTGCCTGGGACCTGCGATATCCGAGACCCGATGCGCTGCGACTCGCCGAGCCGCCGCCGCCCATGTGGGGTGGACCTCCGCGGGGGCTGATGGCCGCGCCCGGGACCTTCACGGTGACCCTGGCGAGCCAGGTCGATGGTGAGGTCACGGAGCTGGCCACACCCATCTCCTTCGAGGTCGAACCGTTGCACGACAGTGGGGCGCTCGAGGGCGCTGATCCCGCGACAGTTGCCGCGTTCTGGCGTGAGTACGAGTCTGCGGTTCGTGTCCACACTGCGATGGGTCTCACGCTCGAGAAGCTGCTTGCTCGCGTGGATCGCATGCAGGTAGTGCTCGGGGATTCGCGCGCGGATGCGGCGCTCGAGGGGCGGATCCACGACGCGCGTGCTGAGGTTCTGTCCATCGACGAGGCGCTCAACGGAAACCGCTCGCGCGGAGAGGTTGGTGAGAAGAACATCCCGACGGTGAGTGATCGCTTGTTCACGGTCAGTCTGGGTGTGGGTCGATCGACCTATGGTCCGACGTCGATGCACCGCGAGAGTCTCGCCATCGCCCAGGCGCGGATCCGTGAGATCCACGCGCGGATCGAAAGCATCCAGGAAGAGGTCGCGGATCTGGGCCGAGCGCTGATCGATGCCTGGGCTCCTTGGCTGGAGGATGGTGAGTTGCCCACCCCCTGATCGTCCGGAATCATGTAGTCCCTGGCGATGGTTGTGGCTCCCGCCGCGGTCTTCTGCTAAGGTCCTGCGCATGAAAACTCACGGCGCTTTCCCCATGACCCGCTTCTTCACCGCGGCGCTTGTCGCCGCATGCGTCATCGCTCCGGTGACCAGCTTGGCCGGCCGACCCGATGCCAGCCTCGAGCCTCCCGAAGGGCCACTGGACTTCGTCCAGGACGATTATGCCAAGGCCCTGTCCCTCGCCCGCGCCCAGAGCGCTCCATTGTTCGTGGAGTTCTGGGCTCCGTGGTGACACACCTGCCGCTCGATGAGGGCTTACGTCTTCACCGACGCATCCCTCGAGCGGCACGCCGGACAGTTCGTCTGGCTCGAAATCAACACCGAGAAGAAGGACAACGCTCCCGTCCGCCAGCAGTACCCGGTCGCGGCCTTGCCGACCTATCTCGTCGTCGATCCGCGCGATGAGAGCGTCCTCCTGCGTTGGGTGGGGGGAGCGAAGGTCGAGCAGCTTCACTCGATGCTCGACGAGGTGCTGGCCTCCTACCAGGGTCGTGCGCCCGCCGCGCCGGCCGACGAGGCCCTGGCCCGGGCCGATGCGCTTTACGGTGAGGCGAGGTACGCCGAGGCCGTCGTGGCCTACCGCGAGGCGCTCGACGCCGCTCCCACGCAGTGGGAAGCGTACTCGCGTACGGTGGAGTCCCTGCTCTTCGCCATGAGCAGCACGCAGCGGTACGCCGAGGGCGCACGGTTGGCTCTCCAGGCCTATCCCCGCGTACGCCACACCGCCTCGGCGGCCAACGTCGCCGCGACGGGACTGGATTGCGCATTGAGCATGACGAAAGACGATTCGACCCGAGGCCGGCTCATCGACTCGCTCGTGGAGGCCGCCGAGCAGGTCGCGGGAGACACTTCGATACCGGTGGCCGCCGACGATCGCTCGGCGGTGTTCATCACGCTGGTGTCGGCGCGCGAGGACGCCGGCGACACGGCGGGTGCCCGGCAGATCGCCGAACGCTGGGCGGCGTTCCTGGAGGAGGAGGCTGCGAAGGCGAAGACTCCCGACGCCAGGGCCGTCTTCGACTCGCACCGGCTGAGCGCCTACCTCGAGCTCGGCGAGCCGGAGCGCGCCATCCCCATGCTCGAGGCTTCCGAGCGCGATCTCCCCGACGACTACAATCCGCCGGCGCGGTTGGCCATCGTGTACCAGCGGATGGAGAAGTGGGACGAGGCGCTCGCGGCGTCGGACCGGGCCTTGGCGAAGGCGTACGGACCGCGCAGGCTGACGTACCTGCGGACGCGCGCCGCCATCTTCGAGGGGATGGGGGACAAGGACCGGGCACGGGCCACGCTGGCCGACGCCGTGCGCGAGGCCGAAGCGTTGCCGGAAGGACAGCGCTCGGAGCGTACCATCGCTCGGTTGCGGGAGATGTTGACCGCGCTCGACGAGTAGATTCTGTTTTGTTCGTGAGAGCTGTATTGGTCCAACGACTTCTTAAGCCACCTTCGGCCTCGTAACTGGCTGTTGCCGCATCTGTTATGCTTGGTCTCGGACTGACAATCCCAGGAATTGCGGAGACCCATTATGGCCACTGTTCCCCTGCCACCCCTGTGGTCCGACCACGTCCGGTCACACCGCCGGAAGTGGCGAGCGCCGTCGACCGACGCGCGAAATCGACTCAATAGCTCATCGGAATCGAAAAAGTGCCCGGGCAGTGCGCAGGATAAACCAGGAACGCGCTTCGATTGGCGATTGCCAGAGCATCGCCGACCACCGTGAATCCTTCGGTGAGCTCAGCCACGGAGCCAAGACGCTGGAGTGCGCCCGACATCGCCACCTCGAAGACGTGAACACCATCGATGCGTGCGGCATAGACCGTGTTGCCTATAGAAGTCACCGAAGCGAAGCGCGCTGGCTCTTGGCCCAGCGGAGAAAACGTCAGAGGCAATGCTGCAACGACGGCAGCGGAGGCGGGAACTGCGACGTCAATGGCAACTATGCTGGATTCATCATGAACGATGGCTGTTGTCCCGATTAGGGTCACATCCAAGGCTCGGGCCGGAGTAGGCACCGTGGCCACTACTTCAGGCTTCGTAGGATCGCCGAGATCTACGACGCTCATGCCAGCGTTCTCGGCAGCGACGTAGGCGGCGCTAGCGCCGAGAGCGACGCTACGTGCGGCCGGGTCGATCATTATCGAACCTCGAAACTCTGGAGCTTGCGGGTCGTCGGTGCTTAGAATGTGCAAACGACCGATATCGTCCAGTAGCGCTATGGACGCGCCATAAGCGGAAACGTCTTGGATGCCTCCAAACAGAGTGACGATGGTCTTCGCATCGAGCTCGCCGGTCGAGCGTCGCCCGTAAATCTCGAGTCCCGCGCCGCCGGCGACGAATAGCGCAGAAGCGGTCAACGCGAGAGAGGCCATCGCCGGCGTACCGCTTCCCAGTGGCAATTGGCCGATTTCGTGAATCTCGGGGCACCCAGTTTCGATGTCAGTGACTTCCAGAAGCCCACGTTCCTCGGTGGCAACATAGACGGCATCAAGGTCTCCGGCACAATCCAAGACCAGTCCCCAGCTCTGTGCGCCGAGTTCCGTGGTTTTGCCTTCCGCTGAGATCTGTGTGCTGACATCGAACACCGTAACGAAGTCCTCGAACTGATCGCCTCCCCCGTACATCACTGCCCGCTCGCCACCTAGACCGCCCAGGTTTCTTACTCCAAAGTTGGCGACGGTTCCGAGGAAGTCTGGATCATCCGGATTCGAGATGTCGAACGCCGTGAGTGCCGTCTCAATGATTCCGTCCGGCGAGCAGTTGGCCAGGAGCACACGATTGCCATCGGTGGCAATGCCGCTGCAAGGGGGAAGGCCAGCCCGTCGAATCGGAGATCGAAGATCGGAGACATCCCACAGGCTCACTCCCCCTTTCCCGTCGTAGACGTCGTTCGTGATCAATAGATCGCCCGCGATCACCGCGTCAGCGCTGATGGCAATGGGGGCGGCATCAGGAATGTGGAAGGGTGTTCGCGGATCTGACACATCGAGGGCGAAGAAACTCCCTTCGCGCCCTGCAATCCTCTGGTTGAGGAGTACGTAGCCGTCGCCGACGATCATGTTGTAGATCGAATTCTCCGGCCCAGTTGGAGTCACTGAGAGAAGTTCTGGGGCCGTGGGATCTGATATGTCGACGATTCGCAGGATACCTTCACCGGAAACGACGTACGCGTTCGCTCCGCGTACTGCGACCCGGACCGGGAACTGATTATCGGACCCCCCAAAGTTGACAAAGCCCGAGAATACCGGGTTTTGACGGTCCATGACAGAGTACGCCCTTAGAGATCCGAGGTCTGCCAAGTACACGAACTCCCCCGCCTCGTCAATTGCGAGCGAGATCCTGAACGAATCGACGTTCTCAAGGACGCCGACCTGCATCGGTGTATCCGGAACCGAGATGTCGTAGACTCGCAACTGGTTACTGACCAACACGAATGCATGACTCTCGTAGACGATCAGATCCTCGACCCCGTCAAGAGAGAGGTAGGTGGATCCGACCAGACCCATGAAATCATCATGGGGTGCACAACTGATCGAACCCTCTATGCAGTCAGGAGTTCCGCCGATTCCAACCGCGGAATCGTCCGATCCGCATCCAAGGATCCACGCGGTCGCAGTAGGAAGAAGAACAAGAGTGACAAGGGACCGTAAAGTGCGGAACCGGGCGATGAACATGGATCCAAACGCTCCGAGGTCGAGTGGAAGACTTTGACTGCCGACGCGGTTAAATGGCAACGCCAAGTCTGCCACTCAAGGGTGATTTGTAGATACTAGTCGCAGTTGATGGTGTTGTGAAGAGACAGGGTGCGTGATCGGGGCGGCCCATGTCGTGATTCAAGGCCAATAGGCAATGCATTTGCCCACCAGCTTCATCTGGAATCGATATCCGCGTAAACGCTTGCGGTAGAGGTAGTTCACCGACTCGATGGTCTCGACCAATGCTCCCACGTGGCGGTCTCCACATCGCTTATCCACGCAAGGCCTATTCTTTGACGCTCTCCGTTCAATACATGGAGTTCGGAATTCGCTCGGCCGGCTGCAGCGCGACATGGAGGGACCAAATGAGCCAAACGGAAAGAACACAGACCATAACCACGGCGGTGACGTGAAAGCGCCGGGCATTCGCACCGGAATAGAGTGACATGCCGAGTTTTGTGACAAAGAATATCCATCCGCCGAGAATAACGACGCTGAATATCAATGCGGGCGAGATGCCGAGAATTGTCGCATCCGCATCTATTGATGTTAACAAATGGCCGAATAATATCGGTATCCAGA
>JAFDBP010000009.1 GCA_019313245.1 Deltaproteobacteria bacterium
GCCCCGAAGCAACCCCGTAAACTGGGCCCCCGCCCCGCCCCGAAGCAACCCCGTAAACTGGGCCCCCGCCAGTGATGCGCAGCGAGTCCACCCAACAGGCCTGCGCGGGCTACGCTGGGGTCAATGGCGACTCCCTCCGCGACCTCGACAGCCATCGAGCACATCCTCGGTCTCGCCCGCAAAGAGCGGGCGGCGGCGACCCGGGCCATCGGGGCCATGACGCTCGACCAGCAGGTGGCATTGGTCTGCGACACCCCGCTGTCCCGGCGAGCCGAAACCCTCGAGCTCCTGCCGGCCCCCGAGACGGTCATCCCGCTGATTCCCGAAGCGGAACTCTGTTTCAGCGTAAAGGCGATCGGAATCGAAGACGCCGCCTGGGTGCTCGACCACGCGACTCCGGAGCAGGTAGTCGCCTGCGTCGATCTCGACGGCTGGAGGGGGACGACAGCCGACCGGGCTGCGATCGATCGCTGGCTCGACGCGCTCGCGATGACCGAGCCCGAAAACTTCCTGCGCTCGATTCGCGCGCTCGATCCAGAACTCGTGGTGCTCTTCCTCAAACACCGGATCCAATGTTTCCAGAAGCCGGATGACGACGAGGCTTGGCAGCCACCCGAAGGCAGCCAGACGGTCGAAGGGCAGTTCTATTTCGTCGCAGCTCGCGAAGGAGACGATCTCGAGCCGGTCAGCAAGATGCTGCACGCGCTTTTCGTCGCCGACTATTGGGTCTATTTCCGGATGATGCAGGGGATCATTCACGAGTTGGACATCGTCAACGAAGAGTGGGCTTTGCGGTGGCGCACCGGGCGCCTCGAGGATCTGGGTTTCCCGCCGTGGGATCGCGCCATGGATATCTACCACTTCATTCGGCGAGACGATCGCACTGCGATCTCCGACGAGGCGACGAGTCTCGACGTCGGCGAATGGCACCTGCCCGTCTGGATGCCGAGTCTTCCGGCGTCGGCCGACCACCAGCACCTGCTGTTTCGAACCCTCGCGCAACTCGACGAAAGCGAGCGGCGCTCCGCGCTCTACGCCTTCATCTCGCTCGCAAACAAGGTCGCGGTCGCAGATCGAATGGAGTTGAGCGATGCGGAGTCGACACCGATCGCGATCGACAAGGCCGCGGACTTCGCCAGCGTGGGGCTCGAATTCATCTCGACGGAACTCGGTCTCGACGCGAAGGAAGTGCTCCGGCGCGTCACGTTGCAACGACTCTTTACAGTCGGCGCCAACCTGGAGCCCGGACGCGCCTATCCGCGCGACGTGGAAAACAGCTGAACGCAAAAGGGCCCACCGACCTCTCGATCGGTGGGCCCTTCGAATCCAACCGAAACGATCTCTAGAGATCGACCGGCTTGAGGGTCTTGCGCTTGTTGCCCAGCGCGCGTGCCTCTGCGTCCGCGATCATCGTGCGAACGGCCTTGTCGAGTGCGCTGTAGAAATCGCTGCTCACGTTGCACTTCTTCGTCGCGCCCTTGGTGCGTGACTTCGAAATGATCAGATCACCGGAGCCCTTCTTCGCCGCCTTCTTCTTCTTCGCTGCCATTGTTTCTCCCGTTTCGTCGGCGTTCCCTTCGATCACCGTCGACTCGCAAAGATCGTTCGACAATCGCGTTCGACAAGATCTCTCGGTGAACAGTTCGAAATTCACTCCCATGTCGCACAGCGCGGCATGGTTTGACCGGCGCATCATAGAACTTCTTTTCTGGGAAGCAAACCAAAAATGGGCGCGAGAGGCCCTCTGGGCGGCTTTTTTGGGACCTCCCGGGAACGGGAGGGCAGCGGAATCGGCAAGCTGGGAGTATCGGGTGGGGGCGGAGCCCACCGTTCGGACTCTAAGCTCCTCGAAATTCCAATCCGATCTTCAGCTCCCGCACGGCGCCTGTTAGAATCCGGAGCCATGAAGAAGATCGATCTCCGCAGCGACACCGTCACCAAGCCGACCGAGGCCATGCGCAAAGCGATGGCTTCGGCCGAGGTCGGAGACGACGTCTATGGCGAAGACCCGACCGTCAATCGGCTGCAAGAGCTCGCCGCGGAGCTCACGGGCAAAGAGGCCGCCCTGTTCGTCACTTCGGGAACCATGGGCAACCAGGCGGCCATCGCGGCGACGACCCGCGCCGGTGACGCTGTGCTGGTCGGCGACGACGCGCACATCCTGCTCTACGAAAGTGGTGCGGGTTCGGCGCTGTGGGGCGTCCAGGTCGAGACTCTCGGGACGGGCGGTTTTTTTTCGGGCGCGGAAGTCGCCGAGGCCATCCATCCGGATGACGTCCACTACGCACCCGCTCGCATGCTCGCGATGGAGAACACCCACAACCAGAGCGGCGGCCGGGTGTTCCCGCTGGAGCCGCTGAAAGAAGCTGCCGACGTCGCGCGGACCCACGGCCTGGCGGTGCATCTCGACGGCGCCCGCATCTTCAACGCGTCCGTCGCGAGCGGAATTCCGGTGGCGACCTGGGCGGAGCCGTTCGACTCGCTGACGTTTTGTCTCTCGAAGGGACTCGGCGCGCCGCTCGGATCGATTCTATGCGGATCTTCGGATTTCATCACGCGCGCACACCGCGCCCGCAAACAGCTGGGCGGCGGGATGCGTCAGGTCGGCATCGTCGCTGCGGCCGGCCTCTACGCACTCGAACATCACGTCGAGCGCCTCGCGGATGACCACTCGAACGCGCAACGGCTGGCAGCGGGGCTGCAGGACCTCGGCTTCGAGGTCGGCGCATTTCCCGAAACGAACATCGTGATCTTCGATGTCGAGCGGGCGGAAGAGTTCGAAAAGGAACTCACTGTGCGGGGTGTGTTGACGCTCGCTCTGACGAACAACCTGATGCGCGTCGTGACCCACATGGATGTGACGGAAGCAGACATCGATGACGCACTGAGCCGCATTGCAGAGGCCGCGAAAGCGCGCTCCCAGTGATCGCGGCTGCACGGCTGCGGCGCTCCGAGCACTACCGATCCCGCCAAACGGCAACTTCGAACGAGGAGCGAGGATGGGTTTCGAGAATCTCACCCTTGAAGTCCGAGACGGGCTGGCTCAGCTGACGCTCGACCGCCCGAACTCGGCCAACGCGTTCAATCTCGATCTCGCCCGGGAGTTTCAGCGAGCCGCCACGATCTGCGCAGAAGACTCGAAGATTCGCGCGGTCCTGCTGACCGGGGCGGGTCGGATGTTTTCCGCGGGTGGAGACCTGAAGGATTTCTCGGCGTCAGAAGACGAGATCGCGAAGCGGGTGGCGGACACCGCGGGCGCGCTCCACGCGGGGATCGTGCAATTTGCGCGCATGAACGCGCCCGTCGTCGCCGCCGTCAACGGCCCGGCGGCAGGCGCGGGGATGAGCCTGGTCTGCATGACCGACATCGCGCTGGCGGCCGAATCCGCGAGTTTCAGCATGGCGTACACCGCGGCCGGTCTCACGCCGGACGGGAGTTCGACCTACTTCCTGCCGCGCATCGTCGGAATGCGGCGCGCCCGGGAACTGATGCTCACGAATCGCAAACTCTCCGCCGCCGAAGCCCACGCATGGGGCATCGTCGAGCGGGTCGTGCCCGACGCGGAGCTGATGATCGAAGCGGAAGTGCTCGCGCGCGCACTCGCCAGCGGACCGACGCTCGCGTTCGGCGCGACCAAGAAACTCTTGCTCGCGAGTCAGACCGCGGAGCTGGAAAACCAGCTCGACGCAGAGACGAGTGCGATCGTTTCCATGACCGCCACGTCGGATGGGCGCGAAGGGGTCACGGCTTTTCGCGAGAAGCGCCGGCCGAACTTCAAGGGAGCCTGACGGCTGCGCCGCGCAGCCGTCATCGATCTCCGTCGGTCACGCAACCGAGCGAAGCCGAACTCACACACTGGATGTATTTGTAGAGCGTCCCGCGCTTCGCCTTGAGTTCCGGCGCCTTCCAGCGCGAGCGCCGCGCTTCGAGTTCGTCGGCGCTCACTTCGAGCTCGATGACGTGCTTCTTGACGTCGATCGTGATCACATCGCCTTCTTCGATCAATGCGATCGGCCCGCCCTCCTGCGCCTCGGGAGTCACGTGCCCGATCAGGAATCCGTGCGAGCCGCCCGAAAAACGGCCGTCCGTGATCAGCGCGACGTCCGCCCCGAGGCCGGCGCCCATCAACACGGAAGTCGGCGTGAGCATTTCGGGCATCCCGGGTCCGCCCTTGGGCCCCTCGTAGCGAATCACGACCACGTCGCCCGCGCGGATCTTCTTCTGCTCGACGGCGGCGAGCATGTCTTCCTCGCAATCGAACGGGCGCGCGGGCCCGCTGAAGAGATAGCCCTCCTTGCCGGTGATCTTCCCGACGGATCCGCCGGGTGCCAGGCCGCCGCGCATGATCTGGATGTGACCGATCTCCTGAACCGGATCCTCCCAGCTTCGAATCACCTGTTGACCCTCTGCGAGCGGCGCCACACCCTCGAGATTCTCGGCCAGGGTCTGGCCCGTCACCGTGAGGCAATCGCCATCGAGCACCCGCTTTTCGAGCAGGTATCTCATCACGGCCGGCGTCCCGCCGACGTCGTGGAGATCCTCCATCACGTATTGCCCGCTCGGCTTCAGGTCTGCGAGGTAGCGGACGCGGTCGCTCACCTTCTGGAAGTCGTCGATCCCGAGCGGGACGTCGACCGCGTGAGCCATCGCGATCAGGTGCAGCACCGCATTCGTGGAGCCCCCCAACGCGACGACCATCGCAATCGCGTTCTCGAACGCCGCCCGGGTCATGATGTCGCTGGGCTTGATGTCCCGCTCGAGCAGGTTCCGGATCGCTTCACCCGCGCGGTAGCACTCCTCGAGTTTTTCGCGCGATTCCGCGGGCGCCGACGAGCTGTAGGGCAGGCTCATGCCGAGCGCTTCGATCGCGACGGCCATCGTGTTCGCGGTGTACATGCCGCCGCACGCCCCCGCTCCGGGGCAGGCCTTGCGCACGATTTCGCTGCGCCCCTCTTCGTCGATGGCGCCCGACAAGAACTTTCCGTAGCTCTCGAACGCGGAGACGATGTCGAGCTTGTCACCGCTCGCGGTGTGGCCCGGCTTGATGGTGCCACCGTAGATCATCAGCGAGGGGCGGTTCACCCGCGCCATCGCCATCACGCAGCCGGGCATGTTCTTGTCGCAACCCGGCAGCGAAATGTTGGCGTCGTACCACTGGGCGCACATCACGGTCTCGATCGAATCCGCGATCAGGTCGCGCGACTGCAGCGAGTAGCTCATGCCGTCGGTTCCCATCGAGATGCCGTCCGAAACCCCGATGGTGTTGAAGCGCATCCCGACCATTCCGGCGTTGATGACGCCTTCCCTGACCTTCGTGGCGAGATCGTTGAGATGCATGTTGCAGGAGTTGCCGTCGTACCAGACGCTGGAGATGCCCACCTGGGCCTTGTCCATGTCTTCCTCGGTGAGCCCCGTCGCGTAGAGCATGGCCTGGGAGGCCCCCTGCGCCTTGGGCTGCGTGATGCGACGACTGATCTTGTTCAGGGCTTCCTTCATCGTTGAACTCCGCGATTGGATGCCGGACGCTGTCCGCGAGAACGGCCAAGATAGCGCTGTTCTCGGGAGCGCGATCCGAACGTCAAGCGATTGGCGTCGCCTCGGGGGCCTCGGTCGGCGTCCAGCCCCAGGCGGCGAGGATTCCCCCGGCGCTGTCGCGCTCTTCGCTGTGAATGGCCACCGCTGCGACGTCGCCGGCTTGCAGTGGGAGGCCCGCGTGCATCGGCATGACCTTCTTGCCGCGCTGGATCGAGAGGATGACGAATCGCTCGCCGGCCTTCGGAGTCGCCTCGTCGGCACCGGCATCTCTCTCGGGTTCGCCGCCGTACGCCCAGTAGCCGACTTCGAGTTCATCGTGACGCGCGCGCACATCCCAGCGCTCGACGTCGTGGGGGCCGTCGAAGAGAACGACGACCTGCTCGCGCTCGACCAGCTCGGGTGCGAGACCGGCGTCGGGTTTCAGCGTCGCCACATAACCGCGCGGGACGCCAAAGACCTCGCGGGCGCGACTCGCGAAGAGGCTGTTCAACATCTGATTCGGCGTCAGGCCGATCGCGCTGCCGACGTTCTCGAAACGCGCGCGCTGCAGAGTCCTCTCCTGCAGCGCATCGCCATAGACGACACGGAAGCCCGACTCTTCTGCCCGGCGGCAGTTCCAGGGACTGGCGTCGAGGAAGACCACGGGAACGCCGCCGTTTCTGAGTTGGATCGCGAGCTCCAACCCCAAGCCCTGGGCGCCGAGGATCGCAACCGTATCGCGGCCCGGAAGTTTCACCTCCAGCAGAGCCGCCACCGGAGGCCCGGTGAGGCCTGCGAGCAGGACGGTCCCGGCGATGCACAAGAACACCATCGCGCGCAGCTCCGGGCCGCCGGGCATGCCCTGACTCTCGAGGGCGGTCGCCGTGACCGATGCCACTGCAGCGGCCACGATCCCGCGCGGGGCGATCCACGAAACGAACAGCCGCTCGCGAAGCGACAGTTCGGATCCGAGCGTCGATAGGGCGACGTTGAGCGGGCGAACGATGAGCACGAGCAACCCGACGACCGCGAGTCCACTCCAACCCAGCGCGAGAACATCTTCGAACCTCACGTCTGCGGCCAGCAGCACGAAGAGCAATCCGATCAGCAGAACCGTGAGTTGGTCCTTGAATTCGCGCAGGTTGCGGTCGACCCGCGTGCGCAAATTGCCGACGACCACGCCCGCCGCCGTTACCGCGAGGATCCCACTGTGGGAAACGATCTCGTCGCAGCCCTGATAGAGGAGCAACACGTAAGACAGGGTGAAGATGTTCTCGTAGCCTTCGGGGACGAGGTTGCGAACCCGAAGCATTGCGGCGAGTGCAAAGCCCGCGATCAAACCCGCGATCGCCCCAAAGCTGAGGCTGGTGGCGAGAACCATCGGTGCATCCCAGATCGATTCGATTCCCTGCAGCGCGATCCCGAGCAGCAAGGCGGCGAGAATCGCGCCGACGGGGTCGATCAGGACGCCTTCCGCTTCGAGCACGGTCGCGACCCTCGGGCGCAGTCTCAAATTGCGAATCAGCGGTCCCACGACGGTGGGCCCGGTGACGACGATCAATCCCCCGAAGACGACCGACTGCATCCAGGACCAGTCCAGACACCAGTGCGCTGCGAGCGCGCCACCCAACAGCGTAATCAGCGCACCCCAGGTAACGAGGCGCCGGATCGGCGTCTGCTCGCGCTTCAATCTCGAAATCTCGAGATTGAGCCCGCCCTCGAACAGGATCACTGCGACCGCGAGTTCGACGACCGCGACCAGGCCCACGCCGAGCGAGCGCGGATCGATCCAATTCAATCCGTCGGGGCCGAGACAGGCGCCGGCCAGCAGCAACAGTACGATCCCGGGAATTCGCAAATGCCGCGACACCGACTGGGCAAAGATGCCGACCGCCAGAGCGAGCACCAGGGTCAGTGCGGGGTGGTGTTCCACAGCGGGCAAGGCTAGCCGAAGTCCGGCGACAATCACGCGAGCGCGCGAAACGGCGGCGTTGGCGGTTGCGGTATGCTGGGCGCTCCCGTGACGGCTTCGAGATTCGCGAATCCATCGCGTCTCAGCCGAAGCGCTTCGCTCTAACGCAGGGAGAGCCGGTCGACGCCGATGCAGGAACCGAAGTACCTCTTCTGGCGCTTGTTTCCCGATGTCCGGTTGCAGGAGCGTTCGCGCTTCCTGTTCTTTGCGGAACTGGCGGCCCTGATCAGTCTGGCGCAAACGCTCGGGCTGACCGGCGCGGAAGCGCTGTTCCTGGTCGAAGTCGGCATCGAATACCTCCCGATCACCATCATCGGCGGATCCGCTTCCACGGTGTTGGGATTCGTGCTGTACGCCATGCGGGTGGGCGACGTCCGCAATGATGGCTTCTTCGCCCAGATGCTGGTGGGAGCGGCGATCGCGCTCACGGCTGCGACGGCTGGGATTGGGTACCAGCTACCGGGCGTATCGATCTTCCTGATCTGCTTCTTCTTCGTCACGCAGGCGATCTTCATCAACCACCTCTGGACATTCACCGCCGACTACTTCGACACGGTCGCCAGCAAGCGACTCGTTCCGCTGTTCACCATCGGAGCGAGCGTAGGCGGCGTGGTCGGCGGACTCGTGGCCGCGGCGATGACCGAGGTCGCGGGGGCCGCGAGCCTCATCGTGGGCTGGGCGCTCTTTCTCTTCGGCGCGGCCGCAATGATCCGCATCGGCCGTTCGCGCCTGCGCAGCTGGGGGCCGATCGACCTCGAAGAAGCGGACGAGACCTCCGTCGAAGGCATCCAGGGTGCGCTGCGATACTTCCGAGCCTCGAAGCTCGGGAGTGCCCTGCTGGTTTCGGCGGTCGGCATGATCCTCGCGCTCGTCGTCGCGAGGTATATGTGGCTCGACGCGTTTTCCCAGCGCTTCCCGGATCCGGCAGCGCTGGCCGCCTTCATCGGCCTCTTCCTCGCCGCCACCAACGCACTCGAAATCGCGATCGAGATGTCGGTCACGCCATGGCTGATTCGCCGCTTCGGCGTGCCGTCCACCAATCTCATCCACCCGACGTTGACACTCTTGAGCTTCGCGGGGCTCGCCTATCAGTACAACATCGTCTCGGGTGCGATCGCGCGCATGAACGGCGAGATGCTCGAAAACGCGCTGGCAAATCCGGTCCGCGCGCTGCTCTGCAACGCCATTCCGCTGCGGTTCCGCGGTCGCGTGAGGGCCTTCATCGAGGGGATCGCAGTCTACGCGGGCATGTCGATTGGTGGCGGCATCCTCTGGGCGCTCGGGAATCCGGAACCCCTCTGGCTCGCCGCGGCGGGAGGAGCGGCGAGTCTGACCTATCTCGTCGCCAATTTCGGGGTTCGACACGAATACCTCCGCACGCTCGTCGACGAGCTCCGCGCCGGTCGGATCGACCTGGAGGGCCTGGGGGACGAAATCGGCAAGTGGGAGGCCTCTCGCCTCGCGGAGCTCTGGGAGAAACTCATCAGCAAGGAGGGCGAGCGTCCCTCGAAGTCCCTGCTCAAGCTCATCAAGACTCTGGCGGACCAGGGCGTGCTCGAACCGCTGCAGCGAGCGGTCACGCACCCGAGCGTCGACGTGCGCTGCTCGTGCGTCACGGCGCTGGCTTCGACGGGCCGATTCGACGTCGCTTCGACCCTGCAATCCAGGCTGGACGACGCCGAAGCCCGCGTTCGGATCGCCGCGATCGACGGGCTGATCGGCCTCGGGGGTGCAGAGTTGTTGGAGCCACACATCGGGCGGTTGCTCGACGACCCGGATCCGCTCGTTCGCGCCGAGGCGGCCCGGCGGGCGGGTGCCGAGGGCACCCGCGTGCTCGAGAAGATGATCGCTTCGCCCGATCCCGCCGAAAGCATTGCCGCCCTCAGCAATGCGACATCCGGTCTGCAAAATGCGGTCGAATCGCGCATGCGCGACGCCGATCCCGGCGTGAGAGCGGCCGCACTCATGCGCGCTGCAGAAATCTCGCCGGAGCCGGCGATCGATCTGCGCGAAATCCGACAAGCGCTGGCGGATCACGACCAACGCGTGAGAAGCGCAGCGATCTATCTGCTGGCAAATTTCGAGGGAAACGAAGTACTCGAGATCCTCGCGGCGGCTCTCGCAGACCCATCCAGCGGAGTTCGATTTGCAGCCGGATCGGCGATCGTTTCGCACGGTGACGAAGCGGCGCCGGCGATCGAGGGCTATCTCGAGTGCGAATCCGAGCGGACGGTCTCCGCTGCGCTTCGGGTTGCAGCTCATCTGGGCGCCGATCAATCGACGGCGATCTTGCACCGCGAGCTGCGTCGCCGTGTCCAACACCTCTGGTATTGGCTGATCGCCCATCAACAGCTCGCGGCTGGAGATGAGCTGGCGAGTCGCTTCCTTCGGGCCGCCTACCTCGACGCTGTTGCGCGAAATCAGAGGATCGCCTTCCGGATTCTGGAACTCCTCGAGGGCTCCAGCGTCGTGCGGAACATCGAGAAGGCATTGCGATTCGGCGCCGCCCGATCCAAGGGCGACGCTCTCGAAATTCTTTCCCATCTGGGCGACCGGGAGGCTGCTCGGTTGCTCGTGATGTATCACGAACCCGGTTCACTCGCCGATCGAATCGCGGCCGCGCGCAAATACGTGCCGGTCCCCGACGACCCACAGCAGTTCATCGACGAAGCGCGCAAGTCGCGTTCGGAATGGATCCGAATGGGCGCTCTGGCCTCGGCTGCCGAAGCCGACCCAAATCATGCCGAGGAGACGAGAATGGAACGACTGTTGGCTCTCAAGGAAATTCCGCTCTTCCACAATCTGAGCCTGGATCAACTCGAAGCCGTGCATCAGATCACCAAAGAGGTCGAGTACCTCCCGGGAGAAGTGATCGTGAGACAAGGCGAGCGAGGGGACGAACTCTATCTGCTCCTCGAGGGGCGGGTGCGCATTTTCACGAACTACGGCACACCTAACGAGAGCGAAAAACCCGAGCAGAGAGCGGTGAGTTCCTTCGGAGAAATGGCGGTACTCCACGATGGAACGCGAACGGCGACCGTCGTCGCCGCGGATCGATCACACCTGCTGCGCCTGGACGGCAACAGCCTCCGGGAATTGCTGATGCAAATGCCCGAAATTTCGTTCGAAATGTTCCGGGTGCTGGTGGAGCGAGTCCGGACCGCGGAGGGCCGGGGCTGAGCCGATCGACCTGCGGTATTTGCCCGAGAGCGAGGCGCCGAGAACCCTAGCCCGATCGAAGCCCGCCTTTTGCGGAGGCCGCCGCTTGCAAAACTCGGCAATGCGGCTCATCCTGCTGACGTTCAGGAGGATGCCCGGATCACGTGTTGACTAGCACGATGTCTACGCTCATCACCGCCGAGCGCGACCGGGTGTGGCGCGCGCTCACGACTCCGAGCGAATTGATTCGCTGGGATGATCAGATCGTGGAGTTGCTCGATCCGGTTCCCGACTATCCGAAGCTCGGCCAGGAGATCCGCTGGCGATGCCGGATCGGATCGGTCCCGATCGTCGTCCATCAAACCATCCGGGAAGTCCAACCGGGCGAGCTGCTGCAGTCGGCCATCTGCCGCGGCGTGTTTCATTTCGATGAGACCTACACGCTCGCGGACGAAATCGAGACACCCGAGCGAACCCGGCTCAGCCTCAGGGTCGTCGCTTCGAACACGACGCCGGTCGTGGATGGCACGATGGATCGGTTCGCGATTCGGCGCCTGTCTGCGGAGCTGATCGATACGCGCCTGCGGGCGATTCAAAAGTGGTGTGAAAGCCACGTCTGAGCGTCACGCGACTGCGCCTGCCCGAAGCTTCGACGCCTAACGCGCCTTCGCTGGCGGCTCAGATGTGGAGTTCCTCTCGAACCCAGCGGCTCGGATCCTCGAAGCGCTCGCGCGTGAGGTCGCTCAGATCGCACGCTTCGAAGCGACCGGTCGCAATGAGTGCGGCCATTTCGCAGCCGACGGAGTAGGACTGCATCACACCGCGCCCGGTAAAAGAGTGGGCCTCGAAGAGGTTTTCGAAGCTGGCGACCTTGCCCGCAATGCCGCTGCAATCGGGAGTCACCGCGTAGAGACCCGCCCAGCCTCGCACGTGTCCGCAACGCTCGAAGCTGCTGCAGCGATGGGCGAGCCGCTGCCAGATCTCGTTCTCGAAGAAGTCCTCTCCGTCGTAGCTGAAATCGAAACCCGGAGCCTCGTCGGGAATCGAGAAGCCCGCGAGGACGTGGGCGCCCTCGGGATGAAAATACAGCCCGCTGGCATCGACGATCATGCCGAGATCTTCCAACGATGCACCGGCTGCAATATCCTCGCGATGAACGTCGACCAGACAGATCTGACGCCGAACCGCTTCGGTTACATCTGAAACGCCGATCTTCGACGAAAAGATCGGCGACCACGCTCCGAGGCAATTCACGACCACCTCGCAGGAAATGCGCATCTCGCCGGCCTGCTTGTCGATCGGCACGCGGTGAGTGGTCAGGATTTCCCGCACCGTTCCACCTGTGTCCGCGAGCTCGCCTCGCTCGACTTCGATCACATCGACCGCAGAGACCCGGCGCCGACTTCCACCGACACCCGATACGCGCTGGGTTTCCGCGCCGGCCACGTAGTGTCGATTGCGGAACACCACGCCGAGGCGCTCGGCCTCCGATCGGTACCACGCTCGGACGGCATTGGGATTCACCAGACCGTCGCGGGGCGAAAACGTCGCACCCACGATCTCGTCGAGGTTGCGGTCGAGGATCGGAAATCGTTCGGCGAGTTCGGGAGTCGACAGAAGCTCGACACCGAGTCCGCAATCGTTTTGAAAATTTCGCTTCTCGATCGCCTGTGCGTAGAGTTCGGCGTCGGCATAGAGCCACAGATAACCGCGGTCCCTGAAACCGAGCGCTTCGGCGTGCTCGTTGAAGAAGTCGAGCGTCGCGCGACAAGATTGGACGTTGACCGGCTGCCACCAGGTCGCGCGAACGCCGCCGGCATTCAATTCGGAGGATGCGTAGACGCCGGCGAGATCCAGATCGACGACGACGATTCCCGTAACGCCGCGATGGGCCAGCGCCCAGGCAATCGAAGTCCCGATCACACCGCCGCCTACGATCAGAACATCCGCTCGCTCCGTCACGACCGAATTCTAGCCCAGCGCACCGAGATGCCGGAGCGCGCGCCCGACGCGACGCTCCGAGATCATGCGTGCTTATCGCCCCGCCTATCTTGCGGCGGCAGATTTGACGCTGTCGCGTACGACGCTCAGCAGTTCCGACAGATCTTCTTCGGGAATGTTCAGCGAGGGCACGACATAGACCACGTTTCCGATCGGTCTCAGATACACGCCGCGGCGCTGCGCTTCGCTGTAGACCCGCCAACCCAGCTCGGCCAGGTAACCGCTGTCGCCCTTCAAATCGAGCGCGCCGATCATCCCGAGCGAGCGCGTCGACTCGACGCCCGGAAGCGCGCGCATCTGCTCGAAGGCCTGCGCGATCCGCTCGGCCTTCGGCTTCGCCCGCTCGAGAATGTGCTCGTCCTCGAAGATCGCGAGCACCTCGAGTGCGACAGCGGCGCCGAGCGGGTTTCCGCAGAAGGTGTGCCCGTAGTAGAAGGCGCGATCCGCTTCGCCGATGAATCCGTCGAAAATCCGATCCGTCGCGAGCGTCGCCGCCATCGGCATGACTCCACCCGTGAAGGCCTTGGAGACGCACATCAGGTCGGGCGCGATCCCGGCGTGATCACAGGCCCACATCGGCCCGGTTCGTCCGTAACCGGTAAACACCTCGTCACAGATCAGGAAGATGTCGTGCCGATCACAGAGTTCTCGCGCCGCGCGCAACATGGCGGGATCGTAGATCCGCATCCCCGCGGCTCCCTGAACCATCGATTCGAAGACCACGCCCGCGATCGTGTCGGCGTTGCGCTCGATGACCGATTCGAGTGCCTCGAGGCAGCTCGGGAGCTGCGAAGCCTCTCGCGCCGGCGGCACGTAGAGACAATCGAGCAACACGGCGGAAAACGGACGCCGGAACACTTCGACTCCGCCGAGCGCGGTCGTGCCGATCGTGTCACCGTGATAGCCCTCCTCGAGCGCCACGAAGCGGGTTCGCTCGGTGCGACCGTTTTGCGCCCAGTACTGAAGCGCGAGCTTCATCGCCACTTCGATCGAAGTCGATCCGTTGTCGCTGTAGAAGACGTGCGACAACCCGTCGGGGGCGACACCGCATAACGCCTCTGCGAGTTCCGACGCTGGAGAATGCGCGATCCCACCCAGCGCCGCATGACAGAGCGTCTCTGACTGCCGCCGCAACGCCGACACGAGCCGCGGATGGTTGTGCCCCACGACCGAAGTCCACCAGGAAGCGTTGGCATCGATGTAACTGCGCCCATCGGCGCCGATCAGGCGCGAGCCGGCCGCCTCGACGATGACCAGGGGGTCGACATGCTCCCGGTAATGGCTCATTTCCGTGTACGGATGCCACACGTACTGCTTGTCGAGATCGACGACGCGTTTCGAAAAATCTTCGGACACCGATCGACTCCGAATCCTAGAGAGCGAGTTCTGCCAGCAGCCGGATGGCCTCGGGTTGTTGGGTGCCCAACAGCAGCGTGGTTGCCGCGGATTCCTTCCACGCCTCGACGCGCTCTGCGATTCGCTCCGGTGTTCCGATCAGCGAAATCGAGTCGGCCAGCTCATCCGGAACCGCCGCCATCGCCTCGTTCTTCTTGCCGTCGAGGTAGAGGTCCTGGATCTGGAGCGCGGCCTCTTCATAGCCGAGCCGCGTCGCGTAATCGGTATAGAAGTTCTTGCCTCGAGCGCCCATGCCTCCGATGTAGAGCGCGAGCATGCCCTTCACGGGCATGCGACAGGCGTCGAGGTCGTCCCCGACGACACAAGTCACGAAGGGCGCGATGTCGAAGTCGCGCAGGTGCTTCGCGTCACCGCTCTTCGCAATCCCCTCTTCGATATAGGGAACGAGCGCTTCCGGTTTGTCGGGGTCCATCCAGACGGGAAATACGCCGTCCGCCACTTCGCCACTGCACGCCAGCCCCCCTGGAGTGATCGCTGCGGTGTAGATCTTCATGTCCGCGCGGCCGTGGAGGATGCTCTTGAGCGGCTTCCCGAGCCCGGTCGCACCCTCCCCCGTGTAGGGGATCTGATAGTGGTGGCCTCGATGTTCGAGTCGCTCCTCGCGCGCCAGGACCTTCCGAACGATGCTGACATATTCACGTGTACGCGTCAGCGGCCGCCCGTAGGGGACGCCGTGCCACCCCTCCACGACCTGAGGGCCAGATGGCCCGATCCCGAGCCTGAAACGGCCACCGGAGAGGCGATCGAGTGTCATCGCGGTCATCGCAGCCATCGCAGGCGTGCGCGCCGGCATCTGGATGATCGCCGTACCGAGCCCGATCCGGGTCGTCTTTGCCGCGATGTACGCGAGGGGCACGATCGCATCGCAGCCGTATGCTTCCGACGTCCACACCGAGTCGAATCCGAGGCGCTCGGCCTCCAGGATCAGATCGTAATCGATGCGGATGTCAGGTCCGAAATATCCGGTGAGGAGACCGAGTCGCATGGGAAAACCTCAGGCTGGGGTGAACTCGCTCCCGCAGCATACCGGATTCGGGTCTGCAGCGGAGCGGCGCGCGAGGTGCAACTACCTCGGTGAAGTCAGCTCTTCGTTTTGCCGAAAGATGAGAGTGTGGTGGTAGATCGACATCGCCGTGACACCCGGAGTGGCCGCAGCTCGCGAATCTCGGCTGGCGGATTTGCCGTCAACGCGCTGCTGTTGGCTGCGCTGGGCTTCTGGTCGCCGCTCGGCGACGCGCGGGCGGTAATCATCGAAACGGGCGACGGGACCGGAAACGTCACCGCTCCGCCCGATGATCCGGGCTGGTCGAACCTCGGAACGCGGGGCGGTACGACCGTCGTCTATCTGGGACGCCGCTGGGTGCTGACCGCCAACCACGTCGGTGTCGGAGACGTCATCTTCGACGGCCAGACCTACTCTCCTGTGCCGGGATCGAAAGTCCGCTTCGAAAATCCGGACAGCAGTCTGGCCGACCTGATGGTCTTCAAGATCTTCGACAATCCGGGGCTTCGCCGACTCGATATTCCCGACTTCCCGCCTGCGGTCGGCAATCCCGTCACGACGATCGGATACGGACTCAATCGCGGGGCGCCGACCACGTTCATGGGACTGGGAGGCTACGAATGGGGAGTCGGACGCAGCATGCGCTGGGGGACCAACATCGTTTCGGCGACCGACCTGCTGGTGACCGACACGTACAGCTTTGCGACCACATTCACCGATCCCCTCGACCCGAGCGCCACTGCCGATGAATCGGCCGGTGCAAACGGAGACTCGGGCGGGGCCGCCTTCACCAAGATCGGAGACGATTGGTATCTGGTGGGGACCCTTTTCGCGATCAGTCAGTACACCGACCAGCCAGCCAATACATCGATCTACGACAACAAACTCTACGCAGCGGATCTCTCCCACTACCGGGCCGACATCCTGGCCGTAATCGAACAGAAGAGCTGCTCGGACGGCCTCGATGACGACGGCGACGGCTTCACCGATTACCCCGCAGATCCGGAATGCGCGAGTGCCGGCGACGACTCGGAATCGATTCCGGGGGTTCCCGCGCTCGGGTTTCCGGGAATGATCTTGTTGGTCGGAGCGATATTGCTGGTGTTCGCCGGGCGTTCACGGCTGCGGGCTAAAGCGATCTGATCCGCGGGATCGGGCGGTATGCGAGATCGGTTGTAGCTGGGACACCCAATCGGGCGATCGGTATCGAAGCGGAGCGGAGATCAGCGCTCTTCGAGTTGCCGCGCCTCGGGATCGACACCGGGCGGTCGGTAGCTATAGCCCTGGTTGTTGAGCGCGATCGGATCGGGCCCCTCGGACGGATCGGGCCCACTCCCCAATGACACCTGGGCCGATCTCATGGTGGCGGAGTCGGCGCCAAGCTCGCAGCTCGATCCCGAATCGACGAGATCCACGGAGATCACGACGCCCGAATCGTCGGCGCGCACGGCTTGCACGCCGGGCAGGCTGAGCGCCAGCGCCGCAAGGACGACCAGATAGCCGACACAGGTCTTCCAATCGGGAAGTTTCATGGGTGTGTCTCCGTGGTACTCTTCTTCTGTTAGTACCCAATCGGCTCATCGCCCCTGGAGCTTGACGCGATTTCGACGCGGCCTGCTTCCGGATTGCCTTGCAGCTGCGCTTCTCTTTCGCGAGATCTGCGGGTGATTTGCCGATCGGGCGGCTCGCCGCGCCGGAGGCCGCATGCACCTCGTCACCTTCGAACGCTCGACTGACCACACGCCTTCGAATGGCAGCGGCTCGCTGGGCGATGCGGCGATGGGCTTCGAATCCCTCGAGCCCGTGCGCCCGGGTTCGCACCGCCTCGGTGCGGTCGTCCCGATCGGCCCCTACGCGGGTTGGTTGGTGGATCTCAACCGCTCGCTCGCCATCAAACTCGCATACGACGACGTCGGAGCACCCGAAGTCGAGGCGAATTCGATGGTGCCCTCCGACATGCTCTCGTTCCTGCGACTCGGCCCCGCGGCACTGCATGCCGCAAAGACGGCGCTCGACTTCGCGATCGAAACACTCGATTGTTACAACGCACCGGATTTCCTGCGCGCCGGAGCGGTCGAGCCCGCCGACCGCGTGAGCTTGTGCGCGCCCCTGCCGCGACCCGGAAAGATCGTCGGAGCTTCACACGAGAATCTCCCTCTCGGCGCTTCGCGCCCGGAAGATCCCACAGCACCGAGGCTGTTCCTGAAGGCGCCGTCGGCGGTGATCGGACCCGATCGGGAGATCCTACTGCCGGCCGAAACGCATCGCGTCTGTTGCCGGGGCGCGCTCGCCGCCGTGATCGGTGTGCACACCCGCAACGTCAGTGCCGCCGACGCGCTCGACCGCGTCGCGGGCTATTGCGCGGCCAACGACGTGCGCTCTCGAGACGTCGAAGACGAATCGGTCGCCAGATCGTGCGACACATTCGCACCTCTCGGCCCCTGGCTCGTCACGACGGATGAAATCTCAGATCCCACCGATCTGGGCGTTCGCTCCGTCGTCTCGGGTGATGTCGTGCAACTCTCGCGGACGAAGGAAATGCGCTTCTCGGTCGCGCAGGTCATCGCTCATGTATCGAACACCATGGTGCTCGAGGCGGGTGATGTGGTCCTGGTCGCAGCGCCCTCGGGAATCGAGGCATCCGCCGAGCAGGAGCGCTGGATTCGAGATGGAGACGTCATCGAGGTCGAGATCGAGTCGCTCGGCAAGCTGCGCAACTACGCGACGGCGACCGGAACGGATTAGATCCCCGAGCCCTTTTCTTCCAGGTGGATCCCACACTCCTTGAGGTCGGATTCCTCCCACCACCAGCGACCGGAACGCAGATCGTCGCCGGGCCCGATCGCTCGCGAGCAGGGATCGCAACCCACCGACGGGTAACCCTCCGCGTGGAGGCGATTGATCGGAACGGCGTGCTCTTTCACGTAATCGAGCACCTGCTCGCGCGACCAATCGGCGATCGGATTGAGTTTCGCAATACCCCCGTGGGCCCGATCGATTTCGAGCTTCGGGGTCTTCTGGCGCGCACCACTTTGATCGCGGCGCAGGCCGGTCACCCAGGCGTCGAGGCCCGACAGGAAGCGGTTGAGCGGCTCGACCTTCCGAATCCGGCAACAGAGTTCGCGCTTTTCGACACTCTCGTAGAAGAGATTCAAGCCGTTCTCGCTCACCATCGACTGCACGCGCTCGGCGGCCGGGAAGATGACTTCGACGGTCTTGTCGTAGCGATCTCGCACGCGGTCGATCAGGTCGTAGGTGGCCTGGGGCAGGCGGCCGGTATCGAGCACGAAGACACGGGCCGTGGGATCGATGCGGTGCATCATGTCGAGCAGCACGAGTCCCTCGGGAGCGCCGAACGAGCACGAGAGGGCGATCTTGTCACCAAATTTTTCGAGTCCCCAAGTCAAGATTTCCTGAGGGCTCGACGACTCGGCTGCACCGGACTGAATGTACTCCAACATGTCGGTCTTAAGCCTATTTATGGATTCTTCCGCGACCAGCTCGAGCGCCATGGCTCGGGATTGTACTCGATATCTTTGCGATTTCAAAAAATACAACACTTATACAGTGCTGTATTAACAAACCCCGCAGCGGCGCACGGCATTTGCCAATATGTAGGTTTTTTACCTCATGTTGATTAGACGAGTCGCCGATTCCCTTTTGTGACGATTGCCACACTTTTTGGGAAAGCCGCGCCATGAACACGAAAATCAGCTGCTTCGCCACCCTCCTCGCGATCTCGGCGCTCGGCGCAACCAGCGCGAGCGCCTCTTTTACCTCCCTGGGGGTCGTCGACGGCCTGGTCATCAACGGCAGTTCTGCAGACGGCGCCTACATCGTCGGGCAGTACATCGACGCGCTCGGGAATCCGATCGCGATGCGCTGGGACATCACCGCAGGCGCCGGCCTCGAAGACCTCGGCGAACTGGCCACGGGCAGCGTCTGGAGCGATGCGCTCGCCGCGTCGGGCGATGGCTCGGTGGTCGTCGGCGCCTCCCTGATCGAGAACCCCAACAAACCGAACACAGATCTGATGGAAGCCTTCATCTGGGAAGCCGGCGCAATGACCGGACTCGGATTCCTGGAAGTCTCCAATGGCAACGACTTGAGCGTCGCGACGGCGATTTCGGCCGACGGCACGCTGGTCGCGGGCCACTCGAATGTCTCCAACCCCGGCGGCGGCGGCGAGGGCAAGAAGGTCAGCGAAGCCTTCATCTGGGAAGCCGGTGTGATGACCGGGCTCGGTTTTCTGGCTGCAGACGGGATCGATTACCACAGTGAAGCCCTGGCAGTTTCCGGCGACGGATCGGTCGTCGTCGGATTGGCGAGCAATACGGACCCGAGCGATCCGACGCAGAGTGTCGACGAAGCCTTCCTGTGGGCGGGCGGAGTCATGACGGGACTCGGCTTCCTGCAGGTCGACACGAAGGACGTCAGAAGCGAAGCCACCGGGGTCTCCTACGACGGGTCGACCGTGATCGGAACCTCCAACGTCGACCACCCGGACGTCCCCGACACGAGTGTTCAGCAGGCTTTCGTCTGGGCCGACGGTGTGATGACGGGGCTCGGTTTTCTCGCAGATTCTCCGGGTCCCTATCACAGCATCGCCACGGCGGTATCCGCCGATGGTTCGGTCGTCGTCGGCGAAAGCAAGCTGATTACAGGACCGGAGGCATTCGTCTGGACCTCCGAGTCCAACGAGATGCGCAGCCTGCGCGAGGTGCTCGAGGCGGATCTCGGCGTCGACCTCACGGGTTGGACGATCGACAACCCGCCCGTGATTTCGTCGGACGGCAATACCATGATCGCGCTCGCCACCAATCCAGACGGTGAGGTCGAAGCCTTCGTCACCTATCTGCCCGAACCCGCTGGCGGCATCTATGCGGGCATCGCGTTGCTCAGCTGGTTGGGACGCCGACGCGCGGCCAGATCGAAACGGGCGAGCACTTCGTAGCTTCAGCGACACCCGGGATTTGCGCGCGCCACTCCAACTCGCGCTCTGCGAGCAGCTCTGCAATGCGCCATTCGGCGAGGTCCACCCCAATCGAGGGGCACGCGGCCTCTCCTCGAGCCAGCAGATCCGCTCTCAGGGCCCGCGGGGAGCCCCAAGGCCGGGGTAGGCAAATTCCGACAACCGGATATCCTCCCGGACCAATCATTTACGGAGCATCTATGAGTTCGAATAACGCGGCGCTCGACATTGCGGAGCTCGGCGGCGGCACCGAAGACATCCAGGCCAAAGACAATAAATTCGTCCACCCCTGGGAAAACCTGAAAACCATCGGCAAGAACAAGCGGCACATCCTGACGCGCGGCGAGGGCATCTACGTCTACGACAGCGAAGGTCACCGCTACATCGACGGCCCCGCCGGAATGTGGTGCGTGAATGTCGGTTACGGCCGGTCTGAGATCGCCGACGCGGTCGCAAAGCAGCTCAACGAAATTCCCTACGACAGCCCCTGGTCGTTCACGAACATTCCCGCGGCGCAGCTCGCCGAACGGCTGACTGCGATGACGCCCGGCGACCTCAATCACGTCTTCTTTTCGACGGCCGGCTCGCTCGCCGTCGATTCAGCGCTTCGATTCGTGATGTTCTACAACAACATCCTGGGTCGACCCGAGAAGCGCCATATCATTTCGCGACAGGATGCCTATCACGGAAGCACCTATCTGAGCGCTTCCTGCAGCGGCAAGGAGCGCGACAAGACCTATCAGGTATTCGAGAAGGGGTTCATCCACCACCTCCCTTCGCCGAACCCCTACCGACGCCCGGAAGGCATGAGCATCGAGGCGTTCTGCGACGCGAAGGTCGCCGATCTCGAAAACAAGATCCTCGAACTCGGCGCCGAAAACGTGGCTGTATTCATCGCGGAGCCGATCCTCGCATCCGGCGGCGTGATCGTACCGCCGCCCGGTTACCAGAAGAAATGCCTCGAGGTCTGCCGGCGCCACGACGTGCTCTACATCTCCGACGAGGTCGTCACAGCCTTTGGACGTTGCGGGGAAATCTTTGCGAGTGAGACCGTCTTCGACATCGTCCCGGACATCATCACGACCGCGAAGGGCATCACATCGGGCTATCAGCCTCTGGGCGCCACATTCATCTCGGATCGCCTGATCGAGGAGGCGGGGAAAGCCGGTTCGCCGCACTCGATCTTCGCCAACGGATTCACCAACTCGGGCCATCCGGCGGCGTGCGCTGCGAGCCTCGCGACGCTCGACATCATCGAGCGCGAAAACATTCTCGAACACGTGCGCGATATCGCGCCCTACTTCCAGCAGCGATGGCAGGAGCTCCGCGACATCCCGCTCGTCGGCGACGTGCGCGGAGTGGGCTTGATGGCGTGCGTCGAGTGCGAAATCGATCCGGAGGGCGACGACACACTCAAAGCCGACTACGAGGTTGGATTCCGCATCGACCAGCACTGCCAGGAGCACGGCCTGATCCTGCGGCCGTTCATCAACCAGTGCATCGTCTCTCCGCCGTGTACGATCACACGCGAGCAGATCGACGAGATGGTCGAGATTCTTCGCGAAGGGATCGTAGAGACGATGGAAGACGCGATCCGGGACGGGCGATTCCACATCTGATCCCGGCGTCGATTTCGGGAGTCCGCCATGCATTTCGGCCTGACGATCTTCCCCACCGAGTATTCGATCTCGATGGTCGATCTCGGCCGCGCCGCAGAAGAGCGGGGATTCGAATCGCTCTGGGTTTCAGAGCACACCCACATCCCGGTTTCGCGCAAATCGCCGTGGCCCGGGGGCCCCGAGCTTCCGAAGATGTACTACGACACCCTCGATCCGTTCGTGGCGCTCGCGGCCGCCGCATCCGCGACCTCTCGAATCAAGCTCGCAACGGGAATCTGCCTGATCGTCGAGCGCGATCCGATCCACACCGCGAAGCTCGTGGCCTCGCTCGACCAGGTATCCGGCGGGCGCTTCCTGCTCGGGATCGGTGGCGGTTGGAATCTCGAGGAGATGGAAAACCACGGCACCCGCCCAGAGAGCCGCTTCAAATTGATGCGCGAGCGCGTGGAAGCGATGAGGGCGATCTGGACCGCGGACGAAGCCGAATACCACGGCGACCTCGTCGACTTCGATCCGATCTTCATGTGGCCGAAGCCGATCCAGAAGCCGCATCCACCGATTCATGTCGGCGGCGGATTCCCGGGCGGCGCGCGGCGCGCAATTCGCTACGGCGACGGTTGGATGCCGATCAGCGGACGCGACGGCGACATCTCGGAGCGGATCTCGCAGTTTCACGAGATGGCGCGCGAAGCGGGGCGGGACCCGGCGACACTCGAGGTCTCGGTCTTTGCCGCACAACCGGAGCGGGATGCACTCGCGCGCCATCGCGATGCGGGCATTGCGCGCGTCGTGTTGATGCTGCCGCCGAATCCGCGCGACCAGATCCTCCCGCTCCTCGACGACTTCGCGAGCACAATGAACTCTGTCGCCTAGCGCGGAGTGGGCGGAGTGCGTCGACGCACCGCAGCGGGATCGCGAACCCGCAGTGCCAGCGCCTCGATCGTTTCTCCGAGAACCGGGTGAACGAATTCCGCCGCCAGATCGCGGAGCGGTTCGAGCACGAAGGGGCGCTCCGCGAGGCGCGGATGCGGAATCTCCAGACCGGGCTCCGCCAGCTCGCGGTCGCCGTAGAGCAACAGGTCGAGATCGAGGGTGCGGGCCGCATTGCGCTCGACGCCGCGCGTGCGGCCCTCGGCAGCTTCGATTTCGAGCAAGCGCTCGAGCAGGGCAGCCGGATCGAGGCGGGTGGCGAGCTGGATCGCCCCGTTCAAGTAGGGACCCTGGGGCGGCGGGCCGACCGGGTCCGTCTCGTATAGGGGCGAGACGGCGACGACTTCGATGCCTTCGGTCGCCCGCAACGCGGCGAGCCCCGCGGCCAGGTGTGCGTCGCGGTCGCCTAGATTCGAGCCCATCGCGACGTAGACCCGCTCTTCGATCGCCCCGTCCATGGCCAGATTCTACAGCTACAATCCAGCGTCGTGTCGGCGCCCGCGCATCTTCCCCCGGCTCTCGTGACTCCCATTCCCGGACCGCGCTCGCGCGCGCTCGCCCGGCGACTCGGCGCCGTCGAAAGCCGCAACGTCATCTGCGTCGATCCGGAGCCGCCCATTTTCTGGGAGCGGGCTTCGGGTTCGAACGTCTGGGACGTGGACGGCAACCGTTTCGTCGATCTGACCGCCGGCTTCGGCGTGGCCAACGTCGGCCACGCGCACCCCAACATCAGCCGAGCCGTCGCCGAGCAGGCGGAGCGCTTGATGCACGGACTCGGAGACGTGCACCCCTCGGCGGTGCGACTCGAACTGCTCGAAGCACTCGTGCGCCATTTTCCGGCTGGCGCACCGGCGCGCGCGATCCTGGGCTCTTCGGGTTCCGATGCGGTGGAGATGGCACTCGAAACCGCGCTGCTGGCCCGCGGCGCTCCGGGCGTGGTGGCATTCGAAGGCGCGTACCACGGCCTGAGCCTCGGCGCGCGCGACGCGACCTGGCGGCCGATGTTCCGCGAGCCGTTTGCGGCGCGGCTCCCCGAGTTGACCGCGTTCGCGCGCTTTGGAGAAGCAGAGGATGTGCGCCGCGCCGCCGGCAGCTGCGGCGCCCCGGTGGGCGCGGTGCTCGTCGAGCCGATCCAGGGGCGCGGCGGCGAACGCATTCCGCCGGACGGCTTCTTGTCCGAACTCCGGGCGATATGCGACGCCGAGGGCTGGCTGCTGATCGCGGACGAGGTCTACACCGGTTTCGGACGCACGGGGCATTGGTTCGCGTGCGACCGCGAGCGCGTAATCCCCGATCTGCTCTGCGTCGCGAAGGGGCTCGCCTCCGGCATGCCGATCTCGGCGTGTATCGGCCGCGCAGAGATCATGGACGCCTGGCCGATCTCGGACGGCGAGGCGCTGCGCACGCAGACCTTCATCGGACACCCGCCGAGCTGTGCGGCCGCGCTCGCCTCGATTGCGGTACTCGAAGAGGAGAAGCTCGTCGAGCGCGCGGCCGAACTCGGCGACGTCGCGCTGCGACGACTGCGCGAGCGCAGCAGTGCACGCCGCGAAATCGCCGATGTGCGCGGCCGTGGACTCCTGTTGGCAGTGGAAGTCGACACGGCCGAACGAGCGGAGCGCGCGTGTGTCCGCGCGCTCGCGTCGGGGGTGATCGTCCTGCCGAGCGGTGACGACGGCCGCGCGATTTCGATCTGCCCGCCGCTGAGCATCGATCGCAGCCTGCTCGAACTCGCACTCGACCTGCTGATCGAGGCCATCGAATGAGTGCCGACCCCCGCCGCGCCGACATCGACCGACGCGTGCTCGAATGGATGCGGGAGCCGCGTTGGAGCTACAGCGAGAAACGCTTCGAAGAACTCGCCCTCGAACTCTTGGCGTTCCAGTTCGAACATTGCGAGATCTATCGGCGGTTTTGCCAAGGCCGCGATCAGACACCCGGTAATGTCAAGACCTGGCGACAGATTCCCGCGGTTCCGACGAGCGCACTCAAGGAAGTCGAGTTGCGCTGCTTCCCCGCAGCCAACACCGTTCACCATTTTCGAACGAGCGGCACATCATCGGACGTCCGAGGCACGCTGTATCTGGATACGCTGGAACTCTACGAGGCCTCGCTACTCCCGACCTTTCGCCGCTTCATGTTTCCGGAATTTCTGTTGCCCGAGGATCGCGCGCCGATCCGGGTGCTCGCTCCCGCACCGAGCGAACTGACCGATTCATCGCTCTCCCACATGTTCGGGGTGGTGCTCGACGCACTCGGTGAGGAGGGCAGCGGTTTCGACGTCGAGAACGGCGAACTGCTGTTCGATCGCGTGTTGACGGTCCTCGTCGAGGCCGCCGCGTCGGAGGTGCCCATCACCCTCTGCGGCACCGCCTTCGCGTTCGTACACCTGATCGACCACATGAGCGAGCGCGGCGTGCTGATCGGCCTGCCGCCCGCGTCCCGAATCATGGAGACGGGAGGTTTCAAGGGGCGCTCTCGCGAAGTCCCCCGCACGGAACTCTACGCGGAACTCAAACGCGTACTCGGAATACCCGCCGAGCGAATCGTCAACCAATACGGGATGACGGAACTGGGCAGCCAATTCTACGATTCCGTGATTTGCGGCCCGAGTGAGCCCCGTCGAAAATTGGGCCCGCCCTGGGCGCGCGTCGTGATCGTCGATCCCGAAACCGGTCACGAAGCCGCAACCGGACAGGTGGGCTCCATCGTCGTCGTCGATCTCGCCAACACGGGAAGCGTGCTCGCACTGCGAACCGGCGACCTCGGCCGCGCCATACTCGACGGATTCGAGGTGATCGGACGCGAGCCCGGCGCGGATGCACGGGGCTGCTCGATCGGCGCCGATGAAATCCTCGACCGGAACTCCCAGTGACCTCCGACGAGATCGCCGAGTACTTCGAGCGCCTTCGCGAAGCGGGTGCGCGACTCAAGAAGCGACCCAGCGGCGAGGTGATCGAGGTACTCGGTACGGTGCTCGAGCGCTGGCGCGATCCCGACTCGGTCTGGCGTCGCGATCTGGAAGATCGACTGCCAGCCGCCACGGGATTCACGGCGCCGATGATCCGCGAAGGGCTGCGGCGGGCGCTCGCCGATTGGACCGGCGACGCGCTGCGCGAACTCGCGATTCGCGAACTCGGTCCGATCGACCCAGTGGGCGCTGTGTCGAACCGCAGCGTCTCGGGTTTCGACACGACGGCCGTTCTGCTCGCGGGTTCGATCCCGATGCCGAGCCTCCTCGCACTGATCGCACCGCTCGCGCTGCGCTCCCCGGTGCTCGCCAAGGCGGCTTCCCGCGATCCGCTGACGCCGCACCTGGTCGCCCAGTCGATCGCGGAAGCCGACGCGGAACTCGGGCGCTGTATCCGGGTCGTGGACTTCGCCGCCACCGATGAGGGCTGCACCCGCGCACTGCTCGAAGCGGACTGCATCTGCGCGACCGGCTCCGATGCGACCATCGCGACCGTGCAATCCCTGGTGAGACCGCCCCGGCGGCTGGTCGTCGACGGGCATCGGCTTTCGATTGCGGCGGTGGTACCTCCAGCGAGCGCCGAACTCCGCGGCGAACTCGCGGAGCGCCTGGCCGTCGACATCGCGCTTTGGGATCAGTTGGGCTGCCTCTCGCCGGTCGCGATTTTCGCGGTCGATCCGGAACCCGCGCACGCGGCCGCACTGGGCGAGGCCATTGCGGTCGCACTCGCCAAGGCCGAAGCGAATTGGCCGCGCGGATCGATCGCCGCGAACGCCGCCCACGAGATCGCGCAGCAACGCGCCGAGGCAGAACTGCGACGCGCGGCGGGACGCGCCGTCGAAATCCACGCCAGCGATGCGACGACCTGGACCGTGATCGTCGAAGATGGCCCCGAACCGAGGCCCGCCCCGTTGCACCGCTTCATTCGAGTCGTGCCGGTTCCGGACCCCGCCCACCTGCTCGAAGCGATCCAACCGCTCGCAGCCCACCTGGCCGCGGTGGCGATCGAGGGATTTGGCGAGCAGACGCCTGGGCTCGCCCGCACACTCGCGAGCCTCGGCACCTCGCGCGTCTGCGCGCCGGGCAGCATGCAGAGCCCCCCGCTGGATTGGCGGCACGCCGGCCGCGGCGTGCTGGCCCCCCTCGCGCGATTTGGCGATATCGAGGCGATCGCCTAGAGCCGGCGGGGCTCCGAGCGGCGCCCGGTGGGCGCCACCCCGCCAACTCGAGAGCGCCGTCGAGCCGCCAAAACGCCGGGAATTGGAGATTAAGCGCCCGTTTTTATTGAGAAATCGCTAAATAAAGAACCAATTTGGTCCGATATTTACAGGACCGTTTTGGTCCGATATCCTGAAGGAGTTTGTTCGCAGCTCAACCGCCTTCCAAGAGCAGGTCATCCGTGTTCCGAATCAGCCGCCTTACAGACTATGGGATCGTCGTCATGGCCCATCTCGCCGAGCGCGAAGACGACGGCTCGCACAACGCGCGCGAGTTGGCCGAAGACACCCAGCTTCCCGCGCCCGTCGTGAGCAAGATTCTCAAGTCGCTGACGCGGGCGGGCTTGTTGACTTCACAGCGCGGATCCAAGGGCGGCTACAGCCTCGCGCGTACCCCCGATGAAATTCCCGTGGTCGAGATGATCACGGCCCTCGAAGGCCCGGTCGGAATCACCGAGTGCACCGTCCAACCGGGAGCCTGTGCGCAGGAATCGAATTGCCAGATGCGGGATCCGTGGCAACGCATCAACGACGCGGTGCACGGTGCACTCGAGAAGATCACGCTTGCCGACCTCGCCAAACCGATCGAAACCGCGGATCCCTTCACCCCACTCGTGGGAATGAACGGCAGCAAGAAAGACCTCAGCGAATCGAACGCGAAGGCATTGGAGTAGAAGATGACGCAGTCCTCGGACGCGATGCTCGAAAAGCTCGCCAACCGCGACTACCAATACGGTTTCGTAACCGACATCGATGCCGACTCGGCGCCTCCGGGGCTGAACGAGGACATCGTGCGCTTGATCTCGGCCAAGAAGAACGAGCCGCAGTGGCTGCTCGACTGGCGGCTGAAGGCGCTCGCGCGCTTCATGAAGATGCTCGAAGAGGATGCGGAGCCGACCTGGGCGAAGGTCGATTACCCGAAGATCGACTTCCAGGACATCATCTACTACTCGGCGCCCAAGCAGGCGAAGAAGATCGAGAGCCTTGACGAAGTCGATCCGCAACTGCTGGAGACCTACGAGAAGCTCGGGATCTCGCTGAACGAACAAAAGCGCCTGCACGGCGTCGCGGTCGATGCCGTCTTCGACAGCGTTTCGGTCGCGACCACCTTCAAGGAAGAACTCGAGAAGCAGGGGATCATCTTCTGCTCGTTCTCTGAAGCCGTCGAGCGCTGCCCCGAGCTGATCCAGCAGTATCTCGGTTCGGTCGTCCCGACTTCGGATAACTTCTACGCCGCGCTCAATTCAGCGGTGTTCACGGACGGCTCTTTTGCCTACATCCCCAAGGGCGTCCGCTGCCCGATGGAGCTCTCGACCTATTTCCGCATCAACGCCGCCAACACCGGCCAGTTCGAGCGCACGCTGCTGATCGCGGACGAGGGCGCCTACGTGAGCTACCTCGAGGGCTGCACGGCCCCGATGCGCGACGAGAACCAACTGCACGCGGCCGTCGTAGAACTCATCGCGCTCGACGACGCCGAGATCAAGTACTCGACCGTCCAGAACTGGTATCCCGGCGACAAAGATGGCGTCGGTGGGATCTACAACTTCGTCACCAAGCGCGGCGCGTGTCGCGGCAAGCGCTCGAAGATCTCGTGGACCCAGGTGGAGACGGGTTCGTCGATCACCTGGAAGTACCCGAGCTGCCTGCTGCAGGGCGATGATTCGGTGGGCGAGTTCTACTCGGTCGCGATGACCAACAATCGGCAACAGGCCGATACCGGCACCAAGATGATCCACATCGGCAAGCGGACCAAGAGCACGATCATCTCCAAGGGCATCTCGGCCGGCCGCTCCAGCAACGCCTACCGAGGCCTGGTGCGCATCCAGCCGGGCGCGACCGGCGCGCGAAACTACTCCCAATGCGACTCGCTGCTACTCGGCGACCGCTGCGGCGCCCACACCTTCCCTTATCTCGAAGTCAAGAACGCATCCTCGACCATCGAGCACGAGGCGACGACTTCGAAGATCGGAGAGGATCAACTCTTCTACTGCCGCCAGCGCGGCATTTCCGAGGAAGACGCCATTTCGATGATCGTAAACGGATTCTGCAAACAAGTACTGCGCGAACTCCCGATGGAGTTCGC
>JAFDBP010000010.1 GCA_019313245.1 Deltaproteobacteria bacterium
CGAGCCTGGCTGCCGCGGCCACAGTGGTGCTCGCGAGTCTCGCCGCGATTTCTGCACAGGCCGCGGAGCCCTCTGCGGCGCAGCTCGCGCGCGTCCCCGAGCTGCTCCCGAGCGCGCCGCCGCTGCCGGCCGCCGTCCGTGTGCGGATCGCGTCGGAACTCGCGTCGCGGCCCTCCGACTACGCGCCGCGCACCAGGCATCTGCGCCCCGACGGTTCGCCCGAGTATTCGAATCGCCTGCTCCTCGAAGCGAGTCCCTACCTCCAGCAGCACGCCCACAATCCCGTCAACTGGTACCCCTGGGGCGATGAAGCCTTTGCGGACGCCAAGCGTCTGGGTCGGCCCGTGTTGGTCAGCATCGGCTATGCGACTTGCCATTGGTGCCATGTGATGGAAGAGGAGTCGTTCGACAGCGTCGCCGCGGCCTCGTATCTGAACGAGCACTTCATCTCGATCAAAGTGGATCGCGAGATTCGTCCCGATATCGACGCGGTCTACATGGCGGCGCTGAGCGCGATGGGAAAGGAGGGCGGCTGGCCGCTGAATGTCTGGCTGACGCCCGAACGCGAGCCGTTCTTCGCTGGAACCTATTTTCCGCCGCGCAGCGTCGGTGAACGCCCGGGCTTTCTCGACGTCTTGCGCGAGATCAACGAGACCTACACGGACGATCGCGAGCGCGTCACGGCGCTCTCGAAGCAGATCGTGGGTTCGATCCGGCAGCAGCTGGCCGGCGAGTCCGCGCGACAAACGCGCGTCCCCGATCGGTCGGTGTTCGATCTGGCGCTGGCGACGACCGCGCGGGCGGCGGATCGCCGCTGGGGGGGATCCCGCGGCGAAACGAAGTTTCCGTCCTCGTTTCCGCTGCGCTTTCTGCTGCGCCACTACCGACTGACCGGTGAAAAGGACGCCCTCACGCTGGCGACCTTGACGCTGGAGAAGATGGCAGAGGGCGGGATTCGCGATCACATCGGCGGCGGATTCCACCGCTACGCGACCGACAACCGATGGCTCGTCCCCCACTTCGAAAAGATGCTCTATGACAACGCGCTATTGGCGGTGATCTATCTCGAAGCCGCACAGTTGACCGGGCGCGAAGACTTCGCCGCCGTCAGCCGCTCGATCCTCGACTACGTCATGCGAGAGATGACCTCGCCCGAGGGCGCCTTCTATTCGGCGACGGATGCCGACAGCCTCAGCGACAGCGGCGAGAGCGAAGAGGGCTGGTTCTTTACCTGGACGCCGGCCGAAATCGAGTCGGCGCTGGGCGCAGACCTCGCGAAGATCGCAACCGCCTACTACGGCGTGACGCCGCGCGGAGATTACGAGGGGCGCAACATCCTCCACACCTGGCGCAGCCGGGAAACGGTTGCCGCCGAGCTCGGAATGTCGGTGCCAGCGCTCGATGCGGCGCTCGAACGCGTGCGCAGCGGCCTGTACGAAGCGCGGAGCCGCCGATCGCCGCCGCTGCGGGATTCCAAGGTATTGGTTTCGTGGAATGGGCTGATGATTGGCGCCTTCGCGCGCGCCGGGTTGGTGTTCGACGAGGAGCGCTACGTGAAGGCGGCCGCGCGTGCGGCTGCCTTCATTCTCGACGAGATGCAGCTGGATGGCGTGCTGCGCCGGGTCCATCAGGGTGGGCGGGCCGAAGGCCCCGCATTCCTCGAGGACTACGCGTTTCTGATCGCCGGTCTCATCGACCTCTACGAGGTGGACACCCAGCCCCGTTGGTTGCGCGCGGCCATCGCGCTCCAATCGACGCTCGACAGCCGCTACATCGACGAGTTGGGCGGAGGCTATTTCCAGACCGCCGACAACGCCGACGCGCTGCTGGCGCGCGAGAAGCCGAGCCGAGATGGCGCGATTCCGTCGGGCAATTCGGTCGCGGCGCTCAATCTGCTGCGACTCGGAGAGCTCACGGGAGACCACCAATACGCGGATGCGGTGGTCTGGATCTTCTCGGCCTTCAGCGATCTGATGGAGAGCCAGCCGACCGCGGTTTCGGAGATGCTGCTGGCGCTCGATTTCTATCTGAGCAAACGCGTGGAAATCGTCCTGATCGCGCCGCCCGATGGGAAGGGACTCGACGAGATGCTCGCGCCGGTTCGCGCCACCTTCTACCCCAACCGCGTGCTGGTTTCCGCCGTCGAGGACGAGCAACTCGAGAGTCACGCGGAGATCAATCCGCTGCTCGAGGCGCGCATCGCCCGCGGCGGTGAGACCACGGTGTATCTGTGTCAGAACTACGTGTGTGGATTTCCGACCGCGGATCCCGCGGTCTTTGCCGAGCAGCTCTCGGCGCTGGCTAGCGAGAAGAACTGACCCGCCGATCGGCGTCGCGCGCGGCCGCCGCCTGCGCGATCCACTCGCCCGCCGGGCGCTCGTCGAGCGACGCCATCACGCTGTCGGCGCCTTCGAAGCAAAGCGTTCGCGTCATCGGCCCGGGTACGGCGATGCAGTAGAGGCCCGCGGCCTTGGCCGATTGGACGCCGTTGGGCGAATCCTCCAACGCGATGGCGTCGCGGGGATCCACCCCGAGCAGCTCGGTGGCGCGAAGGTAGAGGTCCGGCGCCGGCTTCGCGGCGCTCACGTGTTCGGCGGTGACGATCTGATCGAAGAACGGGGTCAATCCCAGCCGCTCGACATGGCCGCTCACCCAATAGAAGGGCGAGCTCGAAGCGATCGCGGTCCCGATCGATTCCGCTCGCGCGTGCTCCAGGCAGGCGCGCACGCCGGGCATCTGGTCGAGCTTTTCGATGTGGGCTCGGTGATACGCCATGCGTCGCTGTTTGATCTGTTCGGCATCCAGCGTCTCGCCGACTCGCTCGCGAAGCTCGAGCAGCGGGTCGAATGCGGAGCCATCGGTGCCGATCCGGGTCAACCAGCGGTCCCTCGGCAGCACCTGGTCGTGCTCCTCGTAGACGATCCGCCAGGCTTCGTAGACGCTGGTTTCGGTGTCGAGGATCAAGCCATCGAAGTCGAATACGAGGGCGCGCATTGTGGGTCCCGGTGGTGCGGCCTGCAGCGGTTTATCAGTTGGCGCACGGCGAAAAGTTCGCCGTGCGCCGGGAAAGATCGGAGGCGAAGCCTAGCAGGGGAAGTCTTCGACTTCCCTTTGCGGCGTCGCGTGATCCGTTGGGTCGCGCTCCTAGGGTTCGAGAATCGGATGCAGACTCTGCGCGGGAATCGTCTCGCGCAGCTTCTTGAGCGCGCGGGCTTCCAGCTGGCGCACCCGCTCGCGCGACAGGCCGAGCGATTGGCCGATCTGCTCCAGGGTGTGCTCCTCTTCTCGGCCGAGCCCGTAGCGCAGGCGCAGGATCAGCTGCTCGCGCGCGGTCAGCACGCCGATCAGGAATCCGACACCCGAGCGCATGCGCTCGCCATCGAGTCCGTGATCCGGGGCCTGCGAGAACGGATCCGCGACGAAGTCTTCGAGCCGCTTCTCGGTGCCCGCGACCGACGACTCCAGTGAGATCGCCTCGCGCGACAGCAGGTCCAACGCCTCGATCGCGCCCGTGTCCGTGCCCAGCTCCGGCGCGAGCTCCGCCGCCGTCGGATCGCGTCCGAGCTTGCCGGTCAGTTCCGCGCGCACGCGCTGGCTGCGCTGCAGCCGGTCGTGGACGTGCGAGGGCAGGCGGATGGTGCGCGAGTGGTTCTGGATCGCGCGCACCAGCGCCTGTCGAATCCACCACACCGCGTAGGTCGAGAACTTGAAGCCGCGGCGGTGGTCGAACTTCTCCACCGCGCGAATCAGCCCGAGGTTGCCCTCCTGGATCAGATCCGGGAAGGAGAGCCCGAGGTTCCGGTAGTCCTTTGCGATCGCGACCACGAGCTTCAGGTTGTGCTCGATGAAGCGGTTCTTTTCGTCGGTCATTCGCGCCTGGGCGTCTTCGACCTTGTCCGCGAGTTCGAACAGCCGGGCCTTGCTGACCCCGGCCTCGGCCTCGAGCTCCTTGTATTTCTTGGTGCCCCTGCGCGTCGACTGCAGTGCCTTGCGGAGCTTGATCACCTTCTGTCGCAGCTCTGCGAGCAACACCAGCGAGAGGTGAGCCCCCTTGAGCTCCTTGACGATCTTGGCGTCGATCTTCGCGAGTTCTTTCGCGTTTTCCTTGGGCTTCGCGGCGGGCGTCTCGCGCTGGGCGAGCAGCGTGCGAAGCCGCTTGACGGCGCGCTCGACCCGGGTAGCGATTTCACCGGTTTCTTCGTCACCGACCGATTCGGAAAGCTTGGCACCCGTGTGCGAGAGCGCGCGCAGCGCGTCCCAGCGGGCGACGACGTGCCGCGCAGAGCACGGGATGGCGTAGAGGGCTTCGCGCAGCTCGGCGGTGGCCGACTCGAGCTCCTTGGCGAGGATCACCTCTTCTTCGCGTCGAAGCGTTCGCGTGCCGCCGATCTCCTGGAAATAGGATTCCAGCGGGCGCCGCTCGCGCCCCGGATCGAGTTCATCTGCCGAAACCGCTCGCGTCGCACCGCTCTTCTCAGCGGGCTTTTCAGCAGTTGCGGCAACCGGTTCAGCGCCGGCCGGAGTCTCCGCGCGCTTCTTCGATGCCCTGGCCTTTTTGTCCTGCGATTTCACGTATGTACCCTCGACTCTTCGATACGGACCCAACCTGACAGGTCGGATGCCGCTCGCAGCAATCCGGTTTCAAATTTCTGAGCAGTGCGGTGCCTTTTACAGCAACCCGGTTCGAACGTTTGCAGAGGCGATACAGCTCCGCTGAATGGGGCCCACTCGACGCAAGGTGAATTCGTCCGACCAAGTCGGTGCCGGCTGCTTGTGATCCTGGGGGGCGACCAATTCTTGACCCGACATTTTGAATCTTTCGGCTCCAAAATGCCAGAACAATTTGCTGGTTTTCCCACCGGGACACCGCCTCCAGTCCAGTAAAAGGCCACTTTTCGAGGGTTCAAAGAAACGTGTAGCTAAAAACACCCAATCTCTTTTCTATCGGTCGGCTAGCGCCAAATCAAAAGCGCGAACGCCCGACTCGAGACTCGTCGGTTGTCAGTTCTCGAGGATCTGCTCATCCCCTGCCGCCTTCTCTCAGTTAGTGTCCCGGGAGCGGCCGCGGTGACGAGAATCATTACCCCCCGGGGGGACTCAGAAGGGCCAGACGAGGGGGATCAAGCCAATCGCGATGGCCGCGCAGACCGCGTTGAGCGGCAGGCCCACGCGCACGAAATCGGTGAACCGGTAGCCGCCCGGCCCGTAGACGATCAGATGCGTCTGGTAGGCGACGGGCGATGCGAACGAGCAGCAGCCGGCGATCGCGACCGCCATCACGAATCCGCGCGGCTCTGCGCCCACGAGATTGGCGGTTTCGACCGCGATCGGGAACATCAGTGCAACGGCGGCGTTGTGGTGGAGGGTTTCGGCCATCAACAGCGTCGTCAGATAGATCACGAGCAGCGCGGCCAGGGGCCCGAGCGAGCCGGCCGCGCCCGCGATCAACCCCGCAACGGCGACTGCAGCTCCCGTCTTCTGCATCGCGTAGGCGATGCCGAAGCTCGCGCCGATCACGATCAGGATCGACCACTCGACGCTGCGGCGAGCGGCGCTGCCGCTGATCGAACGCGTCAGGATCATCAGACCCGCGGCGAGAAATGCGGCGATCGCGATCGGGTAGGCGCCGAGGCTGGCCGCGAGGACCATCAGCACGAGGATGACGATCGCGATTCCCGCCCGGTCGTAGCGCGTGGTCTCGGTGCCCGCGATCTCGCTGACGAGGTAGAAGTCCCGGCTGTTGCGGTGGGCGCGCAGGAAACCCGGGGCGCCCTGGAGCAACAGCGTATCGCCGGCTTCCAGCACGATCTCGCCGATCTTGCCGCCGACGCGCTCGGCGTTGCGGTGAACGGCGATCACCGCCGCGTCGTAGACGGTGCGGAAGTTCGTCTCTCGAATGCTCTGGTTGATCAGCGGTGACGACGAGGAGACCACGGCTTCGACCAGTCGGTGTTCGGGGCGGTTCGGCGCCGGCTCCTCGTCGTCCGTGACGGGCACCAGGCCTCGGATTCGCTGCAGTTCGACGATCGTCGACACGACGCCCGCGAATACCAGCCGGTCGCCCGCGCGGATGACCTCGTCGGGGCCGACCGGCGTGATCGCGTGCCCGGCGCGGTCGATTTCGACCAGGAACAGCCCGGGCAGGTGTCGCAGGCCCGCATCCTCGACGGTCTGATCGATCAGTGGGCACTGCTCTTCGACCATCATCGAGGCCGTGTACTCGCGGCGTCGGTCGCCGAGGATCTCGCTGGGTTCGCTCCGGTTGGGCAGCAGATGCGGGGCGCCGAACAGCAGGTAGACGAGCCCCGCGATGGCGATCGGTATCCCGACCGGCGCGAGTTCGAAGAAGCCGATTTCTCCCATGCCGGCCTGCGCCAACAGGCCCGACACCGTGAGGACCGTGCTGGTGCCGATCACGGTGATCGGGCTGCCCAGGATGGCCGAGTAGCTGAGCGGGATCAGGAACCGACTCGGCGACAGCCCCCGGCGCCGCGCCCAGTCGATCACGGTGGGCGTCATCATCGCGACGACCGGGGCGTTGTTGAGGAAAGCCGACAACAGGGCGACCGGCGGGCAGATGCGCGCGCGTCCGCCGCGTTCGCTGCGGGCTCGGTCGAGCAAGCGCCCGATCGTCGCCTCGAGCGCGCCCGTTTCGCGCAACGCGGCCGATGCGATGAACAGCGCGCCGACCGCGGCCAGGGCCGGATTCGCGAAACCCTCGAAGGTCTCGCGCGGCGTGAGCACCCCGAAGGCCGCTAGCGTGAACAGGCCGGCCATCATCACGAGGTCGGGTCCGGCGACCTCCCTCACCATCCCGAAGAGGGTGAGGACGACCACCGCCAGCGTCAGCCAACCCTGCCACTCCATTGGCGCGGCACGATACACCAACATTCGCGACACTGTCGCCGCCATGGCAGCCGAATCTGCAAATCACCGCCGCGTCGCGCCCTTTACCGAGAAGGGTTTCTATCTGAGCGAGCTGCGCGATCGCACCATCGCGATCGCGGTTCCAGCCGGCCTGCTGCGCGAGCAGACGGCCCTGGAACCGGTGCTCAAGGACCTGGAGGCGAACCGGACCCGCGTGATCCTGATTTCCGATGGCGCCGAGGCGCTCGAGACGCTCGCGGGCGGCGAGCCTCTGGATGCGGAGCGGCTCGCCACGCTGCCCGGGCGGGTGTGGCGGCGGCTGGGCCAGAACCTTCGGGTCGGTGTCGCGATCGAGGGCGGCGCGGGCTTCGGAGCGGCCTGTTGTCGGATCGTGCTCGCACTCGGGATCCAGAAACTGGTCTGGGTCGACGCGGAGGGCGGCCTCATTCGCGCCGATGGCGAGCGCGATTCCTTCATCGACGCCGCAGAGCTGCGCGATCGGATCGAAGAAGCCGGCCCGGGCGGTCCACACGCCGAGATCCTGGTTTGCGCCGAGGCCATGTTGAGCGCGGGGGTCGCGGCCGTGAATCTCTGCACACCCGCTGGCATCGCCGACGAACTCTTCACCTACGACGGCTCGGGCACCCTGTTTACCCGCGAGGGTTACGTGGCCGTGCGCGGTCTCGGCCTGGACGATTTCGACGCGGCCGCCGACCTGATCGAGCGCGGCATGGTCGAGGGCTACCTGGCCCCGCGCACGCCGGAGCAGATCGAGCGCGTACTCGAGAGCGCGTTCGGGGCCTTCATCGGCGGCAATCACCTCGCGGGGCTCGGCACCCTGCTGACCTACGAAGACGACCGGGCCGCGGAGATCGCGTCGCTCTACACCCTCACGCGCTTCCTGGGCGAGGGGATCGGCAGCCACCTGGTTCGCTTCGCGGCGGAGCGGGCCGGCGAGCGGGGCTGCCGGTTCGTGTTCGCGTGCACCACTTCTCTGCGCGTCGAGGCCTTCTTCGAGCGCAACGGGTTTCGCAAGGTCGAGCGCGCCGAGGTTCCCGAGGCGAAATGGCGCGCGTACGACCCCACCCGTCGCGCACAGGTCAAGTGTCTGCGCCGCGATCTCTAGCGCCGGCGCAGAGAGCGCTCGGCCGCTCCATTCTCGTCGCCTACCACCAGATCGCGTAGATTGCGACCAGCATCAGGACGATGACGACCGATGCGTAGTTGAATCCCGCGCTGGTGCTGCAATCGACCTCTTCGTATTTGATCGCGCCGGGTTGTTCGCCCGCAGCTTCCAGCTTCGAAATCAACATGCCGAGGCCCACACAGAGCAGGAAGGCGAGTCCGACGCGGTCGATGAACGGCAGGCTGGGCCAGAACAGCTTGAATCCGAGCGACAGGACCGCGGAGCCGACGGCGGCGCCGAGTGCGCCGTTCGCCGTCGTGGCTCTCCAGAAGATGGCCAGCAGGAAGATCGCGACGATTCCGGGCGTGAAGAATCCGGTGAATTCCTGGATGTACTGGAACGCCTGATCGAAATTGCCCAGCAGGGGCCGAGCGACGATCATTGCGATCACGAGCGCTGAAAAGCTGACGATCCTGCCGACGCTGACGAGGTGGCGCTCGGATTTCTCCGATCCGGCCAGTTTCGCGTAGACGTCCATCGTGAAGATCGTCGAGATGCTGTTCGTCATGGAGGCCAGCGATGAGACGATCGCCGCGATCAACGCGGCAAACACCAGTCCCTTGATGCCGGCCGGGAGCAACTTCATCACTTCCGGATAGGCGCTGTCGGGGGCGGGCAGGTCCGGGGCGAGCATCACCGCGGCGAGTCCGGGCAAGACGACGAGTACCGGTACCAACATCTTCAAGAATGCCGCGAATACGATGCCCTTCTGCGCCTCGCGATTGTCCTTGGCCGCGAGCGCGCGTTGGATGATGTACTGATTGAACCCCCAGTAGGACAGGTTCATCACCCACATGCCCCCGATCAGGACCGATATGCCGGGCAGGTGGGTGTAGTGCGGACTGTCCTTGGTGAAGATCATGTCGAACTTTTCGGGAATCCGATCGAGCAGCAGCGCAAAGCCGGGCATGACACCCTCTCCGCCCGAGATCTGGTTCAGCGACACATAGGCGATCATCAAGCCGCCCAGGGTCAACAGCACGACCTGGATGATGTCGGTCAGGGCGACGGCCTTGAGTCCGCCGTACAACGAGTAGGCGGCGGAGAATGCCCCGAGCAGACAGAGCGCGTAGGTGATGTCGAGACCGGTCACGGTGTTGATCGCGAGTGCGCCCAGCCAGAGGATCGAGGTCAGGTTGACGAAGACGTAGACGCCGAGCCAAAACGTCGCCATCACCGTTCGGACGCGGCTGTCGTAACGCTGCTCGAGGAACTGCGGCATGGTGTAGATCTGGTGCTTCAGGAACACCGGCAGCAGGTACTTTCCGACGATGATCAGCGTGAGTGCAGACATCCACTCGTAGGAGGCAATCGCGATGCCGAGGACGTACGCCGAGCCCGACATGCCGATGATCTGTTCGGCGGAAATGTTGGCGGCGATCAGCGAGGCCCCGATGGCCCACCACGGCAGGGAGCGGCCGGCGAGGAAGTAGTCCTTGGTGTCCTTCTGGTGCCCGCGCTTTTCGCGAGACACCCACTGCGCGAGGGTCAGTAGGCAGACCACATAGATTGCGACGACTGCGAGATCGAGCGCTTGCAGGTGCATCTAGTTCATCGCTCCGAGCAGTTCGTCGACGCGCCCCTTGCGTGCAGAAAAAGGTCGCAGGCTGAAACCGTATCGGTAGGTCTTCTCGCCGAGCGAATACTGCATCAGGGTCCTCTTGCCCCAGGAGTCGTCGCCGCCGACGCCCATCTGACCGTAGTCGATGTCGAGGGATACGAAGTCGCCGGGTACGACGTCGTCGACGTGCACGTTGACGCGCCGTTCGTTCTTGCTCGCGTCGGGGCCGTCTTCGCTCGTGATCGCGATCTTGGCCGGCGGAATGAAGTCGGCCTGCCGATTGTTGTGGACGCCAAATCCGATCAGGCCGTCGGCCCGAACCAGCAATCCCACGTCGCCCGCGCCGGTCAGGGAGAGCCAGCGCACATCGGTCTTGTAGCCGTTTTCCTGGGGGCGGGCGTAGGGCACGTAGTGGTCGGCAACCGAACTCCGATAGCGCCCGACCTTCGCGGCGAGTTTTCGGTCGCTGTAGTTCTCGAAGGGGCCGCGGCCGAACCATTCGGTCCGATCGAGCTGTTTCGGAAGTTCGACATTCATCCCGATTCTCGGGACGACCGGTAGGTTCGAGCCCTTTTCGAACTGATTTTCGACGTCGATATCGCCCGATGACCAGATGCTGAACCGAGAGGTCCACTCGGCTGCGACGCCTCCATCGTCGTCGTAGAATGCGTAGGCGGCCTCGACCTCCACGCGCTCGGCGCTCTCCTCGATCACCCGAAGCGAATCGAGTTTGCGGTTGCGAGTGGCCTGCTCCCAGACCTGCGCCCAATCCTGCATGTAGTTGCCAAAATCGTTATCGGTCGGCGCTCGCCAGAAATTCGGTGTGAGCGGGCGAAGGATCAATTCGCTGCCCTCGAATTTGAGCGAGGTGAGAAGGCCCGTCTTACGATCGATACCGACAGAGAAATCTTCTCCCGTGACGCTGATTGCCCGTTGCGACTCGTCGACCTGGAGCGGTCCGCCCGCCGCGCGTTTCGCCGCGGGCGCCGCGGCATCGTTTGGAATCTCGAACTGGGCTTCCGCGTAGATGTGCCCTGCGGGCAGGATGCCGCGAGCGGCCGGAGACACGAGGCGCAGATCGAGGTGGTATTCGGCGCCCGCCTTCTGGCGCGGCATGCGGTATCCGAGCCGGATTCGGCCTTCGCTTTCGGGCGCGATGTCGAGATCCGCGAATACCCCGCTCTTGATCGGGGTTCCATTTTCGAGCAGGTCCCAGCGCAGCTCGAACTCACTCAGGCTCGTGAAGTCGTATTCGTTTGCGATGCTGATCTCGCCGTTCGTCAGGTCGTCGGCGCGAAAGTCGACGTGCTGATAGACGCGCTTGACCTCCCAATACGCGGGCTGGATGCGCCGATCGGGAAAGACGATTCCGTTGAAGCAGAAATTTCCGCTGGACGGCACGTCGGCGGGCCCGTAATCGCCGCCGTACGTCCAGTACGGCGCGCCCGACTCGTTGTGCTCCAGCAGCCCCTGGTCGACCCAATCCCAGATGAAGCCGCCCGCGAGGATGTCGTGCTTTTCGATCACGTCCCAGTAATCGGTGAGATTCCCCGTGCTGTTGCCCATCGAGTGCGCGTACTCGATCAAGATGAACGGCCGATCGTTGTGCGTCTGTGCGTATTCCTCGAGGTGCCAGTACCGCCAGTACATGCTCGAGTGAAAATCGGAATGGCGCTCGCCGACTTCTTCGATGTCTCCCTCGGTTTCGTATTGCACCGGCCGCGATAGGTCTCGCGATTTGATCCAGTGGTAGGTCGCCCCGAGGTTGACGCCATCGCCGGCCTCGTTGCCGAGAGACCAGATTGCGATCGACGGCTGGTTCTTGTCGCGCTCGACCATGCGCCGGGTTCGATCCAGGTGGTGCGGCATCCAATGCGCCTTGTTGCCGAGCGTCTTGTCGTGGTCGTAGCCGTATCCGTGGCTCTCGATGTTCGCCTCGTCGACGACGTACAGTCCGTGTTCGTTCGCGAGTTCGTAGAATCGCTCGGGGAAGGGGTAGTGGGATGTTCGCACCGCGTTCAGATTGGCGGCCTTCATCAATCGGATGTCCTCGAGCATGGTGGCTTCATCGAGAACGTGGCCCGTTTCGTGGTGATGTTCGTGGAGATTTACGCCCTTCAGGCGGACCAGTCGCCCGTTGATGAGAAAACGGCCGTTTACGATCTGCGCGGTTCGAAAGCCGATCCGCTGGCTGATGAATTCACTCGCTGAGCCCGAGTCGTCCGTCAAGCTGATTACGAGCGTATATAGGTTGGGCGTCTCGGCCGACCAGGCCTTGACGTCGGGCAGGCTCGTCGAAAAAGCCTGCGCAGTCGAAGACCCGTCGATCTGGATGCTGCGCGCTTCCGAGTAGAGCGTCGTTTCGCCGTCCAGGATTTCGACCGAGAGGGTCCTGGTCACCGACGCTTTGCTGGGGTTGGCGAGTTCGATCTCGATCTGGAAGTCGCCATCCCGGTATTCGTCGGAGAGGCCCGCGTGCACGAAATAATCGCGGATGCGCTGCTTGGGGCGGGCGTAGAGGTTGACATCGCGCTGGATTCCGCTGAGCGACCAGAAGTCTTGGTCTTCGAGATAGCTCCCCGTGCTCCAGCGGTAGACCTCGACCGCGACGCTATTCATCCCGGACGTCACGTAGGCGGTGATGTCGAATTCGGAAGGGGTCTTGCTGCCCTCGCTGTAGCCGACGTATTGGCCGTTGATCCACAGATAGAACGCCGAGCTGACCGCCCCGAACTGCAAGAAGATATCCTTGTCCTGCCAGGTTTTCGGGACGTGGAAATCTCTGCGGTAGGAGCCGACCGGGTTCTTCTCCGTCGGTACGTTCGGCTCATCGGGCTCGAACGGATAGGGGACGTTGACATAGATGGGATATCCGTAGCCTTCGCGCTCCCAGTTGGAGGGGACGGGGATGTTTGGCCAATTGGCGAAATAGAAATCGCTTTCGAAGAAGCGGGCCGGCCGGTTGGCGGGTGAGTCGGAGTAGTGGAATTTCCAGGGTCCGTTCAAGGATTGAAAATTGGGGTTGCTCCCTCTCGAAATCGCCTCATCCCGCTTCGGGTAGGAGACGAAGTGCGCGCGCGGCTCTTCGACATTCTCTCGGATGATGTCGATGTCATTCCAGGCGGGGCGATTTTTGGCGGTTCTGGGCGGCGTCGTGCAGGAAATCAGGAAGACCGATGCGACGAGAGCAGCGGTGAAGCCGAAATTCCCGATTCGGTGGTTGGAACCAATTGACGAACTGAAGTAGTCGACCATGGATTTTCCTCGGCTGGGAGTCACGAGTTCTTTCCTGTTCATTGGGCAACGAACGGTTCGATCGCGGGAGCGGGACCGACCGGATCACTGGGCGTTACCGCGTGCGCCCAGGGTCGTCTTCCGAGTTGGGCAGCGTATTCCGTCTGCACCTTGTCCATGACGCGACCCAGATGTGGCGCATGGACGAGGCAGACCGCACAACCTCCGAATCCCCCCCCGACCAGGCGCGATCCGTAGACTTCGGGGCAGGCATTCATGATCTCTACGAGCGCGTCCAGCTCCGAGCAACTGATCTCGTAGTCGTCGCGCAGACTCGCGTGCGATGCGGTGACGAGTTCGCCGAGCCGGCGCGCGTCGCCGCGCCGGAGTGCGGAGCAGGCGTCCTCGACGCGCTGGATTTCGCTGACGATGTGCCTGCAGCGGCGATAGAGCCGGTCGTCGAGCAGATTCCGATTCTCCTCGAGCTGGTCGAGTCCGAGGTCGCGCAGCGCGCCGAGCTGCGGGATCTTGCCGGCCAGTCGCGCGACGGCCTCTTCGCATTCGTTTCGTCTGGAATTGTACTCACCGGTGGGAAGTCGGTGGGAAACCCCGGTGTCGACGACCAGCAATCTCGCGTCGGCTGGCATCGGAACCAATTGGAACTCGAGAGAGCGGCAATCCAGCATCATCGCGTGATCCTTCGCGCAGCGGGAGATCACGTACTGATCCATGATGCCGCAGCGGATGCCGACGAATTCAGTCTCCACGCGCTGACACAGCTGTGCGAGTTCGCCCCGCTCGATTTCGATAGCTGCACAATCGAGCAACGCGAATGCGAGCGCGGTTTCGAGCGACGCCGACGAGCTGAGCCCGCCGCCGAGCGGAATGTCGCCGTCGATCACGATGTCTGCGCCGCGCAGGGTGTGGCCGGCACCTTCGAGGATCGACGCTACGCCTTTGACGTACTGGTACCACTGCGCATCGTCACACTTCTCGATCCGATCGAGATCGATCTCTTCCAGGCTGTCGAAGATGCGAGAAAAGACGCGCAGGGTTCGGTCGGCTCGCGGCGCGATGGCGACCCAGGTGTGTAGCCCGGTCGTCGTCGGGAGTACGAATCCCCCGTTGTAGTCGGTGTGTCCACCGATGATGTTGACGCGCCCGGGCGCGCAAAACAGCTTTGGCTGGCCGCCGAAGCGGCTGACGAAGGCGTCGCGTATGGATCGGGAGGTGATCGTCACAGGTGGCGTCGCGACCCGCCGATCGTCCAGGGAGGATTCATGATTCGACCTCTACGCTCAGCGACCAGGTCCGGATATTGCCGGGTTCGAGTAGCTCGGTCCAGCCCTCGGCAATGGCTTGTGTGAGGCGCTCACAGGGTGATGTGGAGGGTTCGAGGCCCAGATTGAGATGCGGCTCGGAGCCACAGCCGGACCACGCCCGGTTGTTGATCCACAAGCCGAGCCAGGGAATCCGATCTTCGTCGTATCGAAGCGTGAAGCGCTCGGTTCCGTTCGGCGACGAGACGCTCACTGCGCCAGGTGACGCCGACCGCACGAACAGCTTGGCGGCGAACCGATCGGATTCGGCCTCGGAGTCGAAGCTGGCCTCGAGGTTGATCCCGTCGCCATCGCCACACGGCAATCTCGGCCAGCTGAATCCGCTGTCCGTTTGATCGAGATCCAGGCGCTGCGCGTCCGCCACGCGAAATTCCCGTCCGGCTGGCAACTCGATTCGCATGCCGCGCTCCACCGCAATCAACGGATGCGCGCACCACGCCCAGGGCCACGGCGAGTCTCCGGCGTTCTCCAGCGCATAGTCCAGCGTCAGTAGAGGGCGCTCGGCGTCGAGGGTTGCGACGCGGCGCCAATGAAAATCGAACGCGCGTCCCGTCGCCGTCAGCTCGCAAACCGCGTGCCCCGATTCGGGTGTCGCGGATGCTTCGAGTCGCCACGCCTGACCGACCAGGTCTCCGTGATCGGGGATGCGGTGCCGCGTCCCATCGGGCAGTTCGACCTCGCAAGGCGCGGTGGAGAACAGGATTTCGTCCCAGCCGCCGGAGTCCAGTTCACTTCCGTAATCCGATCCGTAGACGGGGCGCCGAATCGGAAGGTGCGGGTTCTGCCAGAGCCAGTTTCGGCCGGATCGGCGATCGATGAGCTCTGCGAGCTTGCCACCCGCCTCCGGCAAGAGCGACACGCTCATGCAATCGTTTTCCAGGCGAACGGTACGAAGTCCGCTTCGCGAGGCCACGTCTTCACGGGTTGCCATTTGCGGACTCGCAGCTCCCTCTTTTCGCCGTTGCCGGAATCGTTCGCGTAGGCGCACGCGAAACGGCCAGAACACGGGCCAGCATACACCAGGCGGCAACTTTGCCCGTTAAGTCGGTCGCTTGAATGCAGCACACCCGGGGGCTCGAGCGAGCGGATCAGGCGGTGCGCGCCATTTCGCTTGAGGGTAGGGCGCCTCAGCTGATAGAGTGGGTCCGGCCGGTCGCGATGCCTGAAGTAGAACGGATCGCAAGAATCCGAAAGAGGTTCTCCGCCATGACCCAGATGTTGCGGCTCGCAGCCCTCGCTCTTCTCGTCTTCGCTCCCATTCAAAGCGCCAGCGCCCAGCTGGACATCCCGGGCTACGTGCCCTGTTATCCGGGATCCAGCGGAAGCCTCGCGACGACCCACCCGAGCCCGCTGACCGTGACGGTCGATGCCGCTGACCTCCGACAGGAGATCCGCGGTTTTGGCGCGTCCGACGCCTGGTCGACCCAGTTCGTCGGCGGCTGGCCGCTCCAAAAACGCGAGGCCATTGCAGACCTGCTCTTCGAAACGAAGCTCGACGAGAGCCGCGATCCGAGGGGGATCGGGTTGTCGATGTGGAGATTCAACATCGGCGCGGGCAGCACTCGTCAGAACAACATCAACGACATCTGGCGGCGGGCCGACACCTTCTACAACGAAGACTTCAGCGGTTACGACTGGACCCGCCTGCCCGGGCAGCGCTGGTTCCTGCAGGCCGCAAAGGCGCGCGGCGTCGCGCGGATGACGGCATTCGTCAACAGTCCGCCGATCAACATGACGAAGAACGGCAACGCGTTTGCGGGAACCACCTCGGGAACCACCAATCTCAGGGACGACAAGGTCGACGACTTCGCGCGCTACCTCGCCGACATCCTCGCCCACTTTCGCAGCATCGAAGGCATCGATTTTTCGGCAGTGAGTCCGGTCAACGAACCACAGTGGGATTGGAACCGCGACAGCGGCCAAGAGGGCAATCGCTACAGCACGAGCGACATCAAAAGAGTGGTCGATGCGCTCGCGGCACAGGATCTAGGCGCGACTCGGATCGAGACCCCCGAGTCCGGCGAGCACAAATATCTCTACGTCGACGAACTCGACGACTACATCGACGCCTTCTTCGATTCCGCCAGTCCGGACTACATCGGCGATCATCTCGGAAATTCGGTCGCGGGCCACAGCTATTGGTCCGACACGCCGTCGAGCGGGCTGGTCGTCTCGCGCCAGATCCTGCGCGGCAAGCTCGACCGCTATGGGCTGGAGTTCGCGATGTCGGAGTATTCGATCCTCGGCAATTACGGTCCGGGTCGCGATCTGGGCATCCATCCCGCCCTGTACATCGCCCGCACCGCTCACTACGACCTGACGCTCGCCGAGGCGTCGAGCTGGCAATGGTGGCTCGGGGTCTCGCCCATGGCGAGGGCGAGCCTGCGATGAACCGGCTCTACGCCGTCGAGAGC
>JAFDBP010000011.1 GCA_019313245.1 Deltaproteobacteria bacterium
AGTCCGCGGATCTCGTCGAGTCCGGCGCGACGGACGAGCGCCGCGAGGGCAGCGTCATCCAGACGCGACAGCGTGAAGACCCGGCAGCGCGAAAGCAGCGGCGCGTTGACCTCGAACGAGGGGTTCTCGGTGGTAGCACCGATCAGTGTCACCGTGCCGGCCTCGACGTGCGGGAGCAGGGAGTCCTGTTGCGCGCGATTCAAGCGGTGCAGCTCGTCGAGGAAGAGCACCGTGCGCTTCGCGATGCGGCGCGCGCGCTGCACGATGTCTCGAATCTCCTTGACTCCGGCCATTACCGCCGAGATCGGCTCGAGGTGGGCGTCGGCGTGCGCCGCGAGCAACCGCGCGAGCGTCGTCTTGCCACAACCCGGCGGACCCCAGAGGATCAGCGAGGGCAGTGAGCCCGATTCGGCGAGGGATCGCAGCGCGGCACCGGCGCCGAGCAGCTGATCCTGCCCGATCACCTCGTCGAGGGTCCGCGGCCGCATGCGCTCCGCGAGCGGGGCGTGGGCGCCGGTTTTGCGGCTGGCTTCGGCCGAATCGAGCATTTCCGGCGGAAATAGATTCATTGAGTCTTCGGGGGGCATGCGGGGATGCTAGCAACGTGGGATAGTTTGCGGGTGCGCCCCAGAGAGTGCCCATGACCATCCGCACGATCGGCATATCGCTCAAATCCGACCAGCCCCAGCTCGGCGGGCTGGTGCGCGAACTCGAAAAATGGCTGCGGGATCGCAGCATCGAAGTGCTGCTCGGCCCGCACGCTGCGGAAGCGTCGGGCCTCGGGGGCGAGCCGCGCGGCGACATCGTCGACAAGGTCGACCTGATGGTCGTGCTCGGGGGCGACGGCACGCTGCTCTCCGTCGCGCGATCGATCGGCGAACGCAGGGTTCCGGTGCTCGGCGTGAATCTCGGCACGCTCGGCTACCTGGCCGAGATCTCGCTCGACGAGCTCTTCCCCACGCTGGAGCGCGTGCTCGCGCGCGACCTCCGCATCGAAACCCGCATGCGACTCGACGTGCGCGCGGAGCGCGACGGCCGCGAAATCGGCCGCTACCTCGCGCTCAACGACGCGGTCATCGTGCGCACCGCACTGTCGCGGATGGTCGACCTGCAGACCTGGGTGGACGATTTCAAGGTCACCACCTATCACGGGGACGGTCTGATCGTGGCGACGCCGACGGGCTCTTCCGCCTATTCGCTCTCGGCGGGCGGACCGCTCTTGCTGCCCGGCATCAGCGCGATCGTGCTGACACCCATCTGCCCCCACGCGTTGACCCACCGCCCGGTGGTCTTGCCGGAAGCGTGCCGCGTCACCGTCGAGTTGCTCGACCGGCGCGGGGGCGAGGTCAATCTGACCGTCGACGGCCAGGTGGGCTGCGAGCTGGTGGAGGGAGATCGGATTCGCGTGTGCGCCTCCGAATGGCCGCTGCGGATGCTCGTGCCCGCGGAGCGAAATCGCTTCGAAGTGATGCGCAACAAGCTGCGCTGGGGCGAGCGTTGATCGAGACCCTGCGGATCGAGAACCTCGCGATCGTCGAGAGCGAAGAGATCGAGTTCGGCCCGGGCCTCAACGTGCTCACCGGCGAGACCGGAGCCGGCAAGTCGATCGTATTGGGTGCGCTGTCGCTGTTGGCGGGCTCGCGCGCGTCGCCGCAGCTGGTTTGCGAAGGCCGCGACGAAGCGGTCGTCGAGGCGGTCTTTCGCACCGAACACCTGCCCGACCTCGAGTCGCGCCTGGAGGCGCTCGACCTCGTCGCCGACGAGCACGAGCTCGTCGTCCAGCGCAGTGTCCAGCGCGGCGGTCGCAGCCGCGCGAGGGTGGCCGGGCGGCTGATCCCGGCTGCGGTGCTCGCCGAACTGTTTTCCGGGCGCATCGAGATCTCGAGTCAACACGATTCGCAATCGCTGCTGCGGACCGAGTTTCACGGCCGTCTGCTCGATACCGCCGGGGGGTTGCTGCCGCTGCGCGCCGCCGTCGCCGAGGACCACGCGAAACTGCGCGCACTCGACGAAGAACTCGCCGAACTTCGCGCCGCGGAGATGGAGCGCGAGAGGCGGCGGGATTTCCTTTCCTTTCAGCTCGGCGAAATCGACGACGCGCGGCTCGACGTCGACGAGGGCGAGGCGCTGCGCGCCGAGCGATCGCGCCTCGCCCACGCGGAGCGCCTGCGCGACGAGGCCTCCGCGGCGCTGACGCTGCTGGCGGGGGATCTCGGAGCCCCCGAAGACGCCAACACCGCCGATCTCGTCTCCGAGGCGATTCGGCATCTGGAGGGCATCGAGGCGCTCGACCCCGAAATCGCGCCGCTGCTCGCCGCCCTGCGCGCGGCCCGCGAAGAGCTGCGAGAAGCCGCGACGGAACTCGAGCGCTACGCGGCGCGCATCGAGGCGGACCCCGCGCGGCTCGGGACGCTCGACGAGCGCCTCGCCCAGATCGAAGCCCTGCAGCGCAAATACGGCGGCTCGATCGAAGCCGTGCTCGACTTCCGCAACGAGGCCGCCGCCGAACTCGAGCGGCTCGAGGGCGCGAGCGAGCGCGCGCAGGCGATCGACGCGTTGCGGGTCGAGCAGGCGAAGCAGCTCGAAGCCGACGCGAAGCGGCTGTCGAAAGGCCGGCGCAAGGCGGGCAAGCGCCTGGGCGCCGCGGTCGAGACGGCGCTGCGAGAGCTGGCGATGCCCCAGGCGCGTTTCGAAGTCGCGCTGGAGCCGGCCGCTGCGGCAGCAGGGGCCCCGTGTGGCCCCGGCGGTTTCGAATCGCCTGAGTTCCGCTTCTCGGCCAGCGCGGCAGGAGAACTCCTGCCGCTGCGCCGGGTGGCCTCGGGCGGGGAGCTCTCGCGGACCTTTCTCGCGATCAAATCCGCCATCCGCGAGGCCGACGCGGGCATGGTGCTGGTCTTCGACGAAGTCGATGCCGGGATTGGCGGGCGCACCGCCGACCGGGTCGGGCGCAGCCTGGCCGAACTCGCGGGCAGGCATCAGGTCCTCTGCATCACCCATCTGCCGCAGATCGCCGCCTACGCGAGCGCGCATTTCCGGGTCGAGAAGTGCGAGGTGGGGGGGCGCCCCTCGGCCCGGCTGCTGCGCGTGGAGGGCGCTGACCGCGTCGAGGAGATCGCGCGCATGGCGGGCGGCGAAGAGGTCAAGGAGACCACCCGGCGCCACGCCCGGGAGTTGATTCGTTCGCGCTCTCCGCTCTGAGGGCCATCCGCCCTGCGCCAGCGCCAACTTCCGCCAAAAGCCCGCTCCTGCGTTTCTGGCCCCAAAATCCCCGCTCGTGACCCCCACGGGGGTCAAGCCAGCCCCAAAAACCTCCGATCAGTACGTTGGGGCGTCTAGCGCGCAGCCGTTTCTGTGCGCTCGATCACCCAATCGGCTCTGGCTCGGGCCGAGATACAGAGAGGTGGAGTCACCGCTGTGGTGGAGCAGAAAGAACTCGCCGGACCGGTTCCGCCGGGGGCTTCGGTCCGGGTGATGCACGGATTTTTCGAGGGGTTGGAGCTTCCGGTCGATCGGGATTGGATGGTGGTCGGGCGGGGGCACGGCGCCGACCTCTTGATCACGGAGCCGACGATTTCGCGCGCCCACGCGGCGATTGGCTTCGATGGTGAAGGGTTCTTCGTGGAGGACCTCGGCAGTACCAATGGAACGGCCGTCAACGGCAAACGGAAACCGCGGACGGCGCTCAACACAGGGGATGAGATTCAGCTCGGCAAACTGTGCCTACGGGTGACGCTGCCCAGCGCGCGTTGAGCGCGATCGGGCGAGAGGGGAGGAATGGATAGCTATTCCATCATCGTGGTGGCGGAGGAGACCGCGCCGGTTCGACGCTTCGAGATTCGCAAGGCTCTCGTGCGCAGGTTGGCCTGGGTCGCGGGCGGCCTGGCGTTGCTGCTGACCGCCTGCCTCGCCGACTACATCTACGTGCGGATCGCCCACTCGGAACTGAAAATGCTGCGCGTCGAGGTCGCCGAGCAGCAGAGTCAGATCGACAGCTTCGATGCGACGCTCGAAGGGGTTCGCTCGACGCTCGCCAACATCGGCGAGTTCGAGCGCAAGGTGCGCATCATCGCGAACCTGCCCGGCTCTGCGGCGACTGGCGGCGAAGAGGTGGCCGAAGTCGGTGTCGATTCGCCGGAGCCCGAGGCGCAGTTGGACGTTCCGGGCACCTCGGAGCCGACGGCGGGTTCGCCCCCGCGGCCCGACAAGCCTTCCGAGGAGCCCCAGGCGCGGGTCGAAACCGACTCTGGCGAGCCTCTGATCCTCGCGCTGCATCGCACCGCGAGGCGGCTCGGCGAGGTGGCCGCCTCTCAGGAGCTCTCGCTCGCGGAGGTGGCGAGCCAACTCGAGAGCAAGCGCGCGCACCTGGCCGCAACCCCCGCCATCTGGCCCGCCAAGGGCTGGCTGACCTCGCGATTCGGCACGCGCATCTCGCCGTTCACGAACCAGAAACAATTTCACGCCGGGATCGACATCGCGGGCGAACGCGGGACGGACGTCGTCGCGCCCGCCCAGGGCAAGGTGGTGTTCTCCGGCAATCGCGGGCCCCTCGGCAAGAGCCTGATCATCGATCACGGCTACGGCGTGCGGACCCAGTACGGTCACAGCGACGACATCTACGTCAAGACCGGCGAGACCGTCCAGCGCGGCCAGCGCATCGCGTCCCTGGGCAACAGCGGCCGCAGCACGGGCCCCCACCTTCACTACGTCGTCGAAGTGAAGGGCAAAGCCGTCAATCCCCTCGACTACATCTTCGATTAACAATCCGATCTCGTCTTCAGTTCCGGCCCAGTGACAATCACGCGATTGATTGCGAGGGCGGTGCTTTGGGGATTCGGGGGGAAGGGGCATTCGCTCCAACCCCATGTCGCTCACACCCCTTCCCCCCGACTTCCCAGCGAAATGGGTTGGCAGTGCGAAAAGAGGATCCGCACATTTGGCGCCCCGATCCGAGAGCATGTCACTCGGATGGGGTGACGGGAGGCCATCGGGCGACATGGGGTTTGAGCCCGATGGCCTCCCGTCACCCCATCCGGGCACCCAACCCCCGCATGAGCGTTCAATTGGGAGCACGACGCCAGCAGTTGCAGCAAACCCCTTGACCCGGACAGCTCGGTGGCGAGCTTCATTGGCTCGTCGGCGACGCTTTCGTACACTGATCCCGCAGCACCCATCCCCCGGGAGAACGCACGCCCCATGCTCGGCTTGTTCAAGAAGATATTCGGCAGCGCAAACGACCGGCTGATCAAGAAGCTCGAACCGATCGTCGAGCAGATCAACCAGCTCGAGCCGGAGCTCGCCCAGCTGTCCGATGAGGCCCTGCGCGCGCGCACGGGCGAGTACCGGGAGCGTTTGGCAAACGGGGAGACCCTCGACGACCTCCTGCCCGAAGCCTTCGCCACCGTGCGCGAAGCCGCCAAGCGCACGCTCGGACAGCGCCACTACGACGTGCAGATGATCGGCGGCATCGTGCTCCACCGCGGTTCGATCGCCGAAATGAAGACGGGAGAGGGCAAGACGCTCGTTTCGACCCTGCCCGCCTATCTGAATGCGCTCAGCGGGCGCGGTGTTCACATCGTGACCGTCAACGACTACCTCGCGCAGCGCGATGCGGACTGGATGGGCGAGGTGCACCGCTTCCTGGGGCTGTCGGTCGGCGTGATCGTCCACAACCTCGACGACATGCAGCGCAAGCAAGCCTACGGCTGCGACATCACCTACGTGACCAACAACGAGCTCGGCTTCGACTACCTGCGCGACAACATGAAGATCTCGCTCGACCACTGCGTCCAGCGCGAGCTCGCCTACGCGATCGTCGACGAGGTGGACTCGATCCTGATCGACGAGGCCCGCACGCCGCTGATCATTTCCGGACGCTCGGAGCAGAACGTCAACATCTACGGCGTGGTGAACAAGATCATCCCGCGGCTGAAAGAGGGGACCAAGGGCGAGGCCAGCAAGGCGGTCGAAGAGACGGGCGATTATTGGCTCGACGAGAAGGCGCACAGCGCGACCCTGACCGAGGCCGGCGTGCGCAAGGTCGAGAAGATGCTCGGCGTCGACAACCTCTACGACCCGCAAATGGTCCCGGTCCTGCACGCCGTCAATCAGGCGCTGATCGCCCACACGCTCAAGAAACTCGACGTCGATTACGTGGTGAAGGTCGGCGAGACCGGCAAGAAGGAAGTGATCATCGTCGACGAGTTCACCGGGCGCCTGATGCCGGGACGCCGCTGGTCGGATGGCCTGCACCAGGCCGTCGAGGCCAAGGAGGGCATCACCGTTCAAAGCGAGAACCAGACCCTCGCTTCCGTGACGTTCCAGAACTTCTTCCGCATGTACGAGAAGGTGGGCGGCATGACGGGCACCGCCGACACCGAGGCGCCCGAGTTTGCCAACATCTACAACCTCGACGTCACGGTGGTCCCCACCAACAAGCCGATGATCCGGATCGACCAGCAGGACGTCGTCTTCAAGTCGAAACGCGAAAAATTCGACGCGGCCATCGAAGACATCATCGAGCGAAACGAAACCGGCCAACCCATTCTCGTCGGAACCATCTCGATCGAAACGTCGGAGATGCTCTCGAAGAAGCTGTCGAAGCGGGGCATCCGGCACAACGTGCTCAACGCGAAGCAGCACGAGCGCGAGGCCGAGATCGTCGCCCAGGCGGGGCGGCTCGGTGCGCTCACGATCTCCACCAACATGGCGGGCCGCGGTACCGACATCGTGCTCGGCGGCAATGCGGAGTTCCTCGCGTTGGCCAAGTGCGGGCACGACAAGCAGCACCCCGACTACGAGCAGTGGTTCGTGAACTTCGAGCAGGAGTGCCTGGCGGAGCGCGAGCAGGTCGTCGCAGCTGGCGGTCTGCACATCATGGGGACGGAGCGCCACGAGAGCCGCCGGATCGACAATCAGCTGCGCGGCCGCTCGGGTCGTCAGGGGGATCCGGGTTCGAGTCAGTTCTTCCTCTCGCTCGAAGACGATCTGATGCGGATCTTCGAGTCGGAGCGCGTCGCCCAGTGGTGGGATCGCGTCGGCGTCGAGGACGGCGAGGCGATCGAGAACAAGCTGCTCACCCGCGTGATCGAAAACGCGCAGACCAAGGTCGAGGCGCGCAACTTCGACATCCGCAAACACCTGCTCGATTACGACGACGTGATGAACAAACAGCGTCAGGCGTTCTACACCCGGCGCCGCGAGATGCTCGGCAATGCCGATCTGCACGATGAAGTGCTCGAGATGGCCGAGGGCGTGCTCGTGGCGTCGCTCGACGACCATCTGCCCGAGAAGGGCGAGCCCGAGCCCGAGGATCTGGTTTCGCTCGCGGCGTCCGTCGAAGCGCATTTCGGCGTGAAGATGGAGGTCGACCAGGAGCCGTTCGTCGTCGGCGGGCGCCCCGCGTCCGACCGGGATGTGCTCGGGCGCGCCATCCTCGATCGGGTTTCGGAGGCCATCGAAGCCAAGAAGCAGGCGTGCGACGCGCTCGCCGAAGCGCACGCCGCGATCGGTTATCCGACGTTCAAGAAGATGGAGCGCGACATCCTGCTGCAGATTCTCGACGCGCAGTGGAAGGATCACCTCCACACCATGGACGGGTTGCGCGAGGGGGTGAGTCTGCGCGGATATGCGTCGCGCGATCCTAAGCTCGAGTATCAGCGCGAGGGCTACGCGCTGTTCGAAGAGATGAACCAGCGCATCGACACGCAGGCGGTCGACGTGATCTTCAAGTTCGCGCTGCCCGATCCGCTGCCGCAATCGCCCGCGCGCCCGCTGCCCGGCGGCGCTCGCGAAGAGCGGCCCGAAGCCATGGGCTCGAAGCCCGGCGCAGCGCCGGCCAAGAAGCGCGGCGACGCGAAGGCCGGCAAGATCGGGCGCAACGATCCCTGCACGTGCGGCTCGGGCCGCAAGTACAAGAAGTGCTGTGGAGCACTCTGATTGCGCGGCGCGACGTGAAAGCATCCACCCCGATTCTCGTTCCCGGTTTCAAGGCTTCCGGCGTCCACTGCGGCGTCAAGGCAGCCGGGCTCGATCTCGCCCTGATCGCGAGCGATGCGCCGGCTCGCGCGGCCGGCGTGTTCACCCGGTCGACCGTCGTCGGCGCTCCCGTCGAGATTTCGCGCGATCGCATTCGCGCGGGCAGTGCGCGCGCGGTGGTGATCAACAGCGGCGTGTCGAACGTCGCGATGGGCGCACAGGGGCTGCGCGATGCGGCCGAGATGGCGCAGCGCGCCGGCGCGGCGATCGGTGTGCCCGCAGAGCAGGTGCTCGTCGCGTCGACGGGCGTGATCGGTACGCGCCTGCCGATGCCTCGCATTCGGCGGGGCATTCGCGCCGCGGCGGCCGGGTTGGAGGCATCCGGCCTGCAAGAGGCGGCCGAAGCCATCCGCACCACCGACACGTTTGCGAAGACCGCCGTGGCGACCGCAGATGTGGACGGCTGTCCGGTGACGGTGGCCGGGATCGCCAAGGGCTCGGGCATGATCGAACCGAACATGGCGACGATGCTCGCCTTCCTCGTGACCGACGCCGCGGTCGCGGCGCCCGCGCTCGACCGCGTGCTGCGCGATGCGGCCAACGCCAGTTTCAACCGCGTGAGTGTGGACGGGGAGACGTCGACGAGCGACATGGTGCTGCTCTTCGCCAACGGGGTTGCGGGCAACCGCGAATTGCGCGGCCCGCGCAGCCGCGGTGCGGCGGCGTTCGCGGCGGCGGTCGAGCGGGTTTCCGTCGCGCTGGCTCGCGACATCGCGCGGGACGGAGAGGGCGCCACCAAGCTCGTGACGGTTCGCGTCGAGGGCGCGGCG
>JAFDBP010000012.1 GCA_019313245.1 Deltaproteobacteria bacterium
ATGTATTCGAAGATGACCACATCGATAATTCTGAAGGCCGCTCTCGCGCTCGCACTCGTCGGCGGCTTTGCGTCGACGGCGAGCGCCCAGGTCGGCGTCACCTGCCAGTATTTCACCGGCCAGTTCGATCCGCTCTCGATCCAGAGCGCAGTGACCGATTCGTTCTGGGTTCCGGCGACGGCCGTCCAGACCAACTCGCAGCTGACCAAGATCATCAAAGCCTCTGGCATTGCTGAAGCCGAACTCAACGAGGTGGGCGCGATCGACGGTGGATTCCTCGTCGCCGAGGTCGATGCCAAGTTTAAGCAGTTGAACAACGACCCCAGCACCACCTGCCCGAACAGCGCCACCGTCCGCGGCGCCGGCGAGCTCGTGGTCGCGGGAGAAACACTCGCGCTTCGCTTCAACAGCCAGATGAGCGGCAAGCCGCGCGTGGGTACCATCGCGGTCGGGCCCGTGGGCGAGAACGAGATCAATTCGATTCACCGCGTGAACGCAAGCCTGCGCTTCACCGCCCAGGGGACGCGCAACAACGACTCCCTGCGCTTCGATCGGGGCACCGTCAACACCAAGGGTGTCTACGAAGCGGTGGAAGGGTCGCCTCCGGGAACGGATGAGGATGTGTTGCTCATCTGCACCTGCCTGCCCGAGATAGGCAACAACTAGCGCTTCTCGTCGCCAAGACGACAAGTGGTACCAGGCCCAGGCGGACTGCGAATGTCCGCCTGGGCCTTCTCTTTCGAAGCCCCCGCTGCCGTCCGCCGCGATCCAGAGGCCTTACGAACAACCCGCTGCGACCGCTGTTCCCGACGCCGACTCGCCAGATCCGCCTCGGCTTCAGCCAGAATCGCCACTCGACCGAATGATCGACCCCCCAACGCGAGAACTTCGCGGCGTCAACGCCTATCCTCGGTGGGTTCGAAGACCGGATTCGCAGCGCGAAGGAGGCGATGCTCATGTCATCCCTACGGCGTGGAGACCGGACGCGACCCGCTTTCGACCCAACTCTGCGGGGCAGGCGAATTCTCGATTCCGCGCGCTACAACAAGGGATCGGCATTCACGAGAGAGGAACGCCGGCGACTCGAGATCGACGGCCTGCTGCCCTTCAAGCCCCGGACCATCGACGAGCAGGCTGCACTGGAGCTGGAGCACCTGCGAGCGAAGCGGGACGATCTCGAGCAACTGATCGGACTGCTCGCACTGCAGGACCGCAACGAAACCCTCTTCTACCGGGTATTGGTCGAGAACCTCCCCGAGCTGATGCCCATCGTCTACGCCCCCACGGCGGGGAGAGCGTGTCAGGAATACAGCCACATCTTCCGCAGGCCCAGAGGGCTCTGGATCACGCCGGACGACATCGATCGCATGCCCGAAATTCTCGCGAACGGCTCCGATCAGGAGATCCGCCTCATCGTCGTCACGGACAACGAGAGGATTCTCGGCCTCGGAGACCAGGGCGCCGGCGGCATCGGCATTCCGTGCGGCAAGATCGCCCTCTACTGCGCGGCTGCGGGAATTCCCCCGTGGAGTTGTCTACCGATCAGTCTGGATGTTGGGACCGACAACTCGGGATTGCTTCAAGACCCGTACTACATGGGTTATCCCGAGCGTCGGCTCAAGGGGAAGGATTACGACGCGTTCCTCGAAACCTTCGTCGAGGCGGTCCAGTCCACCCTGCCGCGGGCGTTGGTGCAATGGGAAGACTTCAAGAGGAACAACGCGCTGGAGATCCACGAGCGATTTCGCCGCCGCATCGCGAGCTTCAACGACGACATCCAGGGGACGGCCGTCGTGATTCTGGCTGGAATTCTCTCGGCACTCCGAATCACGGGCGGGCGCCTGCACGAACAGAAGATCGTCATTGCGGGGACGGGCGCAGCGGGAATTGGAATCGGTCGGCTCGTGCGATCCGCCATGCTCGAGGCGGGAGCCGAGCCGAATTCCGTGGACGAATCGCTCGTCTATCTGGATAGCCGAGGGCTCGTGAATCAGCGCTCTGTTTCGAGCGAGGACTACAAGCGCGCGGTCGCCATGCGCGCGGAGCACATGGAAGCCTACGGATTCAACGGAGACGGGCCCTTCGATCTGCTCGAGGTCGTCAGCCGGGTCCGACCGACGATCCTGATCGGCACGACGGCGGTACCGGGCTTGTTCGGAGAAGCCGTCATCAAGACCATGGCCAGTCACGTAGCGCAGCCGATCATCTTCCCGCTGAGCAACCCGACCTCCCAGGCGGAGTGCACCCCCGCGGAAGCGATTCGCTGGACCCAGGGTCGGGCAATCCTGGCCACCGGCAGCCCGTTTGCACCGGTTCACTTCAGGGGAAGAACACACGAGATCGGCCAGGGAAACAACGTACTCGCCTTTCCCGGAGTCGCCTTGGGTTGCATCCTGAGCGAGGCTCGCGAGGTGACCGACGAGCTGTTTCTGGCAGCATCGCACGCACTGACCGCATGTATCCGGCCGGAACGCCTCGACGCCGGCGCCGTATTCCCAGAGATCGCCGACGTTCGCGAGGTGAGTGCAAAGGTCGCCATTGCGGTGATGCGCAAAGCGCGCGATCTGAAGCTGGGTCGCCTGCTCGGCGACGGTGAAATCGATCAGCTCGTGGCAGATTCGATGTGGTATCCGGAGTATCCGGAATACGGCACACAGGAGTCCAATTGAGCGATCATCGAAGCGAACGGGGTATGCGTCATCGACGGGATCCGACCGCTCTCTCGAGCGGCGGACCCGGCGAAGCAACCCGGCCAGAGTGAGCCGCAGCGTGACAACCAGCTCATCACCAGCAGAGCCGCATTTCGATCGCTTGCCGCCCGAGAGTCTCGTTCGGGCTTTTGGCGTCGATTATTACCACGTCGTACCGCCCGAAGGGGGAGATCTCTACGTCACCCCGTTCGGCTTCTCCCAGATCTCGCAGTTGATGCCGGCGAATTGGTACTTCGACGAATGGTATGCCAGGGAGGGCGAGAAGCTCATCGGATCGACGGGGCACGTCTATCACGTGCTCAGCAGGCCGGTTCGGGGCAAGCGCGCCGATCTCGTGGTCAAGTTTTCGCGCGTGGCGCAGTATGTTCCGTTGATCGTCGAAGCGACCTATGCAGAAGACTTCGATCCCGAGACCATTGCCGCCGCGCGATTCAACAGTCCGATGGAGGAATTCGGGCTGGTCATGGAGCTTCGTCGCGGCCTGTTTGGCCCGTCTCATATTCAGATCCTCACGCAGCGCCCTCTCGCGATCTACGCACCGCCAGAAGAATTCAAACTATGGCAGCTGGGACGGAGTACGAGTTCGTTCCATTCCCACCGACGCTTTCTCGAACTGGACCAGGAAGACGCCGTCAAAGCGATCGAATTGGATATCAAGCGCAAATACGTGCTGCTCTATAGCTGGATCAAGGGACAGGACGCCGAGCAGTTCCACGATGCCGGCATCGTGTCGGAATCCGAGCTTCACGAACTGACGAACCGCGTGGCCAGCGAATTGAGACAGAAGGGCTTCCGGGTTCTCGACAACAAACCCAAGCACTTCATCCTGCGCCAGCATCGCAGGAATGCGTCGCTCATGCGTCGCAAGGACGGTGAACTGATCTACGGACTGGTCGATTTCGAGTTGCTGCAAAGGACTCCCGAACACCAACGACAATTCAAGACGATGCAGCAGGAGCGATATCGCACACTCCAGATCGAAAGGTACGCCTACCGCCCCATACCCCGATCGTCTCAACTCAAACCGACCAGCATCTTTGGCGTGAACTACATCTACGGAACCGTTCAGGATGGCGGACACCTCTGGGTCGTGGGCCGGAATCCGAGCCTGTTCGATTTCTTCGTGCCCGACCGATGGCGCAGGACATCGCGCGTCAAGCTGTCGCCTCTGAGTGAGGTCTACCGCACACATACGCGGGACAACATCGAGGTGGTCTACAGGCGATCGCGCGTCGGATTCCCGCCACGTCATGACCCCCTCAGCGAGGAAGGAAAGCGGATTCGCTCACACGGATATAACAGCCCGTTCGAAGAGGTCGTCATTGCAGAGCGCTTGCGCGAGATGGAGATTCCGACGACGTTGCCACTGGCCATCTATCGCACCGGCCACGCATCGACCAAGTCGCGGTTCCAGCGCGACGATCGGCGCGTGTTGGATCACGCAGATCTGCTCACTCCGAGCACGCCGGCGATTCCGATCCTGCAAACCGACTACGACTACTACACGCTCTGGGATTGTTTCAGGGGGTTCAGCCCGGTTTCGGAAGCAGCCGAAGCGGTCGGCATCGATCTCGAGCAGGCCGTCGTGAGCGCTCTCATCGACGCGGATACGCGCGATTCCATCATGGACCGCATCCATCGAATGCTCGAGAAGCTGGGCCTGGAGGAGGACCCACTCGAAGAATCCGAAGTTTCCGTGCACAAGAAGCCCGGAAGTGACACGCCCTGTCTCGATGAGCGAGGCGAGGTCTACGCGACTTTCAGCCTGGACGCGCTCACGGCCTTCGAAATCGGCCTCTTGCCGGAGACGAGCTACAAGAGCGCGCTTCGAGCGCTGAATACCCGACTCAACGCGGCCGACGCCGAAAAGTTGGATTCGGAAGGCAACCACCTCCTGCTCTCGTTCGATGCGGACGGAGAGCCGAGGCGGGATTCAGACGGCGAACTGCAGTGGGCGCTCTGCAATTTCGAATTCGTCCGCGGACTCTACCGCCCCATCCGCTGAGTCGCGGATGTCCGATTCCAGACTGTCGGCGTCGGCGAAGCCTAACCCGATCGGCTGCCGAGCTGGCTGATCGCCAGGCCGGTCAGAATCAAGGCCATCCCGATCAAGACGGTTCCCACCAATTGTTCGTCCAGCACGACTGCGCCCGCGGCCAGGGCGACGCCCGGGATCATGTAATTGATCAGCGATAGAAACGTGGGCCCCGCCCTCTGAACGATTCTGAAGTAGACGATCGTGGCCAGCGCCGTCGCAAAGAGGCCGAGCCACACGACGGAAGCGATCGATTCTGCGGACAGGGCGAGATCCCACGGGCGCTCCACCCAGAGCGCCGCCGGGACCATCGTCACACTGGTGATCCACATGACGATTGTGGCAGAGACGAGGGGGTCGAGCGTGCCCAAACGACGCGTGATGATCGTATTGGTCGCGTAACAGATCGCCGCGAGCCCAATCGCCGACTGGCTCAGCAGATCGCTCGCTTCGCCGCCGAACTCGAGCAGCGCTTCGGGCCCGAACAGCACCACCAGACCCACGAAGCCGACGACAAACCCGGCGGTCATTCTCGGCGTCATCCGTTCGCCGGGCGCGAAGAAGTGCGCGAGCACCAGGGTCATCAGCGGCATCACGCCCATCAGGATTCCCGCGAGACCGACGTCGACCCGGATCTGCCCCCAGGCGATCAGCGTAAACGGAATCGAGTTTCCGATCAGGCTCATCAGCAGATAGTGGCCCCAGACGCGCCGAGAGGTCGGCAGCCGCAGGCCCCTGGCGCGGACGGCCGCGCTGAGCACGCTGGCCGCGATGACGAAACGGGCGGCCACCATCGTGAAGGGAGTGACCTCTCTGACGGCGATCTTGACGAAGAGAAAGGAGGTTCCCCACAGAATTGCGAGAAGCAGAAGTCCGAGCCAGTCGACCAGCGGGCGCGGTTGCCGCATCGTCAGTCAGAGAAGCTGAGAAACGAAACCGAACGACGCCCTTTGCCACAAAAAGCAGTCTTCCATCGGTGACGCTTTGCCATCGCCTTCTCTCGGATACCCACTAGCGACGAATGCGCCTCATTCGGCGGGGCGCTCGCGGAAGATTTCGCGCGCTCCAGCTCGGATTTCGTGCTGGGTCCTGCGACCGGACGGCCAACGCACCGCGACTTCCGCCCGCTCGGCGCCCTTCAGATCGACGAGTTGCCATCGGCTGTTCTGGCTCTGGAAGCCCTCCGCCGAGCGCACGTGGTAGTGAAAGGTCACGGGCCGGCCCTCTCGCGGAGACACCTTCACCGCAATGCGCGCACCGATCGCGTCCCGGTTGCTGTCGACGCCCTCCAGGCGGAATTGCGCGGTTTGCGAATTGCCGCCCTTTCTGGAGTAGAGCGTGTTCGGACCGCGCGATTCGGTTTTGTTGTCCGCATCGAAGCCCGGTGCGCC
>JAFDBP010000013.1 GCA_019313245.1 Deltaproteobacteria bacterium
GCGGCGCGACCACTCCACGCCGAGCACCTCGGTGTGGGTTTCGATCGCCGCACCGCGCCGCGCGACCTCCGCCGCGAGCCCGCGCACGAAGTCGCCCGGCGCAATGTGGGCATCGGCGGGAAATTCGAGCCCGCCGGCGAGTTCGGGGGAGAGCCCCGGGATGGCCTCGCGCAGGGCCTCTGCGCCCAGCCAGTTCGCGCTTCCGCCCTCGGCCACGAGCAGGTCGACATCGCGCCGCGCGTCGCGCATGGCCTCTGCGGTCTGGAAGATCAGCGTGAGCCCGCGCCGCGTGAAGCCGAAGTCGCAATCCAGCGTCTCCGCGAGTTCGCCAAAGCGCTCGAGGCTCGCGAGGCTGAGCGCGCGCCGCAACCGAAAGCTCTCGCGCTGCGCGTTCGCGTTGCAAGCGCGGCGGAAATCCCAGAGCCAGCGCAGCAGCGCGAGGCTCGCGCGCGGTTGGATCCAGAACGGGCTCGCGGGGTCGAGCAGCCACGGCAACGATTCCCGGATCACGCCCGGTCCGGGCAGGGGCGCGCTCTCGCTCGGGTGAATCCAGCCGCCGTTGCCGTGCGAGGCGCCCGAGCAGATCTCGCCGCGTTCGAGCAGGGTCGTGCGCACCCCGCGCTCGACGAGGCTGTGGGCGATGCAGACGCCCACCACGCCGCCACCCACCACCAGGACGTCCGGTCTCTCGCTCACGTCGCCTCCTTCGATCCGCTCGCGGCCCGCGGCGCCGTTCGCGAGCTTCGCCGCAATGGCTCGGATTTTCCAGTTGCACCGATAGCGACGCCCGCGCGCCCCGGCGCTCCCGCCATCGGCGCGCCGTGCAGCTCGAATCCGCAGGCACCGAGAGGTGGATCGAAGATTGGGTCTGGCAGGGCTGCGAATCCAGCCGCTGCGGGCCTAGGCGTGCGGTTGAGCTCGAGGAAGAGAGCACTGGACGGGGCCAGGCAAGAAAGCAGACCAACTCATTGTCGAGCGGGAGGTTTCGGTTCGCTCGGACCCAATTTTCGATCCACCTTTGCGGCACTGCGACTACACTCTCGCTGCGAGTCCTTCTGGGGGGCGGGACGATGGCTTTTGCGGGTCGGTACAGCGCTCGCGTCGAGCGCCTCGGCGGCGACGCTTCCGGGGTCTGGGCGGTGCACGAACGCGCCTCCGCGCTGCGGGCGGCGGGCGAAGAGGTCTATCTGCTGTCGGTCGGGGATCCGGATCTCCCCACCCTGCCGAGTACGATCGATCACGCGATCGAGAGCCTGCGGGAAGGCCGCACCCACTACGCGCCCGGAGCGGGAGAGCGGCGTCTGCGGGAGGTCGTCGCGGGCATCGAGGAGCGCTCCGCGCGGCGCCCGTGCAACCCGGATGACGTGATCATCTTTCCGGGCGCCACCAACGCGATCTACAGTGTGATGTCTTGTCTGCTCGACGAGGGCGATGAAGTCATCGTCGCGGAGCCGATGTACATCGGGTACCGCGGCATCTTTGCCGCGATCGGTGCGGTGGTCGTTCCCGTCGCGCTCGACGTCGGCGATGGTTTTCGCCTGAGTCCGGAGAGTCTCTCCGCGGCGATCACGGATCGCACCCGGGTGGTCTTCATCAACACTCCGGGAAATCCGGCCGGAAACATGATCTCCGCGCAGGAACTCAGAGCCCTCGCAGACCTGTGCCTGAAGCGCAACATCTGGCTGGTTTCGGACGAAGTCTACTCGATGATCACGTTCGAAGAGCGCCACGTCTCCCTGCGCACGGCCGCGGAGCAGCTCGAAAACGTGGTCGTGATCGACGGGCTTTCCAAATCGCACGCGATGACGGGCTGGCGCCTGGGGTGGGTCGTCACCCATCAGAATCTGGTCGAGCACCTGCTCCGGTTCGCTTCCTCGACCGTCTTCGGTTGTTGCCAGTTCGTTCAGGACGCCGCCGCGTTCGCGTTGCAGAATGACGAGGAGTACATGGCCGAAGTTCGAGCCAAGTACAAGAAGCGCCGCGACTTCGTCTGCGATCGCATCGCGTCGATTCCGCGAATCGACTGCACGGTGCCGAAAGCGGGCATGTTCGTGATGCTCGATGTCCGCGGTTTGAATACCGGCGGGATGCGTTTCGCCGAGGATCTGCTGGAAGAACAGCGCGTATCGGTCCTGCCCGGGGAGGGTTTCGGGAGTTCGACACGCGATTACGTCCGCCTTTCACTCGCGCAACCGCTTCCCTACCTCGAGGAGGCGATGGACAGAATCGAGCGATTCGTCTCCGCCCGTGGTGTTGCTTTGGTCCGGGAATAGGCACTTGGGTTCGTACCGGCTTTGCCCGGAAGCAGTGCCCGGGAAAGCCATCTCCGGTAGGATGGCCGTATGTCCGGAAGGCATGCTGGGTGGTTGCAGTCTTCTCGATTTCATTGCTGCAAGAGTGCGGTTTCAGCGCGAAGTGTGATTCCCTTCTTCCCGGCGTTGATTCTGAGTGGAATCCTCGGTTGCGCGGCGCCGCTGGTTGTTCCGATCGATGCCGGTGGCCCAATCGAACTCGCTCCGAACCAGGCGTTGCTGATCATCCATATCGATACCGATATCGCGCTGGAAAACCTGTTTTTGAACCACCGATCCGTCGCGAAGTCTCTCGGCAAAGGGCGACACGTTTGGATGACTCGAGTGAACGAGGGGCGATACCGCTGGAGGAAGATCGAGATCGGGAAGAATCCGCGCGACAGATCGAATTATATGCTCGATCCAGATGAGGAACTGAGCTTCGAGGTGAAGGCGGGAAAGATCAACTATCCGGGTGAGTTGATGATTCGATCGGGCGCCATGTCTCGGTGGGGCATAGGGGACTTGATCGTCAGGAATCGAAATCATTCGGCGATGGCAGTACGGGAACTCAGGGATTCGTACGCTTCGATCTTGCGCTCGTTCCCGCTCCACTACGCAGGTTCCAGCGGTGATGGATTTCTCGAGTACTACACGCGCAAGCGCGTGGAGTCTGTCGTTGAGTCGAGCGGAGTGGGAGATCCGGGAGCCGGTGTGGAAGCACTAGTGGAGAGGCCTTGAAGCAGTCGGGCTCGTCGACCTTTGTGAATCTGTTCCTGGTCCTGCTCGTGTCTCTTCGACTCGCGGGTCCCAGCCAGGCCGGTCAATCAGCAGATTCTCTGTTCTTGGGGGGCGGGATCCAGGGTATCGCTCTCAGTCCGACCGGAGAGTGGGTGCTGGCGGTCGCGCAGAAAAGAGGTGTCTACGGCGTACTCGTTCAGAAGTTGGGAACGCACCACGTGACTTCGCTGTTCGCTTCGAAGCGCCCGATTCTCGGGTTGGACTGGGTAGGTGAGAAGACCTTCATTACCCATCTCACGGCGGACGGACCGCGATCGAGCTTCGTGGCTCAGATCCGGGAAGTCGACGCCGAAATTTCAATCGAGGTCGACTGGATCAATGCTCCAGGACGGCTGGTCGATTCGCTTCCGCTCATCGAGGACGAGCTGATCTGGGAAATCGAACATGAGGGTCGCAGTTCCGCACACCGGGTCAGTCTCGAGAATGTCACCCGTTACGAGGAGGCGCGTTCATCCCGACGCGATCTTCGATTGGGCAAGACCCTTGCCACGATCGACGGATCTGCTCAGACCTGGATCGTAGACCGGCGAGGCATTCCCAGGGCAGTCTCCAGGGATATCGATGGAAATTACACCATTCTGGTTCGCGAGAGCGATGATGGGGACTTTCGCGAGGTCTACGGCTTCGAGTCGAAAAACAAATCCAAGAGCGTATTCCCTTTGAGTCTGTCCGAATCCGGCGACGCTCTGATCGTGGCTGCCTACAACGGACACGATACGATGGGCCTCTTCGAGTTCGACATGAAGGACGGAAGTTTCGGCGAGACGATCTTCATTCGCGACGATGTCGACATCACAGACGTGGTGTTCGATTACAAGAATGGTGAGTTGATCGCGGCGGTATACGAAATCGAGGGAGAGCGTCGATACCATTATTTCGAATCGTATGCAGATCAGCACCTCCCAACGGTTCGCGCCTCTTTTCCGAAAGAAGAAGTTGCTGTCCTGAGCAGTAGTGCAGATCGGAGCATCTTCGTGCTCTGGGTGTCGAGTCCGACAAATCCTGGAACGTACTATTTCCACGACGTGAAGACGGGCGAGATGAATCCGATCGGCGATGTCGCCCAGGGCTTGGATCGAAGCAAGCTCGTCGACGTTGAAACTGTAGAAGTCGAATCCGAGGATGGAACACGCATCGAGATCTTTCTTGCGCTGCCGAATGATCTCGAAGAGGGCGGAGCTCCGCTGATCGTGATGCCGCACGGTGGACCGATCGGGGTGCGGGACAACAAGGATTACAACCCGATTGTCCAATATTTCGCGAGCTGGGGCTTTGCATTCCTTCAAGTGAATTACCGAGGCTCATCCGGATATGGGCGCAAATTCGAAGAAGCTGGCAAGAAGCAGTGGGCTCAGGGTATCGAGGACGATATCGACGCTGCTGTCGAGTACGCGATTGCGCGTCCTGAAATCGATGGAACCCGTATCTGCATCGTGGGTGGTAGCTACGGAGGATTCTCGGCTCTCGCGAGTGTCATTCGCCACGAGACCCGCTATCGATGTGCCGCGTCATTGAATGGTGTGACGGATGTTCCGTTTAGTTTCGCTGGTGACGATTGCGCTGGCACTGAGGGCTGTCTCGAGGAATTCGCACTCATCGTCGGTGATCCAAAGACCGAGCGAGACAAGTTGATCGAAATATCACCGGCCTATCACGTCGATGAGATTCATACTCCTGTCTTCGTCATCTACGGAACCGAAGATCGGCGTGTGGATCCGGATCACTCTCATCGATTGCTGCTGATGTTGGAGACATTCGGTAAGGAATACGAATCGCTCGAAGTGAAGGGAGCTTCCCACTCGCCCACGAAGAAGGAATGGGAATTCATTTCAGTCGCACTTCGTCGCTTTCTGACCCGATACCTATTCCCGTCCGCCGAATTCGTGGGCGACCCGATACGGAAGGTAAGGGACCCTCAGGGCTTGGGTGAGCTTCCGACCGTTAATCGCTAGCGGCTATCAGCGGCAGCGCTCGTCTTTCCCAAAATAGGGATAGAACGCCACGCAAATTCCCTCGCGGATGTGTTCGGTGTTCTGGAGTCGATCGGGAATCAATTCGAACTTTTCTTCATCGATATTGGGAGCAAAGAGCAGGTCGAGGCCTCCATAGCCTCTGAATACCGCGGTTCCGTCCCGGTGGTATATGGTGACGAAGATCGAGGCCACGCTTTCCGTCCCGGTCATGCGCATGCGGACTGGAACGGCGAGTCGCCGTTTCACACCATCCCAATGCGTGGTTCGGCCGCCCTTCGATTCGCCGATTCGAATGACCATATTCGAGAGGATCAAGAGGTCCGCATCAGAATCCAGGTTGGCCAGCAGCCGGGGGACGATGCTCGAGTATTCGATCTCCCCAGAGATCGAGCTCGATTCTGCAGATAGCATCTCGTTGTGCACGCTCTCAGCCGCATTGTTGGCGGCGGAGCGATAATCCCAGGAATTGGTCGTCTCTATCGAGAGTCCCTTCGATTCCAGATAGGATTTCAGTTGCTCGAAAACATTATCTTCGCCGACTTCCAGACCAGCGGGCACCTCTTCGGTTTCGTTGATCGGTATCAGCAGTGCGCGACTCCGGTTCTGGCTGAATGCCTGTCCAGGGGCGAGCTCGTAGTCGTGCCGAATCGGTGTCGTCACACAGCCAGCGAGTAGTAGCGCAATGCTGCCGCTCGCCCACCAACGAGTTGAGCCGACCTGCAAAACGCACCCCCTTCGATACTCGGGCGCGCTGCGAATGCGACCGATTCGAGTTGATATCGCTGACTTCGTAACGCCAAAGCGTATCATCTGGCATCTGCAATGAGAAGCGTGGAATTTCCGGATATTCTGTTTCGCCTCAACCAAGGAGAAAGTCATGGAACTGCAGCCAGGTGTGTTCGTGTCGAACGCGTCGACGGACGATTGGGAAGCGGACGAGGAGGTGGGCGGCGAAGTCCACATGCTGTGCGACGCGGAGGGTGTCCAGGCCGGCCTCTCGCGGATGCAGCGAACACCCGAGAAGCCGATCCCGTTCAAATCCGAGATGCGGGAGACGATCATCATTCTCGAGGGTTCGGTGCGGATCGAGATCAAGGGCGGTGCGACGCTCGAGCTGAAGAAGGGCGACATGGCGTCGCTTCCCAAGGGCGCCGAGACGCTGTGGCACGTGACCGCGCCCTTCAAGGAGATGTGGGTCCTGGCCTGAGCGAGCCGGCGCTCTGCCGCGCGGTTTCGATTGTTCACTAAACTCCTCTGTGGTGGCTCGCCGCGCTCGCCGAGCGGCGTTGGCTAGAGCCGCCGCAGAGGGCCGGCTCGCTCGATTCCAGCGGGGCGGGCGACCGGGTTGCGGCGATGCTCGGCTGGATGGGGAGATGCAGTACTCCGGGGAGGAGTCGTCGTGCGAAGGCGAAGGGATTGCCGGATGCCTGGGGCTTCGCGATCGAATGCCCGGTCGCTTCGCTGCGGGATTCTAATCACCTTCTCGTCGATCGCGTTCGCGATTGCGGGGTGCTCGGGCCAACAGACTGCGGCGCACGTGTCATTGGCAGCGGATCCCATGCTCGTCGAGGTCGGCGCGGAGTTGTACAAGTCCTATTGCGCGAGTTGCCACGGTGTCGTTGCCCGCGGGGGCGGACCCGCGGCTCCCGCACTCATTACACCGCCCACAGATCTCACTCGGATTGCGGCGCAAAATGGCGGCGTATTCCCCGAGAGTTCGGTCGTGAAGGCGATCGACGGTCGCTTCGATCTGCCCGCTCACGGCTCGCGCGAGATGCCGGTCTGGGGGATCGCTCTGGCGGAAGAGATCCCCTATTTCGCAGCGGGCGACGAGGTGGCCCGCGGGCGGATTGCGAGCCTCGTGGAATACCTGAAGAGCCTGCAGGAACCGTGATTCGGGATTTTCGCAGGATCGTGGTCGGCGTCGAACTCTCCGAGCTCGGCGATCTCTCGGCCGGCAGCCGGCTCGCCGTCGAGCAGGCCCGCTGGGTGGCGAACCTCAGCGGCGCGCGCGTGGCGCTGCTGCACTCCGTCCGGAGCGAGGAACACTGGCGGGTGAGCGAGGGTGCATTTGCCGATCGGCCGATGTCCGCCGATGACGGATTTCGGCGCCCGCTGGAGACGGCGCTCCGATCGCTGCGCGAAGCCGGAATCGAAGCCGACCTCGCGTTCTCCGAAGAGCGGGCCTGGCTCGCGATCGTGGCGAACGTGCTCCAATTCGGCGCAGATCTGGTGATCGTGGGGAAGCGCGCCGATTCTGCGCACGATGGGCGCCTGCTCGGCGGCGTTTCTCAGAAGCTGCTGCGCAAATGCCCCTGTGCGGTCTGGGTGGTGAAACCCGACCACTCCGCAGAGCCCCGCAGCATCCTCGCGGCCACCGACCTCGGTCCGGTGGGCGAGCGCGTCGTGGCCTTGGCGGCATCGATCGCGAGCGCATGCGGGGCCGAGTTGCACATCGTCCACGCGCTCTCGCTGCCGCTGGCGGAGCAGATGAAGGACAGCGCATCCGAGCAGCGGTTTCTCGCCGAGAGTCGCGCCGCGGCGGTGGCGCAGATCGAGTCGCAGCTGCCCGAGCCACTCCGTGGGGCCGCCGAACTCCACGTCGGTCTCACATCCCCCTCGAATGCCATTCTGGCGTGCGCGAATCGCCTGAATCCCGACCTCGTCGCAATGGGCACGATCTCTCGCGCGGGGATTGCGGGACTCTCGGTCGGCAATACCGCCGAGCGGATGCTCGGCCATCTCGACTGCTCGCTGCTGACCGTCAAACCCGCGGACTTCGTCTGCCCGGTTCGCCCGAACGAAAACTGAGTGCCGGCAGGAAAGTTCGGGGTGCTCGCGCCGCTCGGGACGGGCTGATCGCGATCGGCCCGCAGCCCAGCGGGCGGGTGCGCGAATCGATCGGGATCAGACCGACGCGGTGTCGAGGCGCAGGGCGCCGTCGCCCGCACGCGCGAGGCCGATCCGGTATTGGGAGCGGAATCCGAGTTCTTCGGCCGCGCGGTCGGTGTCGAGCGTGAAGCCGTAGCGCAGGTGCACTCCGCCACTGGCTCCGAGGCGAGATTCGATGCCGAGCACCCGCTCGGTTGCGTCGAGCATGCCGAGCAGTGGACCGGGCACGGGGATGCTCGTGTGGCCCGTCCAGCGAGAGAGGAGGGAAAGCGGGATCGCCTCTCCACCCGCGATGTTGAAGATTCCCGAAACCGGAGCCCGGGTCGCGGCCCGAACCGCGCGCGCGACGTCCTTGTCGGAAACGAGCGCGCAGATGGGATCGAATCCGAGGGCCCGCACCCGCGAGCCCGGCCGCCCGGCCAGCGAAGGGTGGAGGTAGACATAGCCGCCCGCCGCCACGACGGTGGGAACGCGAAGCAACACCACGCGGAGTCGGTCGTTGTGGACTTCGCTGTGGAAGATCATGTCGCTGTCGATCCAAGCGCGGACCTCCGGCATCACGTTCGGATCGAGGTTGAGCTCGCTCTCTTCGCTGAGGTGGTTCGCGTTGCCCGGGGGGAGGCGGTAGACGAACGCGCTCCCGATCGCGATCAGGTGCTGGATCGTGCGGGTCTCGAGGCAGTGCTGAAGCAGCAGGCGGCTCTCGGCGGTTCGCTCGGAAATGCCACCGACCAGCGGTTCGTTCAGCGACGAACCCGCACCGTGGCGAGGCACGTAGACGACGGTGTCGATCTCGGCGGCGCGAAACCCAGCGGAGTGAAACAGGTCGTGCACCGGGCGGTGTTTAGCGAGATCGAGTCGCGTGTAGGTCACCCGCGGTTCGCTGCCCGCGAGATAGGGGTCGAACTTGCGCGGCGGCGGACCGCTGCCGATTGCGAAGATGACCTCGACGTTCGGGTCGTGGTAGAGATTCTTGACCACTCTGCGTCCGATTGGTTCGTCGGCGTGGGTGACGAGTACGTGGGTCATTGGCGATTCCGATCGATCATCAGTTGCACCGTGCGCCGCACCTGGTTGGCCAGGTAACGGACCAGCCGTGGATCGTCCGCTCCCTCGGGCCCGAAACGCTCGTGGTAGCGGAGGGGCTCGCCGTAAACGATTCGATACGAGACCGGATAGGGGAGAATGCCGAGCGGGCCGAGCCACGGAAATGTCGGGGTGATCGGCGCGACCGGGATGCCGAGCTTGCGCGCCAGCGGCTTGATGTCGAAGAGGATCGGCGTTTGATCGTCGCTGCCGATGAATGCCACCGGAATGATCGGCGCGCGCGAGCGCAATGCCTGTTCGATGAAGCCCACGCGAAATTCCTGGAGCCGATAGCGGTGCGCGATCGTCTTGCGCATCCCCTCGATGCCTTCCGGGAAAACCAGCAGGAGTTGTCCATCCCGGAGCAACTTGTCGAAGTTCTCGCGCGTTCCGATGACCTGTCCGGCTCGCGCGTAGAAGAGGTTTACCCAGGGAAGTGTGCCTGCCCAGCGATCCACTACGGTCCGGATGAGTCGGGGGGGATCCGTGTGCAGCGCCCCGTCGATGACCGCCATGGCGGCGTCGAAGGGAAGCAGGCCGCCGTGATTGCCCGCGAGCACTGCGGGGCCCTCGTGCGGAATGTGCTCGTGACCCTCGCTGCGCACGCGGAAGTAGTATTGGTAGAGAGTGCGCATCACCAAGAACGTGCTCTTCATCACCTCTGGCGAATAACCGAATCGATCGTAGGGCGCCTCGCCTTCGACGAGATGCGCGAGAGAGGCGAGCACCCGCCTCTCGTCCGAACTCAGCAGGCGATCGATCAGACCCTTTGGCGGCGGGAGTTCGATTTCCGCGAGCGGCGGGGTGGTCGACCAGCGCCGTCGGATGAGCCGCGCGAGGTTGTCGGGCTTCGGAGCATCCGCGTCGGCCGCGGGATCCGCTTGCCGCGCCGTCGATCGGGGGGCAGTCGCCGGCGCTGCTGCCCGCACGCTCCTGTGGGCGCGCCGAGCGCGCGGCCGATCCATCGGCCTGCGGCTTTCTCGCGTTTCCAATTGCTCGAGCGCCTCATCCAGCGGGTCGGAGGAGGCGACATCGTCGAAAGGGTCACGGCCCAGAGCGCGGCCGGGCGCTACGAGCGCGTTCGGAGTTTCTGCGACGGGCTGGGGGGATTCGATTTCGCTCACGGGGGACTCCCATCGTGTCGGGGTTTTCCGCGCAGCTCGAGTTCTTCGGCGAGTTCTGCCATCGCGAAGGCCGCGCGATCCTTTGGCGCGTATTCGAAGATGGAAAGTCCCCTGGATTGCGCCTCGTCGATCTTCACGTGATAACGGATGACGCTGTGAGAAATTTCCTTCGAGAAGCGCCGCTTGAGTCGATCGAGAATCTCGTCTGCGAGTTTGGTTCGCCGGTAGAAGGTCGGCACGATCATCGCAATGTGCAGATCCGGGTGGTCGTAGCGCTCGCGAACCGTATCGATCGTGCGCACGAGCGCCGCGCAACCGTCCAGCGCGAGGTAGGTCAGCGGGACCGGGATCACGACTTCCGTGGCCGCGCGCAGGATGTTGAGGGTCAGCGATCCAAACGACGGCGGCGCGTCGAAGAGGATGAAGTCGTAGTTCCCGATTTCCGACGCAGCTTCCAGCTTGCGTCTCAACCGCCCGGTCGGATCCGGATCGCCGTCTTCGAAGGCCGGAAACAAGCCCAGGGATTTGTTGGCGGTGATCACGTCGAGCTGCGGGATGCGCGTGGTCGTGATCGGAAGATTCGCGGTGGCGCGAGGCTCGCGCTCGGCGGCGTTCTCGTAGCGGCCATCCAGCGAAGCGGCGTCGAGCAGCACCGAATCGAGCAGCAGGTTGATCGCCGAACGGCGCCGCGCGCGCGTTTCGACGCCCAGCACCTTGCCGAGCTGGCCCTGGGGATCCATGTCGATGGCGAGAACGCGTCGGCCGCGATGGAGGGCCAGGTACGATCCAATCGTCGAGACGAGCGTCGTTTTGGCGCTACCGCCCTTCTCGTTGATGATCGCGACCCGCCGAGCGAGCACGACTCTCCCCTTTGGAGAACGCGCTCGATAGGGTGACTACCGCTCGGTACCGGATTTCAGCGCAGGAGGAGTCGCCGCAGATGCGAAGACGCGTTTCCATCGATGACCGTGTTCCCAATCGGTAGTCTTCGGGAATCGACGTGTCAATGGTGAAATGGCTGTCGCGCGCGGCCCGCGTCACTTTGATGTCAAAAACCCTCGCTGTTGGCCGCCTACCCCTTCGCCTCCTGGATCGCCTTGGTCAGGGCGGGAACGATTTCGGCGAGGTCGCCGACGGCTCCGAGGTCGGCGACCTCGAAGATCGGCGCGTCCGGGTCCTTGTTGATCGCGATGATGAAATTCGAACCCTTCATGCCCACGAGGTGCTGGATCGCCCCCGAGATCCCCGCGGCGATGTAGAGCTTCGGGGCCACGATCTGACCGGAGGAGCCCACCTGATATTCGTGGGGCAGCCAACCGGCGTCGACGACGGGGCGCGAGGCGCCCATCGCACCGCCCAGCGCGTCCGCGAGGGGCTGGAGGATCTCGCCGAAATTCTCCGCGGCGCCGACACCTCGGCCGCCGGCGACGATGACGTCGGCCTTGCTCAGGTCGACGCCCTTGCTTTCGGCGATCTTGTTCTCGATGAACTTCGCCTTTTCGGACGTCAGCGAGACGTCGAGTTTGACGACGCTGCCCTCAGTGCTGCCGCCGAATGGCTCGATGCCCCCGGGCTGCATGGTCGCGACGACGACATCCGAATTGGTGCGGACGTGCGCGTCGAGTCTGCCGCTGAAGACGCGCCGTTCGAAGACGAGTTTGCCCCCATCCTCGGAAACGTCGGAACAGTCGCTCACGAAGCCGGCATCGAGTCCGGCGGCGATGCGCGGGGCGACGTCCCAGCCGCTCGGCGTGTTGGAGAGCAGGATCACGTCGGCCCCCGAGGCCTCGACGGCCGCGCGGATTGCCGCGCTCGCGCTCTCTACGCAGTAGTTGGCCAGGAGTTCGTCGTCGGCGACGAATACCTTGCCTCCGCCCTTCTGCGCGAAGGCCTCCGCGGCGCCGGCGACGTCCTTGCCGAGCACGACGCTCGCGACATCGCGTCCGGTCGCGGCTGCGATCTTCTGTGCGTAGGCGGCCAGCTCGTAGCTGCACTCGCGAATCTGACCCGCTTGAATTTCTGCGACGATGAGAATGCTGCCCATCGGATTACTCCCTGTTGTGTGCGCATGTCGGATCGGTCCGGCTCGCGGCGTATCGGGGCCGCGGGGACGCTCCGAACTTAGAGAAGCCCCAGTTCCTTGATCTTGCCCGCCAGGCTGTTCGCCATGTCGCCGACGGAGCCGGTGACCATTTCAGCAGCCGAGCCCTTTTGCGGGATGCTGACCTTCTCGACTGAAATCTTGGCGTTGGCGGCGCCCACCTGACCCGACAATCCGAGATCCGCGATCGTCTTGACGTCGAGGGGCTTCTTCTTCGCGGCCATGATCCCCTTGAGGGATGCGTAGCGAACCTGGTTGAGTCCGGTCTGCACGGCAATGACGCACGGTTTCTGCAGTTCCACGACCTCGCGCGCCCCGCCTTCGATTTCGCGCTCCACCGTCACGCCGCCATTCGAGCTGTCGATCTTCTGCGCGGCCGAGGTGTGGGGCATGCCCAGGAGTTCGGCGAGCATCATCGGCACCGCCGCGAAATTGCCGTCGTCGGCCATCAGACCCGCGTAGATCAGGTCCGGGTTCTCTTCCTTCGCGACGGCCGCGAGGATCTTGGCAATGCCGAGCGAGTCGGAACCATCGGCCTCGGCGTCCTTGACGTGGATGGCGCGATCCGCGCCCATCCCGAGGGCGGTTCGCAGGGCCTGGGTGACGCGATCCGGCCCGATCGAAACCACGACCACCTCACACTCGCCCGCGTCCTTGGCCTGCAGGGCCTCTTCGAGCGCGTAGGTGTCGTAGCTGTTGATTTCGAACTTGAGGCCGTCCTCCTTGATCCAGGTGCCGTCCGAGCTGATCTCGAGGCGCGCATCCTGGTGGGGAATCTGCTTGATGCAAACCATGATCTTCATGGGGGGTCTCCGAAATTGAGTGCGTGCGCTGCGGGCGCTCCAGGTCGATCGCGCCCCGGGTTGTCGAGCGCGAAAAACTACCCGACGGAATCATCGCTGACAAGCTGTCGTCGGACCGCATGCGTCCGCGTCGCCGAAATCGATCGACCGGGTGGCCCGGGCGATGCCATCGGTCGCGAAGGGCGCCAGGCTGTGGCCGGGCGCTACATTCCGTCTGCTCGTTGGAGGTGTCGATGCCGTTCGCAACGACTGGCGCGAAGCGCAGACTCGGGAAATTTTGGCATGCAATGATCGGAGCTGTGCTCGCCGCTGTGCTGTCGCTGGGCGGTCCGGGTTCGGCGGCCGAAGAGCGCGACCCGCAGCCCGCGCCCCAGAGTCTCGAGGATCTCCCCAAGCTCGATCCCAGCTACAAGATGAACACCCACAAAGTGGTCTTGATTACCGCGGATTCGCTGAACCCCGCGAGCGTGAACCTCGATCCGGGACAGTTGATCGCCTGGATCAGCTATTCGCCGACCAAGGCCACCGTGGTGTTCGAGCGCGATGTCGCGAAATCGATGGTCTGTCACAGCCGCGTCAATTTCGCCTTCGAAGAGGGCGAGCTGCGCTCGGCTCCGATCAACGCGGGTGAGTTCGCGAGTTTCTGCGAACTCAAACCCGGCAGCTATCGCTACGTGGTGGAGCGCTCCGAGGCGCCCGGCCCGGCCGGAGCCGCGAAGGGCCAGCTGCTCGAAGGCGAAATCGTCGTCGGAAAGCAGTAGCCCTCGCGCGCGATCGCGTTCAGGCGTCGGCGATCTTCTGGATCCAGGCGTAGATGTAGGCGAGAAGCTCTTCGCGAACTTCTTCGTCGGTGCGGTGGGACTTCTTCAGTACCTTGAAGTGTTGATCGGCCTCTTCGAGTACCTGCAGAGTCGTCGGTGCGCCCACGCGGGTGAGCGTGCGCCGGAGCACATCGATGTCGCAGTGGCGATCGCGTTCACCCTGGAGGAAGAGCATCGGAGAGATCACGCGGAAGAGCTGCTCGGGTGAAACGAGTTCGGGTTTGCCGGCGGGGTGCAGGGGGAACCCCATGAAGAACGCGCCGTCGATCCGCGCGCGGTCTCCCGCGAGACTTGCGGCGACCGCACCTCCGAGCCCTTTTCCACCCAGGAACAGGCGCGCGGGCGCGGCGTTCGGATCCCGGGCCAGCGTGGCGGCTGCGGCGCGGAAGGTTCGCTGTAGGACGTCCGGGGGATCGGGTCGCTTCTTGCCGACCTCTCCGAACGGAAAATTGAAACGCAGGGTGAGACAGCGGCGCTCGGTGAGCGCGCGCTGCAGAAATTCGAGCACGGGGTCGGATACGTCGCGCCCGAGGCCGTGCGCGAGAATCACGCCGACGCGCTGACCGGTGGGCCACCACTGCGGTACGCCCATCACCGCCGAGACCTCCGTCACGCCGCGGGCGGACTCGTGGAGAGGTATCTTGATTTCCTCAAAACGCGCTGACGGTTCGACCAAGGAATCCCTCCGGGGAGCGCTACTCTATCCCAATACGGTCGAGACGGGGAGGGGTTGACACACCTCAGTAGCACAGCGCCGATGCCGCAAGCCCTTGGAGTACAAATGAAAAAGGTGTTGATCACGGGAATCGCGGGAGGTCAGGGGCGGCTCCTGACCCGGCGCCTCAACGAGCGTTTCGCGGTTTGCGGTGTCGATCGGGCCCGGTGGGAGGGGCACCCGAGGGGGGTTCGCCCCTATGTGGTCGATTTGCGAAAGAAGAAATTCGCAGACGTGGTGCGCCGGGAACGACCCGACTGCGTGGTTCACATGGGTTTCATCCAGGACTTCCGCACCGATGAGCGCGAGCGGCACGACGTCAATGTGATGGGCACGAAGCGGCTGCTCGATCACTGCATCCGCAACGGCGTGGAGAGCCTGGTCGTGCTCTCGACCGGCTACGTCTACGGCGCCCTGCCCGAAAATCCCCACTTCCTGGACGAAGACGCCCCGCTTTCCGCGAGCCGCTCCTATCCGGAAATCCGCGACCGCGTCGAAGTCGACACCCTGGTGACGACTTTTCTCTGGCGGTACCCGGAGATCCGGACCTGCGTGCTGAGGCCCGTGAACGTGCTCGGCTACTACGCGCAATCGCTGGTCAAGAACTACCTGCGCGAACGGCGCGTGCCCACCGTGATGGGTTTCGATCCGATGATGCAATTCATCCACGAAGAGGATTTGAGTGCGGCGATCGAGCTGGTCGTCGACCATCGACTTCAGGGCGTGTTCAACGTCACCGGCCCCGGCGAGGTTCCGCTGCGCACCGCGATTCGCGAAGCGGGCGGCGATCCGTGGTCGATTCCCGAAGTGATCTTGCGGCCGCTGTCCCGGCGCCTGTTCCGGATGGGTCTGGCCGCCTACCCGCCCGGTGTGATCGACTTCATCAAGTATCCGATCACGCTCTCGGGCAAGCGCTTCACGGATGCGACGGGCTTTCAACCGCTGTACGGGCTCAAACAGACCCTGCAGAGCGTGCGGAACTGAGTGATGGCGAAATCCGGTGCACTCGATGCGTTGATCGACTTTGCGGGAGCGATGCTGCCGCTGCGGGCCCGCAACCTGCAGACGGTCATCGACGAAAACCTCAGCCGAATTCCCAACGAGCTCAACGAGTACGGCTACGACGCGTACGGGATGAGTCCGTACTGGATGCGCCGCGTGCTGATCCCCTTCGCGCTGCTCTACCGCTACTATTTTCGCGTCGAGGTCGCGGGCATCGAAAACATGCCCGAAGGGCGCGTGATCGTGATTGCCAACCATGCGGGCCAGCTCCCGTTCGATGCGGCGATGCTGGGATTGGCGTTGTTGATGGAAGCGCAGCCGCCGAGGATCGCGCGCGGGATGGGGGAGTATTGGATTCCGCAGCTGCCGTGGGTGAGCGTCGTCGCCGCGCGCACCGGGACGCTGGTGGGAACGCCGCAGAACTGCATTCACCTGCTGGAAAACGGCGAGTGCGTGCTCGCGTTTCCCGAGGGTGTTCGCGGGATGAACAAGCTCTTCTCGCAACGCTACAAGCTGCAGCGTTTCGGGTCGGGTTTCATGCGCCTGGCGCTCGAAACCGACACGCCGATCGTTCCCGTGGCCATCGTCGGATCCGAGGAGCAGCATCCGAGTTTTGCGAATCTGGAGGGCATCGCCCGCATGTTCGGCGCACCCGCGCTGCCGATTACGCCGACGTTTCCGTGGTTCGGGCCGCTCGGGTTGCTCCCCCTGCCGGTCAAGTACCACATCTACTTCGGCGAACCCCAGCGCTTCGAGGGCGACCCATCCGACGAAGATGCGATCATCGATGCCAAGGTGGATGAAGTGAAGGCGAAGATCGCGGCTTTGCTCGCGCGCGGGCGTCGAGAGAGAGGGGGGATCTTCAGTTGAGCCAATCCGCCGATCCCGCGAACGAACCCGTCGTGATCGAGCTGAATCTGCGCGAGCGCCGCCTCTACGATCGGCTGCGCGCGCGGATCGTGAAGGCGGATCCGGGCGCCGCCTCGGGATTCCGCGACGTGATCCTGCTGCTTCCCGATCTCACCGTCCTGCTGACGCGGCTGCTGCGCGACTCGCGGGTTCCGATCTCCTGCAAGGCGGTTGCGCTGCTCGGGATCGGTTACGCGCTCTCGCCGATCGATCTGATTCCGACCGCCCTCGTCGGGCCGATCGGGCTGGTGGACGATCTGTTGGTCGTCTCCGCCGCGCTATCGAAAATCCTCAACCAGGTTCACCCGGACATCGTGCGCTCGCACTGGTCGGGGCAGGGCGATGCACTCGAGGCGATTCAGCGCGCCGCGCGCTGGTCGGCATCGATGCTGGTGGACAGGATTCCGCGCCGGCTGCGCGGGCGGGATTGAAGTCGCGCGACCCCGCCCCGGGATTCGCCCCCTACAGCACTTTGGGACCGGGTCGCAGCGCGAGTCGCTTGAGGTTCGCGAGGCGATCTCTGGGGATGCGGCGCACCTGACCCTCGCGATTGACCATCGCGTGGGTGGTCGATGCGGTCGCCACGCAGTCGCCATCGCAGAGCAGTTCGTATTCGATGTGCATCGAGGCGCCGCGCACCCAATCCAGCCAGGTCACGATTTCGATCGTGTCGTCGAAACCCGTGGATCGGTAATAGTCGATTTCCATGTGGATGGTCGCGTAGTGGAGGCCCTGCTCGGCATAGACCCGATAGGGCTGGTCGTGTTCGTCGAGCCAGTGGATGCGCGCGAGTTCGAGGTGGCGCACGTAGTTGGCGTGGTGGACGATGCCCATCGCGTCGGTTTCGAAAAAAGCCACGCGGTGGCGGTGGATCGACACCACCGCGCCCTCGGGCGGTCCCTTCGGCGATCGCGGCACGTCTAGAAGCCGTCCTTTTTGGCGCGTATCCGCCCGAGTTCGGCGGCGTCGCGCGCGCGCATGAACGGGTTCGTCGCGCGTTCTTCGCCGATGGTCGACGGTATCGTCATCTCGGCAGGCGTCGCGTCGTGCCAGTCCGCGGCCCGCTTGGCGCGAATCGCGCGCACGCGTTCGAGCCTCGCGCGGATCTCGGCGTTGTCGGGCTCGACGTGCGCGGCAAACTCCAGATTGCTCTCGGTGTACTCGTGGCCGCAAAACACCCGGGTCGCATCCGGCAGCGCGCCGAGCTTCTCGACGAGCGCACTGAACATCATCTCGGGCGTGCCCTCGAACAGCCGCCCGCAGCCGGCGGCGAAGAGCGTGTCGCCGCAGAAGACGGCCTCTGCCGCTTCGAACGCGAAGGCGATGTGGTGCTTGGTGTGTGCGGGGATGAACAGGACGCGGGCCGACTGGTTGCCGACCGAGATCACATCGCCCTCTTCGAGTCCGTCGCTGAATCCCGGCAGGCGGTCCGCATCTCCAGCGTGGCCAAACACGGGAACGCCCCAGAGTTTGGCGAGTTCGGGGTTGGCGGCCGAGTGATCCATGTGATGGTGGGTGGAGAGGATCTTCGTCACCCGCGCAGCGCGCGCTTGGACCCGCTGAATCACGGGCGCCGCCTCGGGTGCATCCACCACAGCCGCCTCGTTGGTCTCATCACACACGAGGAGGTAGGTGTAATTGTCCCCGAGCGTGGGGATCCTCTCGACCGCGAGCGCCATGTGAGCGAGGCTAGCGGTCGGCCGCGCAAGCTTCCACTCTGCGATCGTTGGCAGGGGCTTCCGAGCGATCGAGCACTCGCGCGATCTCTGAGAGCGGTCTCACGGGAGGTCTGTATGCGCACATTTCTCTTCGCATTGAGCCTGGCCGCATGGCTTGGGTGTGCGGCGTCGAACCCGCCTGCCGCAGAATGGCGGCGCGCAGATGGTTCCGCTGCGGATCTCGAGCAGTTGAAGGCCGATCGGGCGAGATGCTTGAATCGCGCCGGGGTGCCATCCCCCGGCAGTCGCTCGCCCATGCAGGCGACCCGCGACGACATGATCGATTGCATGCGGATGCGGAGCTGGGTGCCGCTCTAGGTCGGCTCGGCTCGCAGTTTCCCGTCAAACAGGTGCAGCTGCTCCTGGCTCTTCGCGGCCGGATCCGTCTCGGACGGGGGCGCTGCGGATGCGGTTTCCGGCAGGCTGTCTTTCGGATAGATCTGGCAGCGGTCGTTGTACTCGCACCAGTCGCATAACGCGCTGCGCGTCGGTTTGAATTCGGTTTCGTCGTTGATGCGGTCGACCACGCTCATGGTGTCTTCGCGCAGGTAGCGCAGCTGTTCGGGCGTGCGGGTCGAGGTGAGCTTTCGGTCCCTCTGGAGGTAGTGCCAGACCAGGCGCATCGGTTGGTCGGGGTAGCGATCCGCGAGTCCGATCTGGTAGAGGGCGAGCTGGCGATCCTCGTCGACTTCCTTTTGCGTGGGGACGCGTTTACCCGTCTTGTAGTCGTGGATCTCGATCACACCGTCTCGCGCGCGAACGATCCGGTCGATGATGCCCTGGAAGCGGTATTCGCGTTTCTCGTCGAGCGCGAAGGTCACGCGCTGTTCGATGCCGAGGGTTTCATCGCCATCGAACGGATAGTGGCGGCGGTAGTAGGCGGTGAGACAGTGCTCGCCGAGCTGTCGGTAGAAGTCGAGCGGCGTGCCCTCGCGGACGATCCGCACGCGGTCCGAGTCATAGCTCTCTTCGAAGAGCTGGTTGTAGCGGTAGATGACCTTTTCGAGCGAGGGCACGTGCCCGCGCTCGGCGGCCCTGTAGAGGCGCTCGAGGACTTCGTGGACGCGCTTTCCCACGAACGCCTCGATGCCCTCGGTGTCGGTCGGAATCTTGAGCAAGTAGCGGTACTCGAAGCGCTTTGCGCAATCTTCGAAGGTCGCGAGACGCGAGTGGCTGTAGATCTTCGGCACCCCATTTCCCCTGCGGCGCATGCCGCGCTTCTATCTTCCGAGCCGTTCCTTCGCCCAACCGATTGCGCGCTGCTCCGGTTCGAAGGTGAGTTTCTCTGCCGCCTCGTCGATCGCGCACCAATAGGTCCGATTCATCTCGCCGTCGAGTTCGAGCGGTGCTCCGGGGATCCACTCCATCAGGAAGTAGTGCACCTGCTTCGAGATCCGCTTCGAGTCATCCGCGTATTCGTATTCGGCACTGCCGAGCGCGCCGACGACGCGCGCGCGGAGACCGACTTCCTCGGCCACTTCGCGCACCGCGGCGTCCTCGGCGCTTTCGCCGGGGTCGATCTTGCCCTTCGGCAGTCGCGTGGTCAGCTGCCGCGTGATGCGGTCGCGCTGCTCGGCGATCGCGACCTCGATTCCGGCCGCGCCGCGCCGATAGACGACGCCCCCGGCGCTGATTTCCGCGAATTCCCCCATGGTCGGGCGTGATTGTAGTGGATTCGACCAGAGGTCGGCGCGCTGCGCTGGAACCGCCCGCGCGCGCTCGTGAGCTACACTCGCCGCTCCACTTGTGCACCCCCCGCGCCCGCCGAGGTTTTCGCGATCATGCCCGAATTCGATGTCTCCCAGCTCGTCGAGGACGTGGATCTGGTGCGCGCGCGCGTCGCCGAGCAACTCGCCGAAGTCGACCGGGTCGTGGTGGTGATGAGCGGCAAGGGCGGTGTCGGCAAGAGCGCCGTGGCCGTCAATCTCGCGCTCGGGCTCGCACGACTCGGCCGCCGCGTGGGTCTGCTCGACGCGGATCTGAACGGTCCGTCGGTATCGAAGATGCTCGGCCTGCGCGGCCAGCCCGTGCGGGTAACGGGTGACGGTCTGCTCCGGGCCGCGACCGGCCCGCACGGCATGCGCGTTCAGAGCATGGATTTCTTTCTACAGGGCGATCAGGCGTTGGATTGGGACGGACCCGAGGGCGAAGCGGCGACTCTGCGAAGCGCGCTCGAACAGGCCGCGCTCGGAGATCTGCTCGGCCGCACCGATTGGGGCGAACTCGACTTCCTGGTGGTCGACCTCGCTCCCGGTGCGGATCGATTGCCCGCGCTCGGTCAGTGGCTCCCGCGCATCGCCGCCGCGCTCGCCGTCACCATCCCCACCCGGGTGGCCACGCTCGCGGTCGAGCGCTCGCTGCGCCGCGCGCGCGAAGCGGGTTTCCCGCTGATCGGGCTGGTGGAGAACCTGGGTACGTCGATCTGCGCCAAATGCGGGGCGGAAGGGCCGCTTTTTCGCGAGACGCTAGACTCGGAGATCGTGGAGGATCTCGGCCTGGAAGTGCTGGCGCGGATTCCGTTCGACGCGGAACTCGCGGCGGCTGCCGACCGGGGCCGCCCGTTTCTGGAAGGCGAGGTGACGAAATCCGTCGCAGGGATTGCCCTGGCGCAGCTCGTCGCGCGTGTCGACGCGTATCAGCTGCCCGGGCCGGAGGGCGAATCGTGGTGAAGACGCGCTTGCAGATCCTCGGTCTCGCGGGAATCGCCGCGTTACTGCTGCTCGGTATTTCGACTGCGGCGGCGCAGGATGGCGACGCCCAGGAACCCGAAGGCTGGGCGTACGCGATTTCGAACGACTTGATGAGTCCTTTCTGTCCCGGCAGAACCCTCTCCGCCTGCACCAGTTCGCAAGCCGACGAGCTTCGGATGTGGTTGATCGTCCAGGAGGCTTCGGGGCGCACCCGCGCAGATGTCGAGGCGGAACTCTTCGAGCGCTACGGCGACGTGCTGCGTCCGGCTCCGCGCGCCGAGGGTTTCGGCTTGACGGCCTACGTGTTTCCGGTCCTCGCGTTCATCGCGGGCGGCGTCATCGTCACGGTCTTCCTGAGACGACAATCGCGCGCGGCTGCAGTCGCCAAGTCGTCGTCGAAGCCGTCGGATCCGGAACTCGAGCGCATCATCGACCAGGAGTTGGCGGGCTGAGACGCGCCGGACTTTCGTGAAGATCTACACCAAACGCGGCGATGACGGCGAGACCGACCTGATGGGTGGCGGTCGCGTTTCCAAGGATTGCGCGCGGGTCGAGGCGTACGGCGCGGTCGACGAACTCAACGCCTGCCTGGGGCAATGCGCGGCCGAATCGGAACACCCGGATCTGCGCGAAATCGTCGGGGAGATTCAGTCTCTGCTGTTCGATCTGGGCAGTTACCTGGCGGCTCCGGACGCCGAGCGGCGGGAGAAGGCTTCGATTCCGCAGCCGGAAGACGCCGAGGTGGAGAGGCTCGAAGTGCGCATCGATGCGCTCGAAGGCGAACTCGAACCGCTGAAGTGCTTCATCCTGCCCGGCGGAACGCGCGCAGCGGCGGCCTTCCACCTGGCCCGCACGGTTTGCCGTCGAGCCGAGCGCCGCGAGATCGCGCTGCACAAACTGGAGCCGTTGAGCGCGGCGGCGCTTCGCTATCTAAACCGCCTGTCCGATCTGCTCTTCGTGATGGCGCGAGTCGAGAATCGGCGGGCGGGTGTCGCAGACGTGGAGTGGCGCGGGCGCGATCGCTGAACCGATGTAGTAGATGCCGCGCTCGAGCCGCAAGCGCAGCAGCGTGCCGATCGCGAGACCCGCGAACATCGAAATAAACAGCGCGAGCAGCACACCCTTCAACAACTTCACGCGATACCTCCGCGCTCAAGCGAGCAGCGAGAGCAGGTCTTCCCGTGTGAGCGCGCCCGCTGCGGTGCCCAGGGCCGCTTCACTCAACGCGCGCTTCTTCTGCTGAAGCGCCAGGATGCGCTCCTCGACGGTCTCTTCCGCGACCAGTCGGTACACCATCACCGGTCGATTCTGGCCGATGCGGTGCGCGCGGTCGGCGGCCTGGTCTTCTGCGGCCGGATTCCACCAGGGGTCGAGGATGAATACGTGATCCGCGGCGGTGAGGTTGAGCCCGAGGCCGCCCGCCTTGAGGGAGGCCAGCAGAACCGGCGGCCCCTCCGGATCCTGGAATTCTTGCACCACGCTCGAGCGGTCTCGGGTCGTGCCATCGAGTCGGGTGTAGGAGACTTCGACGCGGTCGAGGTGCGGCTCCACCAGGTCGAGTAGCGAGGTCCATTGGGAGAAGACCAGCGCCTTGTGCCCTTCCGCGAGCACCTCGTCGAGAAACTCGAGCAGCAACTCGATCTTGGAGGAAGTCTTTGCGGTCTGGCCCGGCACGAGTGCCGTGTGGCAAGCCGCTTGTCGCAGGCGGAGCAGGACTTCGAGGGCCTGCATGACGTTCGCACCCGACGACAGCTGGGCGACCACGTTTTCGAGCGCCGCCGCGCGGATGGCGTCGTAGGTGTTGCGTTCGCTCTCGGTGAGCGTCGTGTGGAGCACGATATCCGTGCGCGGCGGCAGCTCGGGTGCGACCTCGCTCTTGAGCCGGCGAAGCACGAACGGGCGGATCCTGTCGCGCAGGCGCGCTGCAATCTGGGGATCGCCCGCATCGATGGGTTTTGCGTAACGCTCCTCGAAGTCGCGCCGCGATCCCAGCAGCCCGCGATTGATGAAGTGAAACTGGCTCCAGAGTTCGTCGAGCCGATTTTCGACGGGCGTGCCGCTCAGCGTCATGCGGAAGTCGCCCCGCAATCGATAGGCGGCCCGCGTGACCTTGCTGTCGGGATTCTTGATGGCCTGGGCTTCGTCGAGAATCAGCGTGTCCCAGTATTCGGCGGCGAGCTTGTCGGCATCGATGCGCAAGATTGCATACGTGGTCAGGGTGACGTCGCGCTTCGCGTCCAGTCGTCGGCCCGGACCGTGGTAGACGTTGTAGCTGAGGCCGGGCCGAAAGCGCGCGATCTCGTCGGCCCAGTTGTGGAGCACGCTGGTGGGCGCGATCACGAGCGTCCGCCCGCGCAGCCCGCACAGGGCTTGCACGGTCTTGCCGAGCCCCATGTCATCGGCGAGCAGCGCGCCGAGGTTTGCGTCGCGCAGTGCGCAGAGCCAATCGATTCCCGTGACCTGATAGCTTCGGAGTGTCGCCGTCAGATCCTTCGGTAACTCGGCCGAGGGGATTCCGCCGGCGCTGCTGACGAGGTCTCGCAGGGCATCGAAGGCCGGCGGCGCTGGAACCTCCATTTCTTCGCAGAGCTTCGCGAGATCCGGCAGCGCAGAGTTCGGCAGTTCGCCCGCAATTTCGCGGGCTGCGAGCAGATCTGCGATCCGATCCCCGAAGCGGCTCAGCCAATCTTCGGGCAGCGGCGCCATCCCCCCGCCCGCCAGTGGCACCAGTGAAATTCCCTGCTGCCAGGCCGCGAGCACCTGCGACGGGTCGGCGCTGCGGGCCTGGGCCGGACCGCGAGCCGTCTCGCCGGTGGATTCGAAGTAGACGTCGAGGCCGGCTTCGCCAATTTCGACGCGCGGTTCGACGGCGGGTGCGAGATAGAAATCTTCGTGCCCCGCCCCCTGGATCTCTCCATCCCAACTCTCGAGTCGGATGGAGAAGTCGACGGCCTCTTGTCCCTTGAGGCGCAACTTTCGACCCGGAGCCAGCTCGAGCTCGTTCTGGAGTCGGCGGATCAGCTGTCGCTCGGCAGATTCATCGCGCACGGGCACCTTCCCGCCGATGATCTTCAGGCGCCCGCTGTCGACTCTGGCGATGATGGGATCTCCATACACTAATGTGGGTAATACGGTGAGCGCGTCGTTTTCCTTCTGCACGGTGAGCAGCAGGCGCGGCTTTTCCTGAACGGTACGCGGGAGGCGCTTGGTGTCGATCATCACCGGGATTCGTTCCTGCAGCGAGGGCAGGATCTCCGTTACCAGCTCGGATACGGCGTCGGGGCTGAAGATGCGCCCACGCGTCAGTTGATCGATCTCGCGCCCGGTGAGATTCGTCTCGCCGACGGGCCGCAGGACGTCGCCGCAGAGCACGACGCCGTTGTGAAAAACCTCGGTGATCGACGGATCGCGCTCGACGAACAGCCGGAAACAATCGCCGTCGTCGACCACCCTTCCGTGAGGGACGACGCGCTTCGATGAGGTTCGCACCGGGCGGCCTTCGAGGAGGATGTCGCTCGCCCCCTCGAGCGCCTTCAGCAGGTTTTCCGTGAAGCCCCGCGGTACGAGGCCGTGTGCGCGCGCTCCGAGAAGTTGCTCGACGGCGAGATCGGCTTCGGTGGCGAGAAAATCGGGACCGTCCACCTGCCCGGAAGCGACTGATGCGAGCGCGACCCGAAGCGGCGGAGAGTCCCGGCCGGCGACGACCACACGCTCCATGGCGAGGCCCGCGTTCTTTCGGCTGAAGCGATAGCCGATGCGTCCGCGATGGTCGCTGTTGGTGGGAAGTGGGCGTCCCTCCTTCCGGGCCTTGCGGAGCGCGATCACCGCAGCGGCGACGTGCTCGCAGGGGTTTTCGCGGTCTTGGCAGTCGCATTCCCAATCGTCCTCGCCCAGGTAGAGGGTGACGAGGGGGCAGACGAGGCCGCCGCGAGTCGAGACGCGGATGGTGACTTCCTTGTCGTCGGCGCGTTCGCCGGTCACGCTGTCGGAGCGCGAGAGTTCCACGCCGCGGGACCACGCGCCCGATGAGCACGCCTCGCGAACGGCTTCGAACAGGGTCTGGACGGATTGCGGCTTCGCCATCAGCGGCTCTTCCCCAGGGCCTCTTCGATCTCGAGGCCGAGTCGCGCCAGCAGCGCGAATGCCGAAACCGAATCGTCTTTGCGCACGCGTTCGCGAAGTGCGCGTCGGCCGCCGAGTCGTTCGATGCCAAACGCCCCGTAGCGCCGTTCGAGCGCGCCGAGCAGCTGGATCTCGCGGCCGCGCCATCGCCTTTCTCGCAGCGCGTCGCCGTCGATCAGCCGCTGACGGTGTGCATCCATCGCGCTGACGAGTTCGTCGATCCCTTCGCCCGCGCTCGCGGACGTGAGAATCACCGCCGCCTCGCTGGGGGAAGTCCCCCGATCGCCCAGGCTGACGCTGCTCCTGAGTTCGCTCGCGGTGCGCGTCGCCGCGGCTCCGAGGTCGGCTTTGTTGACGACGAAGACATCCGGGTATTCGAGAATGCCGGCCTTCATGAATTGCAATGCGTCTCCGGTTCCAGGTGTTGCGACATAGACGAGCGTATCTACGAGTGCTGCCACATCGCTCTCGCTCTGGCCCACGCCGACGGTCTCCACGAAGACGCGATCGAACGCCGCGGCCAGGATTGCGACCGCCGCCCACGCGCTCTCGGCCAGGCCGCCGAGTTGATCGCGCGCGGCCATCGAGCGAATGAAGACCCCGGGATCGGAGGCGCCCGACCGCACGCGGACGCGATCGCCGAGCAGGGCGCCGCCCGTGGTGCGGCTCGAGGGGTCGACGGCGACGATCGCGAGCGTCTCTCCCTTCGGCCGCAATTCGCGCACGAGTGCGTCGAGCAGGGTCGACTTCCCGGCACCTGGTGCGCCCGTCAATCCGATGCGCGGCGCGCCGGGGAAGGGCATCTCCCGCTCGAGCGTGTCGAGGAGTTCGAGCGCCTCTTTGCGGCGGTCGGCGCGGCGATCGTCGGCGAGATTGAGCGCCTCGGGCACCGCGTCTCGGTCATGGTCCAGCAGTCGCCGGGCGAGATCACGGGGCAGGGCTGGTCTCCTCCACGACGTCGACGATGTCGCTCATGATGCGGGTGAGATCGAAATCCTTGGGGGTGTAGACCCTTCGCACCCCCGCCTGGCAGAGTTTGTCCGCGTCTTCCTCGGGAATGATCCCGCCTACGACGACGGGCAGGTTGCCGAGTCCGAGTTCGCGCAGTCTGTCGAGAACGTCGATGACCAGCACCGAGTGCGAGCCGGACAGGATCGAGAGCCCGACGAGGTGAACCCCTTCGTCGCGCGCAGACGCCGCGATTTCGCCGGGTTCGAGTCGGATGCCGTCGTAGACGACCTCCATGCCCACGTCCCGCGCCTTCACGGCAATCTGCTCGGCGCCGTTGCTGTGGCCGTCGAGGCCGGGTTTGCCGACGAGGATCTTGAGCGGGCGCCCCAGCGTATCCGCCAGGCGGTGTACGCGGTCTCGCGTGTCTGTGGTCGCCTGACTGCCACCGGTTCCCTCGGTTGCAACCACACCGGTCGGAGCGCGGAATTCACCGTAGAGGCCGCGCAGCACGTCGGCCCACTCGCCCGTGGTCACGCCCGCGTGTGCGGCGCGGATCGAAGCGGGCATGACGTTGCCACCGTTGCGAAGCACGTCTTCGAGATTTTGCACGGCCGACTCGACATCTGCGCGGTTGCGCTTGCTCCTGAATTCGACGAGGCGCTCGATCTGCTCCCGCTCGGCCGATTCGTCCACCTTGAGGATGGATTGCCCGCCATCCATCAGCGGGGAGGGTTCGGCGTTCGTGTAGGCATTGACGCCGACGACCGTGATGTCGCCGTTTTCGATCGCGCGGGCTCGCGCGGTCTGCGATTCGACGAGCCGCTGCTTCATGTAGGCGTTCTCGATCGCCGCAACGGTCCCGCCCATCTCGAGCACCACGTCGAGTTCCCGGCGCGCCTCCCGCTTGAGCTCCTCGGTCTTCTCCTCGACGACGCGGGAGCCGTCGAAGATGTCCTCGTGCTCGAGCAGGTCCGATTCGAAGGCGAGGATCTGCTGGATCCTCAGCGACCACTGCTGGTCCCAGGGCCGGGGCAGGCCGAGGGCCTCGTTCCACGCCGGCAGCTGCAGGGCGCGACAGCGCGCCTTCTTCGAGAGCGTGACGCCGAGTGCCTCGAGCACGATGCGAATCACATTGTTTTCGGGCTGGGCTTCGGTCAATCCGAGGCTGTTCACCTGCACCCCGTAGCGAAAGCGACGCAATTTGGCGTCCTGCACGCCGTAGCGCTCGAGTGTGATCTCGTCCCACAGCTCGGCCATCGCGCGGACTTTGCAGATCTCCTCAACGAAGCGGATGCCCGAGTTGAGGAAGAAGGAAATCCGGCCCACGATCCGTGGGATCGCAGCTTCGGGCACATCCCCGCGACTGCGCACCTGATCGAGCACGGAAATCGCGGTGGCCAACGCGTAGGCGATTTCCTGAACCGGCGTCGCGCCCGCTTCCTGCAGGTGGTAGGAGCAGATGTTGGTCGGGTTCCACCTGGGAATCGAGTCGACCGTATAGGCGACGATGTCGCCGATCAGCTTGAGCGACGCCTCCGGCGGGAAGATGTAGGTGCCGCGCGACAGATACTCTTTGACGATGTCGTTCTGGGTCGTGCCCTGGAGCTTCTTCGGATCCGCGCCGGTCCTCTCGGCGGTCGCGACGTAGAGCGCGAGCAGCCAGGCCGCGTTGGCGTTGATCGTCATCGACGTGTTCATCTTCTCGAGCGGAAGCTCTTTGAACAGCGCCGTCATGTCGTCGATGTGCGAGATCGGCACGCCGACCTTGCCCACCTCGCCGCGCGCGAGCGGGTGGTCGGAGTCGTAGCCGGTCTGGGTCGGCAGGTCGAAGGCGACCGAAAGGCCCGTCTGCCCCTTCGAGAGATTGGTTCGATAGAGCTCGTTGCTGGCCCGGGCCGATGAGTGGCCCGAGTAGGTCCGAAACATCCACGGACGATCTCGTCTCGCGTTCTCGGGAGCCGTCATGAGAATTTCTCCTGGAGCGCAAGTAGCCGGGAAAGTTAACGAAACGACATGATCACAGCAATCTACCGGCGTCGATCGACTACCATCGGCAGCCGTGACCGATTTCTTTCTGGATTTGACGCCCGATCGCGTGCTGGTGGCCATCGAGGCCGCCGGGTATGCGCTGACGGGCCACTGCACGCCGCTGACCTGTCTGGAGAACCGCGTCTACGATCTGCGGCTCGAAGACGGCCGCCACATCGTCGCGAAGTTCTATCGCCCCGGTCGCTGGACGCGCGAGGCGGTTCTCGACGAACACCGCTTTCTCGCGGACCTGCGCGAAGCGGAGATTCCGGTCTGCGCCCCGCTGCCATTTGCAGACGGCGAAACGCTGCGAGAGGTCGAGGGCATCCAATTTGCGATCTGGCCGCGGACCGGCGGGCGCTCGCCCGACGAACTCTCGGACGGACAGATCCAGATTCTCGGTCGCCTGCTGGCCCGGATCCACAACGTCGGCGCCGCCCGTGAGGCACCCCACCGCGCGCGCCTCGACGCGCCCACGTCCGCGTTGGCTCCGCTCGAATTGCTCGAGCGGCGATCCTTTCTGCCCCCCGAGGTCGCCAGGCGCTATCGGAGCTGCGTCGAACAGGTGGCCGAAATCTATACGGAGCGCAGCCGGGGGATCCCGGTGCACCGCATCCACGGGGATTGCCATATGGGCAACATCCTGCACGGCGACGCGGGTTGGTTCTTTCTCGACTTCGACGACATGGTGGTCGGCCCCGCGGTGCACGATGTCTGGATGCTGCTGCCCGGGCGCGACGCCGAGGGCCTGCGCCAGCGCTCGCTGCTGATCGACGCCTACCGGCAGTTCCGCGACTTCGACAGCGCGTGGCTTCGGCTCGTGGAGCCCCTGCGCGCGTTCCGCTTCATCTTCTACGCGGCCTGGATCGCGAAGCGCTGGGAGGACTCGGCGTTTCCCGCGGCTTTTCCGCACTTTGGGACAGCCGACTACTGGGAGAACGAAACCCGGGATCTCGAGGAGCACGTCGAGCGGATCGCGAGCGGACGCGACGAGGTGGAGCCCGGGGGCGGGCGGCGGCGCGAAGACGCGGAGTCGGATGTCGAACTCAGCAACGAGGACTTCTTCTGGGATCTCTGAGCGACTGAATCGCGCGGCCCGTCGATCCCCGCTACCCGTCGACGATTCCGAGCGGTACCCTCTGGTATGGCCGATGCCCTGCTGAAATCGGACGCCGCCGAGGCAGTCGAAGAGGATCTTCCGGAAGATCTGGAAGAGGCGATCCTGGAACTCAAGAGCCAGCGCAATGCCGTGCTGCTCGCCCACTACTACCAGGAGTCCGAAGTCCAGGACCTGGCGGACTTCGTCGGCGATTCGCTCGCGCTCGCGCAAGCGGCGAAGCAGGTGGATCGGGACGTCATCGCGTTCTGCGGCGTCAACTTCATGGCCGAGACCGCGAAGATCCTGAATCCCAAGCGCACGGTCGTGGTTCCCGACCTGGACGCGGGCTGCTCACTCGCCGACGGTTGCCAGGCCGACGACTTCCGCAAGTTCATCGACGAACACGGGCGGCCGCCGGTGCTCAGCTACATCAACACCAGCGCCGAGGTCAAGGCGCTGAGCGACCTGATCTGCACCTCGTCGAACGCGGTGGAGATGGCGCGCGCGCTCGGCGAGGGGCCGATCATCTTCGCTCCGGACCGCCACCTCGCGCGCTGGGTCGAGCAGCAGGAGGGTACGCCCGAGCTGATCATCTGGCCGGGCACCTGCGTGGTTCACGAGCAATTCAGCGCCAAGCGCCTCGCCCAGCTCAAGGTCCGCCATCCGGACGCCGAGGTGCTCGCGCATCCGGAGTGCGACGACGCGGTGCTCGCGCTGAGCGATTTCATCGCTTCGACGACGGGCATCATCAAGCGCGCGATCGACTCGCCCGCCCGCACGCTGATCATCGCGACAGAAGACGGTGTCTTTCACCAGATCCACCGAAGCGCGCCGGACAAGGAGCTGATTCAGGCGCCCGGCATGGACGAGAGCTGCGCGTGCAACCAGTGCCCCTACATGCGGCTCAACACGCTCGAGAAGCTCTACCTCTGCCTACGAGATCTCGCCCCCGAAGTCACCGTTCCCGAGCCCATCCGCAAGGCCGCGCTCCGCCCGATCGATCGCATGCTCGCGCTGTCCTAGGCGCCCGTCACCGCTCTTCCCCCCTCTCCAGTCGCTCTCTTTGGCGCACGGCTCGCCGAGATTTGACATAATCTGACCGTCTCGGAGTCGGAAACAGGCGTTGGACTTCGCATCCGCGTCTTCGTTTGGAGAGACGTGTTGATTACCATTTCGAGGAGTCTGGGATCGTGCCTGGCGCTCGCGCTGCTCGGCGCCAGCCCCGCGCTGCAGTCGACGAGTGCCAGCGCCGAGGAACTCGCCGAACTCGGCGCCGGCATCGTGTTGTCCCAGCTGTCGGAGGAGCAGGGCTCGCAGGTCGCCCGCATCGTTCGGCTGCTGCCGGACGGATCCCTGCAGATCCTTTCCGAGGGCTTCTACAGCGCGCGCGATCCCGACGTGTCCTTCGACGGCGAGCGCATCTTGTTTTCCGGCAAGCGGCGGGCGACGAGCCGCTGGCAGATCTACGAGATGGCGCCCGACGGCTCCGGCGTCCGGCAGGTCGTCGACACGCCGATGGATTGCCGTCAACCGATCTACCAGTCGACCTTCTACGTGATTACCAGCGACGAGCCGTGGCGTCAGATCAGCTTCGTGGGCTGGACCGACGCTCAGCATTCGAGCCTGTATTCGGCGAAGCTCGACGGGACGGCCGTGCGCCGCATCACCCACACGCCGTACGGCGAGACGGATCCTTTCCTGATGCCCGATGGGCGGATCCTCTTTGCAGGTCGGCAGAACAACAGGCCGGAGCCGGGAGATCGCGACCGCGTCGCGCTGTTCGCGACCAATCTGGACGGGACCGACTACGCGATCTTCGCGGGCGACGAGGGTGCGCGCTTCAAACGCATGCCGTGTGTGACCGCGCAGCGGCTCGCGGTGTTCGTGGAGAGCGAGGAGCCGACACCGGATGGAGCCGGGCGCCTCGCGGCCGTGAGCACGCGGCGCAACCTGCACTCGCATCGCGAGCTGACCGGTCCTTCGGACGGGCTGTATCATTCTCCCGCACCGTTGCCCAACGGTGAAATCCTGGTCTCTCGCCGACCCGCAGATGGCGGCGGCAGCCACGGCGTCTACCGCCTCGACCCCGCTTCCGGGAGGGTGACACCGATCTACGACGATCCGCAGCGCGACGACATCCAGGCGAAATCCCTCAGCCCGCGCTCCGAACCCGACGGGCGTTCCTCCGTCGTCAACGCCGAGGATCCGACCGGCATTCTCTACGGCCTCGATGTCTACACGACCGATCTGGAGCAACGGGAATGGCTGGCGCCCGGGTCGGTGAAGCGGTTGCGGGTTTTCGAGGGCGTGCCAGAGCGTAATCCGTCGGCGAGCGGATCTGCTCCGCGCCCCCGAACGCGCAAGCTCGGCGAAATCGATGTCGAACGGGACGGATCGTTCAACATCCGGGTGCCGGCAAACACTCCCATTCGCCTCCAGTTGCTCGACGAGGACGGTCTCGCGCTCAGGACGTGCGACTGGATCTGGGTGAGGAACAAGGAGGCCCGCGGCTGCATCGGATGTCACGAAGATGCCGAGCTGACACCGGAGAACCGCATGGTCGAGGCGGTCACCAAGCCCTCCATTTCGCTGATGCCGCCGGCGAAGAAGAGGCGCGCGGTCGAATTCGAGCGCGATGTGGAGCCGATCGTGTCCGACCGCTGCGCGGACAGCGGCTGCCATGTCGACGCCGGCATCCGCGGCTCTCGGCGGCAGGACCTGGTGCCCTATCTCAAGCGCACGGCGCGCACGAGCCCGCTCGTGTGGCATCTGCTCGGTCGCGACACCTCGCGCCCCTGGGACGAGGTCGCGCCCGGCGCCTCGGGCCGAGCGATTCCCCTTGAATGCTCGGCGTCGGTCGCCGAACAGGAGAAGAAAATCATCATCGAGTGGATCGATCTCGGAGCACAGTGATGGCGGATGCATCGACGAGGTGGGTGCTTGCAGTCGCGTTTCTGGTCCTGCTGACGGGGCCGAGCGGCGCGGCCGAACTCCCGACCTTCACGGACGTTACCCGAAAGGCCGGCATCGCATTCGTGCACAGCTACGGCGACCTCGAGATGGACAATATCGTCGAGAGCACCGGAACCGGCGCCTGCATGTTCGACTACGACAACGACGGTTTCATGGACATCTATCTGGTCAACGGCGCCTGGACCGATGGAATCAGCGATAACCGCGCGCGACACCTCCGGGGCAAGCTTCGCAACCACCTCTATCGCAACAACGGCGACGGCAGCTTCACCGACGTGACCGACGAGACCGGCACGGGCAGTGATGCGTTCGGCACCGGCTGCTCGGCTGCCGACTACGACAACGACGGCGACGTCGACCTCTACGTGCTCAACTATTCCGCCAACGCACTCTATCGGAACGATGGTAAGGGCCGATTCGTCGACGTCGCGGAGAGTTCGGGGCTCGCGGTTCCGCGCTGGAGTGTTCACGCCGTTTGGCTCGACATCGACGATGACGGCTGGCTGGACGTCTACGTGGGCAACTACCTCAAATATGACGACGGCGTGTTTCGCGAATTCTTTCCCGCGCAAGGGCATCCCGGCCCACTGAGTTACGGCGGAGAACCCGACGCGCTGTTCCGCAACAACGGAGACGGCAGCTTCAGCGAAATCACGCAAGAGGCCGGCGTCTTCAAGGCCGACGGCCGCGCGATGAGTGTGGCGGCGGCCGATTTCAACAACGACGGGCGTCTCAGCATCTACGTCACCAACGATGCGATGGGGAACTACCACTTCGAAAACCGCGGCGGATCGCGTTTCACCGAGAATGCCTACGAATGGGGGTTGGCCTACGGGGAGAACGGCCAGAACGTCTCGTCCATGGGCCCGGCGGTGGGCGACATCGATCGAGATGGCCGTCTCGACATGTTCATACCCGACATGAGCTACTGCACGCTGCTCCTCCAAGGCGAGTACGGCTTTCAGCACGAGATCGAATCATCGGGGCTCTCGGTCA
>JAFDBP010000014.1 GCA_019313245.1 Deltaproteobacteria bacterium
CCCGATTCGCCGCGAACGAGATCTGCATTGATCGTCCGGTAGTCGTTCTCGTAATAGGCTTCGAACACCATGCGCCCGTTGCGAATGATGAGCATCGCATCGACGTAGCCGTGCTTTCCCGCGCGAAACTCTTCGTCGAGTTGCGCAATCGCCCGCGCGTCGAGGCCTTCCCGCTCCGGTGTCGACACCTGCCAGTCTTCACCGGGCCAGGAAAACGCACTCGCCGATTCGGCCGGCGGTTCCGGTGTTGAAGACGGCCCGCAAGCCGCGAGTGCAAATGCGCAGAACAGGCCGATCGAACGGGTTCTCGTCATGTCAGGCTCCTGTGCGCGATGCTCGATGGATGCCGCGAACTCGCACTGTACACCAGCGGAGGCGGCTCGAGAGCGATCTGGCGCAGCGCGATCGAAAACAATCCAGAACCCGCCTATTCTGTGGGCTGGTGGAATTCGCTGCCATTGACCAACGAGGCCGTCATGGATGAGGATCGATTCAACATCGAAGTGCGCCAGTTTCTAAAACAGGTGGGAATCACTTCCCAGCGTGAGATCGAGCGCGCCGTGCGCGAGGCGCTCGCATCGGGTCAGATCGAAGGCAAGGAGAAACTGAAGGTGAGCGCTCGGATCCAGATCGAGCGCGTGGCGTTGGATCACGAGATCGAAGGCGAGATCGCGCTATCTTGAAAGATCCCGGCACGCCGGATCCCGACTTCTGGTCGAATTCGCCCTCGGGCAGCAAATCAGAGCGCGGCCTGAACTCGCTCAAAAGCGAGAGTATTCGAACAGGTGGCGCAGTCCCCTCCAACGAATCCAGCTGGGGCGTGTGGAGCGCTCGGCCAGTCGTGCGATCTCGACTTCAGTACGCGGCCAGTCGCTCTCGGATCTTCGCCCAATCGGCCCCAAGTGCGCGCTCCGCCATGGGGTAGAGCATGTGCTCTTCCTTCTGATTGTGCTGTTGAATCAGCATCAGCAGGGTATCTCCGAGGTCGACGAGTTCGTCGTGATCGCCAGCGTTCGCGGCGGCGTTCATCTGCGCGAGTAGTCCCCGCATCTGGTCGTGCTCAGAGCGCATCACGAAGGTGGGCCCACCCTCGGTCATACCGGTGGCCTGCTCGAACGCGGGAAACAGCACTTCCTCTTCCATTTGCAGGTGCTTCGACAACCCGCTCTGGAATCTGCGCCAGCTCTGCTTGACGGCGTCCGCGTCGCCCGCCTCTGCGGCGGCCTCGACCTCGACCCAGCTGCTGTCGCAGCGACGATGGTCGAGCGTGAAGAACTCCGCGAGGCCTTGGCTACTCTCTGTCATCGAACTCTTCCTCCAGGACGATGTGCTACGCAGGCCGAGAGTATGGCCCACCGAGCCAAGGGAAACAGGGCACACAGCAGATCGATGCAGGCCGAAGGACGCACGGGTTCTGGTTGCGAGAGGATCCGCCACGCTCGCGCTGACGGCACTGCGACCGAAGCGGCACTCGCGTCCGTCGTATCAGAACTACAAGCCCTGCCGAATGGTTGCGTTCTCGAGATCGCGTTCGATTTCGATCCGTCGGATCTTCTCGGTCAGCTGGTCGAGCGCGGCACCCATGCCCAGTGCCGGAAGATTGCGCGCCGCCGCTGGGTGCTCTCGCTCCAGCCACCGGGCGACCGCGAGTTGATCGACCTGTGTGACCTCGAGGCACCGCTGCCGCTGGAGCGCATCCTCGAAGCGACGGCCGCGCTGGAGCCCGGCCAGGCGCTGATCGCCCGCACCCCGTGCTTTCCCAACCCCCTGCTCGCGCAACTCGATCATCGGGGGCTCGACTGGGAGGCGGCCGAATCGGAGGACGAGAGCGCTCTCGTCTGGATCGGAAGGCCGGCCTGAGGATGGTGACCGCCAAGCTGAGCCTGCAAGATGCACCGCCGATCGAAATCCCCGTTGCGTTCTTCCTGACCGCACCGCTCTTTCTCGCAGCGGCCGGAGTACTCGTGCTGCTGGACGGAACGGATGTGCTGGCGAACCGCTGGATGCCAATCACGCTCGCCGCGGTTCATCTGGGCACCCTCGGCTTCATCACCATGGTGATGCTAGGCGCGATGTATCAGATCGTGGCCGTCGTGGTTGGGCAGCCAGTCCCCTGGCTGCGCGCTGCCCATGCCGTGCACGCGCTCTTCTCACTCGGCGCCGCGGGATTCTGCTGGGGGATCGCAAAAGCCGAGCCGTCGGTCGTCTTCGTGGCAATCGCGATGCTCAGCCTCGGCGTCATGCTCTTCGTCGTGCCGGTCGGCATTGCCCTGTTCAACGCGCAGTCGCTGGACGAGACCGGCTTTGGCATTCGCGCAGCGGTCGCCTTCTTCTTCCTCGCAGCCGCTGTGGGAATCTGGATGGTCCAGGGCTTCAGGGGTTTGGGCTTTCCGGGCTCGCGGGTTCTCTGGAGCCAGGCACACCTGTGCATCGCGCTCGTAGGCTGGGTGGGTGGGCTGATCGCGGCGGTCTCGTGGCAGGTGCTGCCCATGTTCTACCTCGCGCCACACGCGCCCAGCCGACTCAAATGGACGCTGCAGATCCTCGTGGCCGTCGGCGCCATCGGCCCAGCGATCGTGCTCGGCATCGACTACTTCGTCGCGCTCGGCAAGCACCCCGTGCTCCTCGAGTCCGCAGCGGCGGCAGCTGCGATGCCGGGCATCTTCGCGGTGTGGCTGCTGCACCCGTGCGTCGGTGCCTGGAGTCTCTCGAAGCGGCGCCGCAAGCGTGTCGACAGCAGCTTGCACTTCTGGCAAGCCGGCCTGACGCTGGCTCCACTCACGGCGCTGACCGCCATCATCGCCTGGTCGACGGACACGCCGCGCTGGGATGTCCTCTTCGGATGGTTGGCTCTCTGGGGCTGGGTGGGAATGATCATACACGGGATGCTCACGCGCATCGTGCCGTTTCTCGTCTGGCTCCACCGATTCGCGCCGCTGGTCGGCAAGATCGCCGTGCCCTCCGTCAAGAAACTGCATCCCGACGCCCTGACGCGCTTCGGCTTTGCGCTGCACCTCGGCTCGCTTCTCCTGGGCGTCGCGGCCATCCTCACGAACTCCGATCTGCTCTGCAGGCTCACCGGCTTGTCTCTGATCGCAACAGCGGGCTCGATCGCGTATCTCCTGCTTCACGTGCTGAAGCAGAGACCGAACGTCGAGGATTGCGAACTCTGAAGCGATATGCTCTTCGGCCCGCGGCCCTGCCGTCGGGCCAGGAGGAACCGGGTGGATCCACCGCTGAACGATCAGTGGCTCAGCGCGCGCAGACAGCCGTCGATCACCTCGAGCGCGTGGTCGGCATTCTCGCGGCTGAAGGGAAGCGGGGGGCGTATTTTGATCACATTGCCGTGGGTGCCCATGATTCCCGTCAGAACGCCTTCTCGACAGATCGCGCTGACGACGCGCTTCGTCTCCGCGCGTTGAACCGGCTGACGGCTCTCGCGATCGCTGACCAGGTCGATGCCCCAGAACAGCCCGGCGCCTCGCACATCGCCGATGATCGAATGCTCTTTCGCGAGTTGCGCGAGACCCCGCCCGAGGTGCTGACCGACGTCGTGGGCGTTCTTCAGCAGGCCCTCCTCATCGATCACGTCGAGCACCGCCAACGCCGCGGCGGCCGAGACGGGATTGCCGCCGAAGGTGTTGAAGTAGTCGACCCGCTCGCCGAAGGCGGCCGCGATCTCCGGTGTAGAAACGACCGCGGCGACCGGGTGCCCGCCCCCCATCGGTTTGCCCAGCACCACGAGGTCGGGAACGACGTCGTAACGCTCGTGTCCCCACCAGGTATCGCCGAGACGGCAATAGCCGGCCTGCACTTCGTCGGCGATGAAGAGTCCCCCGGCTTCTCGCACGATCGACGCCGCGCGGGCCAGGTAGCCCCTGGGCGGGACGAAGAGGCCGTTGTCGTCCCAGCTCGAATCGACGAGCATGGCCGCCGGCTGGTGGCCGCGCTCGGCGAGTTCCGCCACGCAGTCGGCGACCGAATCCGCGTAGCGTTCGGCGAGCACTTCTTCGCCCCCCGGCTCGCTGCCCGCGCGGTAGGGACCGCGGTAGGTGTCCGGTGCCGTGGCGGCCGCGAGCCAATCGGGTCGGTCTTTGGCGGGGTAGCTCGAAGTCGACAACTTGAGCACGAGATCGGAATTGCCGTGGTAGCAACCTTCGCCGACCAGCATCCCCTGGCGACCGGTGACCGTCCTGGCGATCTGGGTCGCGAGATCGTTCGCCTCCGTGCCCGTGCACACGAACCAGCACGCGCCGAGCTTCCCCGCGAACTTGGTTCCCAAACGCTCGCCCAACTTCACGACGTTTTCGTGCAGGTAGCGCGTGTGGGTGTTGAGCAGGCGAGCCTGGGCGACAATGGCCTCCACGACGCGCGGGTGGCAATGCCCGACCGAAGGCACGTTGTTGTAGCAGTCGAGGTAGCGGCGCCCGTCGTTGTCGAACAGCCAGACCCCCTCGCCGCGCACGAGATGAACGGGATCGTCGTAGAAGAGTTCGTAGGCCGGAGCGAGGGCGCGACTTCGGCGCTCTCGCAGTTCTTTCGTGCTCATGGCATTCTCCTGGGCTCGGTCGTGGAATTGCAGCACAGCTCTGGCGAAGAGTAGGGAATTCCCGGGCGATCCACTGCGTCCCGGCGCGATCGGAAAGCGACCTTTCCGGAGGTTCGCTACCCATGGGGCAGTTTTCAGTAGTATCGCGGCCAAATGCCGGTCCGTGTTCAGGGAGACCCGCCATGTCAACGCGCAAGGATGTCATCGTCGTCGGCGCCGGAGCCATCGGCTGCTCGATCGCCTATCACCTGGGCCGCCGGGGCATCTCCTCGTACATCGTCGACCGCGAATCCATCGCCACCCGCGCGTCGGGCAAGGCCTGGGCGGTATTCACCTATGCGCCGACCTGGGTCGGCTATGAGCACTGCACGACGGCGCCCATCGAAGAGTTCGAAGGCGGCCCCGTCGACACCTCGCTGACCGTGCCCGGCGAGAGCGTCGCGGATTGGCTCCAGCTCCACTCCGCGTCCCACGACCGCATGCCGCAGCTCGCGATCGATCTGAACGAGCGCGGCGGGATCGACATCGAGTACTGCGACGCGCCGCTGACCACACTGGTGACCCAGCAGGAGTTCGAGCGGGCCGGCGGGCCGCAGGAGCTGCTGCGCCCCTTTCGCCAGGCGGGCGGCGTCGAATGCGATTGGATCGACTTCGCTGCGCTGCGAGAGCCGTTCCCGTCGCTGAACGCGAAGTACGCGGGTGGCATCACCCATCCCGCGGGACAGGTGGAGCCGTACAAATTCACCCTCGCCCTGGCGCAGGCCGCGGAAAAGCTCGGCGCCGAAATCGTGCTGGGAGAATTGGTGGGCTTCGCGACGGAGGGCAACGAGGTCAAGGGCGTGCAGCTCGCATCGGGCAACGAACTCCACGCCGATGCCGTGGTGCTCGCGATGGGTCCGTGGACGGGAAGTGCCAGTGCCCTGCTCGGCTGCGAGATGCCCTGCCGCACCGTCTTCACCGAGTGTGTGCGCGCGACGCTGCCGGTCGACCTGCCGCTCCACGGTCTCGGAGCCGATGATGTCTGGATCATCCCCAAGAAGAACGGAGAAGTGATTCTCGCGACCTACGGCGCGGCGGATTTCATCGATCGCCCCAACTTCGACGCGAGTACTTCCGAGGAAGTCAAATTCCACGTCATCGACGCCGTCACGCAGATCCTGCCCGCACTCGAGGACGCCACGGTCGTCGAACATCGGGGCGACCTGCTCGCGATGGCGCCCACCCCGCCCTACCAGAAACCCGTGATGGGCCGACTCCCGAAATGGCAAAACGCCTACATCGCGTCGCGCTTCGGCGGCGACGGCATCTGCATGAGCCCCGCAGCCGGCGAACTGATGGCCGAACTCATCGAAACCGGCAAGACGCCGCTGCGCGCCCGGCACATGTTCGAACGGCTCGCCCCCGCCTGAACGTCAGACTGCGTCTCTCATGCGCTCGCGGAAGTCCCACGAAATCAGGCTCTGGGGTTCGATCGCGATCGCGGTTTCCGAGTCGGCGCGCGCCAACAAAAAGCGCGCGAGCGCGGAATTCGAGTTGCCCAGGTAGCGATCGATCAGCTTGCGGAGGATTTCTTCCCCGCGGTCGTCGTGCAGCACCGCAACGGCCCGCCCGCGCACGCCGCAGTACGGCGGTTGCTCCACCGACACTTCGAACGCGCAGCGCGGGTCTCGGCTCAGCATCGATGCGATCCGGGCCGTCCGCTGCGTCGCACACCAGATCGCCTCGCCCAGCGGGATGAACCAGAGCGAGATGAGCACGGGGTGACCCGATGCTCCGTTGCACGCCAGTCGAACCGGAATCCTCGTCTCTTGGAGGAATTCGTCGATCCGCTCCTTCGACCACGGGCCCTTGTGTCTCATGGGTACCTCGCATGGCAATGGCGCCGCAGAATTGGAAATTCTCTACCGAATTTCGCCGAGAATTTCATCCGCAGCGGATCGAGATCTGGCGCAAGACTCGTCGGTTGCGCGCGATGACGCGCCGACCGGAAAGCCGGTATCATCGCCGCCACAGTTGATCGTCTTTTCGATTCGTAGCTGAAAGGGTCACGCGATGAGAAATGCGAACAGGTTGTCGGAGATCGAGCTTCCCGACGCGTCGGGCAAAGCCCAATCCCTGGGTGCGTTCTGGCAGCAGCAGCCGATCGTCCTCGTCTTCATCCGCCACTTCGGTTGACTCTTCTGCCGCGAGCAAGTCGCGCAGTTGCGCGACCGGATCGAAGAAATTCGAGCGCGCGGAGTCGAACTCGTCATCGTCGGCAATGGCGCCGCGAATTTCGCAGCCGCTTTTCGCGACGATTTCGAACTCGACTGCCCACTGCTGGTGGATCCGGAGCTGCGCGCCTATCGCGCCGCGGGTCTTCGCCGCGGCCGAATCGAGATGCTCTCCCCGGCCCTGCCCTTCCAGGCGCTGCGCGCGCTGCGCTCGGGTTTTCGGCCGACCGGTGTGCGGGGAGACGTCTGGCAGCTCGGCGCGGTCTTCGTCATTCGGCCGGGTGGAGAGGTGACGTATCGCTACGTGAGCCGCGATGCGGGAGACCACCCGCCCGTCGATGCGATCCTCGCGGCACTCGATGCGGGACCGGAGCGCACTCGAGAGACCTCTAGGCAGCCCGCCCATCGCGTGTTGCTCGGCAGTGCCCTGAGCTGCGCGCTCGA
>JAFDBP010000015.1 GCA_019313245.1 Deltaproteobacteria bacterium
CACTCGTCCATCTCGACGATGTCCGCGTAGACGCCACCCCCAAACACCCCCGCATCTCTCGATCTGGCGGGAACGGATGCGTCCCGCTTGGCGTGGTTGTCGTAGATCTTGCAGTTCGAGAGACGGGCCACTCCCCAGACCGCCACTCCCGCACCTCGGGCGCGGGTCGAGAGCTGTTCGTGTTCGACGGCGGCCGGCTGCGGTAGCTCCTCGGCGACGCTCCAGCCGCCGGTGATCGACACGTTGTTCAGGGTCAGGTCTCCGTAGACGGCCAGCACGCGAGCCGGGTTCAGTTCGCCTCCGACCCAGCGGAGGGTAATCCCCAGAGGCAGGCCAGAGGCGTCGATTGCGACGTCCTTGCGCGCGTAGAGTGCGGATCTGCCGTAGTCGCGCTCGAAGTAGCCCACGAGGTAGGAGACGGGCCCGCTCTCCTCCTCCCGCATACCCATGACTTCGCCCACGAGCACCGAGTGCTCCTCGCCGACGATGGACAGGTCGATGATGCCGCCGTCGAGCCGCCGGGCGAAGCGGATGGTCTGGCCGTCATTGGCCTCCGCGAGCGCGGAACGGAGCGTCACTGTGCCCGGTGGCGGGCTCTCCAGGTCTTCGAGGCTGTTGACGACGATGTCGATCGCAGCTGCCGAATCGGTCAATGCCAGAAACATCAAAAGTGCGGCTAGCCGGGTGAGCTGTCTTCGCATGATGGATTTCATCCCGTGATTCTCGTAAGCACGCGCTCGCCTCGCGGCGGGCAGATGAAATTGCGGTAGCTGGCATTCCGAGCGACGGGCGTCGATCGGCGCGATGAGGGGGGCCAGCCGATCGTTTTCCGTCGAACGGACGCCGCGAATATACCGCAATCTGGGTAGAACCATCGTCGGGTCAGCTCGCAATCGAGAGGCGTCGGTGGCCTCGCGAAATTCGATTGCTGCGGTGAGGCCTGGCGACTTCCGTCAGGCCGGATTCCAGATGCCGAGGGCCGGAATCGCGATCGCGTAGGTAAGGGCGGTGATCAGCGCGATGCCGAGGAGGTTGAGCCAGAGGCCGGCGCGGTTCATCTCGAGCATCGATACGTACCCGGAGCCGAACACGATGGCGTTGGGGGGCGTCGCGACGGGCAGCATGAACGCGCAGCTCGCGGCGACTGCGGCGGGGACGATCAGCAGCAGTGGCGCGGCGCCCAACCCGCTGGCGAGACCGGCCAGAATCGGGATCAGTGTCGCGGTCGTCGCCGTATTGCTCGTCAGCTCGGTCAGGAAGATGACGAGCGTGACGATCGCGGCGACCAGCACGACCGTGGGCAGTGTGCCGAAGCTCGCGAACTGACTGCCGATGAAGTCGCCGACACCGTTGTGGTGGATGGCCGCGGCCAGGCTCAGCCCGCCGCCGAACAGCACCAGCACGCCCCACGGAAGGCGCACGGCGGTCTCCCAGTCCATCGCGAACACGCGCTGCCGGGCATCGACCGGAATGCAGAAGAGACTCAATGCCGCGATCATCGCGATTCCGGTGTCGGTGAGCCCCGCGAGCGGCCCCCACGCGAGTTCGACGAGCAGCGGCCGTGAGATCCACGACAGCGCTGTGATTGCGAATACGATCAGCGTGATCCGCTCGCCGCGATCGAGCGGGCCGAGTTGTCTCAGCGCGAGCCGCACGCTTTCGCGGCCGCCCTCGATCCGTCGCTCGCCGAGTGGATACAGAACGCGCGTCAGCAGCCACCATGCGATGGGCAGGAAGCAGACGATCAGCGGCACGCCGAACGCCATCCAGCGCGCAAAGCTGATCTCGACGCCGAGTTCACTGCGCGCGTAGGAGGCCAGGAACAGGTTCGGCGGCGTTCCGATCAGCGTGCCGATGCCGCCGATCGAGCAGCCGTAGGCGACGCCGAGCAGCAGTGCGACGCGAAAGCGCCCGCCCTCGTCATCGCCCGCGAGGCGCACCACCGACAGCGCAATCGGCAGCATCATCGCCGCCGTCGCGGTATTGCTGACCCACATGCTCAACGCCGCGCTGGCGAACATGAAACCGCCGACCATGCGCGAGGCCCGCTCACCGACGATCGAGAGCACGCCGAACGCGATGCGTCGATGCAATCCTCAGCGCTCCATCGCGAGTGCGAGCACGAACCCGCCCATGAACAGGAAGATCAACTCGTGGCCGTAGGGGGCCGCCGAGTTGCGGATGTTTGCGACGCCGAGCGAGGGGAAGAGCGCGAGCGGCAGCAGCGCAGTCGCGTAGACCGGGATCGCCTCGGTCATCCACCAGATTGCCATCCAGATCGCCACCGCCGCGGTGGCTCGGCCGGCGTCTTCGAATGTGATGATGTCGCCCGTCACGCCGACGTAGGTCATGGGCAGCGCGAGATAGGCGAGACCCGCCAACACGGGCCCGGCGAAGAGCCCGCTCCAGGCCACCGCGCTGCGCTCGATGCGAGGCATGCCCTTCATTCGAACCACGCCTATAGCACCCGGTGGGTGTATTCGCAGCGAATTCGCGCTTTGTCGGAGGCGGCGGCGGCTCTTCCGAGCGCAGGGGGTTGGCCGCCGATCGCGTGGGGCCATACGCTGGGTGGCCCGGGGGCGGGATTCACCAGACCAGCGGGATCTGTGGCAGCATCTGCGGGGCCGATCGGCGAATCGGGAGTCGAACCGCTTCGATCCCGATCGAAGCGGACAGGACGAGCGAGGTGGCGAGAGCATGCAGAGGTTGATTGCAGCGGCAGTCGCAGGTGCGATGGCGCTCGCGGGCTTCGCGGGCGCGGCCTACTCGAGTGCCACGATCGATCTGATCTGGGACGCTACGGGCACGAACGTGATCGACGACGCGGGGCCGAAAACGATTCAGCTGAACGTGATCCTGACTGCGGGCCCGAACGGCTCGCAAGGCGCGGGCGTGAGTGTCGACTTCCGCTCTATTGGGGAGAGCTTCCTCGTTGTCGGTCTCGACACGCCACTCAACACACCTTCAGAAGGATCTGACTCCGTTTTGCCAATCGAAATGGACTTTCCGCAGATCCGAGGTTCGCGAGTCGAGCTGATCAACTCTGTTTGCTTCTGTGATTTGGGGATCGGCACCGGCCTCGAAGCCGGTCAGAGCCACCAGCTCGGATATGTCACGTTCAACATCACTTTGCTCGAACGTGACACGTACGAGATCACGTCAGACGCCGATGGTCCGAGTGACGGTGTCTTGGATGGGGACGCCAACGAAATCCTCCCCGAGGACGTCACATTCAACAGTGCATTTCTGGACATCAATACCCCGCTGGATAAGCGGCATCCTCGTGGGATACGGAACCGACGTCGCTAGTGAATGGCTCGGGTTCGACGGCGGATTCCGAACCCCGCCGATTCGGGCGAGTCTAGAAGCGAAATTGCCGCGCGCACTTTCGCACCGGCGCCATCCCGGCTGGCGGTAACGCGGCCCCTTCGCCGTCAATCTTCCACGCCGATCGTTATTTCGGTCGGCTGCCGGCGAAGTCGGGATTCTGCCAGCCTTCCGGCTCCTGCAGTTCCTCGGGAGGCTCGAGTCGCGAGACGTAATCGAGCATGGCCTTCGCCTCGGTCGTCTTCATGTCCTTGATCAGGGCCATCATTGCGGGATCCGCGTTGTGGCGCTTGTCGTCCCGAATCCAGCGGAACTGGTTCACCAGGTATTTGTAGTGCTGCGACTGCAGGCGGGGCGCGTATTTGAGCGGATCGCCCTCGCCGCGAGCGCCGTGGCAGCTCGCGCAATTTTCCTGATACAGGCGCTCACCGCGTTCGAGGTTGATCCCGGGGCCCTTGCCGTTGGCCGTGCTGATTTCGAGCGTGTCGATGTAGCCCGCCACATCCGCCACCGATTGGGCGCTGCTGACCGCCTCCGCGCAGGCGAAGGGCTCCATCATCGGGTTGCCCCGGCTGCCCGCCCGGATGTCCATCAGCTGTTTGATGATGACGTTGCTGTGTTGCCCGGCCAGTTGCGGTACCGAGCCGTTGGTGAGCCCCCAGCCTTCGGGTTTGTGGCATTTCGCGCATTCGCGGTAGACCTCGAGGCCGTCCTTGACGTTTGCGGTCAGCCTCAGCGCCTCCTCGGCCTCCTTCAAGGCTTTCGCCTTGAGTTTGTCCACGTCCAGGGCCTTTTCCTTGGCTTCGGGGGCGACCTCGGGGATCTCGAGCGCGTCGAAACAAAAGTGCAGGCTGCGCTCGGCCCGCTCGATCTGGCGCGATTCGTAGAGCTGGACGGCGAAGTTGCGGCGCTTGAAGCACGAATCGAGCGCGAATTGGGAGACATTCGACGGATTGGTGCGAAGCGCGTGATCGACGCGCTTGAGCGCTTCCGGAAAATCCATCGCGAGCGCCGCATTGGGTGCGGCGAGAAAGACGGCCGCTGCGGCTGCGAAGGCGATTGTCCCCCGGCAACGCTTGGACCGATCCGCCCCGTTCGCCTTTCGAAGAACCGTCCGCTTTGTGGCTGTCATGGTGCATTCCTCCGTCCGCCAACGCGAAAAGTCATGGCGCTGTCTCCGGTCTTGAGCTCACCGGCCCGAACAGGGGTCTATCGAGATGTTAGGGGACGCGGTGAGGAAGGAGCAACCGAAATTGGCGAGAGCGGCAGTCAATCCGTGCCGGGCGCTTCGATCTGGTGATATCGATCGATCTCCGGGTTGCGGATGCTTCGCGTCATCCCGTTGACCCAGCGTACTTCGATCGACTCGACGCGCGTAGAAGATCCCAACCCGAAGTGCAGTGTCGTGGGGTGCTGGCCCAATACGGTCTCGCCCGTGGCGATTCGTCCCACATGGGTCTGTTCCGCCGTGTGCACCACAACCGACGCGCCGACGGGCGAAATCCCGCTTCCCTCTTCGCGCAGGCTGATTCCAATCCAGTGGTTTCCGGTTTCGAGTCGGTTTCGGTAGATGTGGAGCCGCTGTCCGCTCAGGCCGTGATCCTCCACCACCACGAGATCGACGCGGCCGTCCAGATCGAGGTCTGCACTGACTGCAGAGCGGCTGTCGAACGTATCGGCGACGCCCATCAGGAACGCGACGTTGACGAAGCCGCCTCCGGCGAGGTTCATCAGCAAGCGGTTCTTCTGGTGGCCGTCCCACGATTCGGCACCCGATTCCAGCACGCTCATCCTCTTGCGCATGAGCAGGCCCAAGGCTTCGTTGGGTTCGGATATGCCGTCGTAGATGTCGTGGCACCAGAAGCTCACGCAGAAATCCTTCGTGCTCGTGCCGCTGATGTGCCCGTTTGCGGCAAACAGATCCGGGTCGCGGTCGTTGTCGAAATCGAAGGCCGTGGTACCCCATGTCCAGCCCGTGCGCGCGACCTGGTCGCTGAAAGCCGGTTCGCGCCAACCCTCGTCGCTGGAGAGATACATGCGATTGCCGAACGCCATGCGCATTCGCATGTCCTGCATGTCGGGTCTTTCGGGCCTGCCGAGCTTCATGGCCTCCAGGCGTCGCGCGGTCGCCGAGGCCATCCCCGCCACGAAGAAATCCAGGCGGCCATCGAGGTCGTAGTCGGCCAACGCAGCCGACATCCCGAACAGGTGCCGGTCCGCGCGAATCGTGTCGTTCGCGTCTGCGAAGTGCCCACTTCCGTCGTTGTGATACAGGTCGATGCCCGCGAAGTCGCTGATGACGAGGAGGTCGAGATCCCCGTCGTCGTCGAGATCGAAGAAGCTGCTCGCGTAGGTTCGCCGGAACCTCTTCGCCTCGAGTCCGGCGGCAGCGGTGGCGAACGAGAAATTCCCCTCTCCGTCGTTCAAGAGCAGGTAGGCGGGATAGCCGTCGTTGGCGTCGTAGTAGGGGAAGGGCATCTGGCCGCCCTGATACGGGGGTTTGTATTGGGCGAGCCAGACGTCGAGGTCGCCGTCGCCATCGATATCTCCGACCGTCAGCGACGAGGGCCCGCGCAGCGGTTGCTCGAAACGGGGGGTGACCACCGGTTCGTCGGGGAATTGGCCCTCTGCATTGCCCAGATAGAGAACGAGGTCGCCTCGGGCCCGGGTCGACAGCAGGTCGGGGTGCGAATCGCCGTTCATGTCGGCGATGACTCCCGTCTCGGTGAGTTTGTAGGGGTGTTCGACGAGTGGCGCCTTGCGGAAGCGGCCTTCGCCCCGGTTCCACAAGATGCGCACGGCGCCGACCATGATGACGTCCAACAGGCCGTCCTGATTCAGGTCGTAGATCAGCACCGGGTGAATTCCCGAGAGTCCGTCTCGAATTGGCCGCTCGAAGCGCAGGGCTTCCTCGAATGGGGCGGGTCCCGGGCGCGCGAAGACGCGCAGCCCGGTCGCGTCGATCTCGGCCGCGAGCACATTGCCGCGTTCATCGAAGCGATCCGACCAGGCGACCGCCAGCTCGCCCTCGACGATGATGCGCCGGGTGTCGATGCCGTGGGTCAGATGGAGCGCGATCTCGATCTGCGAGCGCGCGGGCGCGTCGTCGCCGGGAGGGGTGAAGCGGACGTGGTGCCACTCGCTCTGGACCAGGCGGTAGCCGGTAGCCGAAAGCTTATCGACCAACTCGCCCCAGTCGTCGTGCGTCAACGCGGTGTGGGGCGGCCGGGGTGCGAAGACGCCGATGTCGTGATCGAGCGTTTCGATTCGCTTCAGCGTCCCGATCGTCAAGCTGTCGAAGCCGACGGACTTCAGGATTTCCGGTTTCGTTTCGGGCTTTCCCTTGCGGTCGGCGCGCAGCAGCGCGTCCCATAGGGCGACCAGCGTCTTCTCGTATTTCTGTGCGAGAAATTCGTCCGCCCAGACCGTCTGTTCGAGTCGCTCGTGGTGCGCGATCCAGTCGTCGAGTGTCTTCGGGCGCGCGTGCGGGTCTTCGCTGCAAGCAGTCAGGATCGCGAGCCAAAGGGCGGCGAGTGTCGACGCGACGGCGGCGATGCGGTCGCGGGAGCAGAGACTGTGGCGACGGTTCAGGGCGCGGTCGTCGGCCAATCTCTGGGCACCCAGCGCGTGTTGTAACGGATCCGCCAATCGTCGTCCTTTGCGAGCACGGGCAGCGGCTCGACGCTGTCTCCGTCTACCACGTTGTGGTCGCCATCCTTGTCCCACCCCACGGAGTAGAAGAAGTAGGTTCGCGTGTGCCCGCGCTCGAGCGGCGGTAGATCCGCTGCCGCGAACTGAAGCTCCAGTGCATCGCCGCCGTTGAGCAGCGCGAGTTTCGCATCTCGAAGCTCGACGAGCGGCTTCACGTCGCCAAATCGGGTCACCCAACCCTGGGGTGTGGTTCGCCACGGCGGGCGCTCGGATACGGTGTACCAATCCGGTGTCGGGGGGTGGTCGGCGGCGCGCGACCGGATTTCCGAAAAACCCCTCGCCCGCAGCTGGGCGCTCGCGGGTTTTGCGCTGTGGACTTGCAACGCGTTCGCGGGCAGCCGCTCGAACAGCGCAATGCGGTCCCAGCGCAACTCGAAGGTGGTGCGGAGGCGCAGCCGCCGGACATCGGGCGCGAGTTTGCCCGTCAGGTCGATCGCGATCGTCTTGGTCTTGCCCGCCGGCATGCCGACGGTGACGTCGACGGGCTCCCATTCGCCGCGCGCGGATTCCATTTCGAGTGCAGTCGGGACGACGACTTCGCGCGCGCTCTGAGACAGGGCGATGTTGGTGCTCGCGTCGCCGTACTGCAGCCAACCGGTCAGCGTCAGAACGGGCGCGCGCATGTCTGCGAGCGGGCCGAAGTCGAGCGTGAGGGTCAGCGGTTGGGTCTGGCCCCTGTAGTGGGAATCGAGCGGCAATCCGGCCGCAGCGTATTCACCGTCGATCGCGCTCACGGCCCGGGTGCGATCGATGCCGTCGTCCCCGATGGCCGATTTCGGAACCCTCGGCGCGCGCATGGCCCAGAGTTCGGAGGCGGGGAAGGGGGGTGGCATCAATCGATCCGTGGGATGCACCTCGACGTCTGGAGCGTGATCGGCGGCGAGCAGTCGGGCCTGGTCGAGGTAGCGCACCTCGCGCATCTCTTCCGTGACCTGAAGGACGTAGTGCCCATCGCGCGGAGTGAAGTTCGTCGAATCCCCAACCCAGACCAGCTCGTCGGGGTCGGCCGCAAGCGTCACGCCGCGGCGCAGCGAGAGACCGAGCGGTGAGTTTCCGAGCAGATCGGTTACGAAGCGGAATCTTTCACCGTCCCAGGCGTAGAGGAACGGACACGAACCGGCCGCGACCATGCGCTCGACGATGGTCATCGGTTCGGCCGACGGGGTGACCTGGATCCCGTTCTCCACCACGCCGTTGGTCCAGACGGTCTGCACGGAGTCGAGCTGTGAGTTTTTGCCGACGCCGATTTCGACGGGCAGCTGCGAAACGGAGCGCACGGCCCAGAACGTGCCGGCGCGAACTTCGACGCGCGTGCCGATGCCGTTGGGGTTGGTCTTGGTGCCCACCAGTCGGACCTTGAGCTGGCCCGCCGCGTTGCCACCATCGTTGCGCAGCGCCCTCAAGCCGGCTTCGGTCACCAACAGCAGGTCGCTGTCTCCGTCGCCGTCGAGATCTGCGACCGAAATCTGTTTCGGCTTCGGAAGCGAAATCGAGCCGATGCCGGTTTCTGCGCTCGCATCGTGCCAGCCGTCGGCGCCGCCGTTGCGCCAGAGCGCCAGCTGGCCCGCGCCCTCAGCGTTCGCCGCGGCCCCTCCGAGAAGCAGATCGAGCCAACCGTCGTTGTCGAAATCGATCAGCGCGGCCGTCTGGAATTTCATCCCGGCGAGACCGATGCGCTGCCTCGCGCCGCCGCGCCCCGGTACGATCGAGAGCTGCTCTGCATCGATCAGCACCGCGTCGAGGTATCCGTCGTTGTCGAGATCGTCGATCAGGATGGATTGCGCGGCGGGCCACGGTCCGGGGGGCTCCGGCTGCGCGCCGAACTGACCGGTGCGCCGATTTTCGAATACGCGCGTCGGCTGTGCGCCCCGGGCGACCACCAGATCCATGGCGACGTCGTTGTCGAGGTCCGCCGCCATGACGTCCGAGACGGGCAGTGATTCGCGGAGGCCGACGGCTTCGGTGACGTCCTCGAATTGTCCGCCGAAACCGTTTTGCCACAACGATAGCCCCGCTTTTCCACCCACGACAAGGTCGATGTCGCCGTCGTGGTCGTAGTCCATCCAGCGCGCGGTGCTTCCCGCCGCGTCGGCGAGCCCCGCGTATTCGGTGAGGTCCTCAAACGCCCGCAGGCCGGTCCGCCCGAGCAGTTGCGCGCCGTTCTCGCCCACGAGCATCAGATCGCTGAGGATCTCCGGGGCCGGGTACTCGGGGGTCTCCATGTCGCCGCTCTCTTCGAGGCTGCCCGCGAGGGCTACGATGCGCTCGCTCGAAAGCAGCGCCTCCGACAGCTTCAGATCGAGGGGCGTGCGCTGGTAGACCCCGCCCGCGGCGGGAGCCAGGATGCTCGCGCCGGCGTCTGCAGACGCGACGAACCAGCTGTAACGCCCGTTCTTTTCCACATCGAGCAGCGTCGCGGCGAGCGCGGGTGCGGTCTGCTCGAACTCGTCGGGGATGATCTCGCGCGTCGCATCGCGAAATTGCACGGCGTCCCCGCGCGGCTTCCCGGCGCTGCGTGACACCGGGGCGAGCGCGGGTTCGGTGCGGGTGTAGACGCAGGCCTCGAGCAGCTCGGCGGCCATGCTCTGATCGCCGAACAGGCTCTTGAGGCGCTTGACCTCCCTCGATCGGGCCGCGAATTCCTCGCTGTCTCCGGCCTCGCGCGCGAAGCCCGCCAGGCGGTGATGCGCGGCCGCGTGGAGGGGATCCAGCTCGGTGGTGGCGCGGAACTGCTCGATGGCCTCCTCGCGGCGCCCCGCCGCCTGATAGGCGTTCGCGAGCTGGAAGCGCAGCGCGGGCGTCTCGGGATCGAGCCGCACCGCCTCTTCGAAGTGCGGGATCGCCTGCTCGAACTCGCCGAGTCGGGTGTGGCGCAATCCGCTCAGATAGTGGGTCGCGATCGAGTCGGGCTCGAGCGCTCGCGCGCGCTCGAGGACCTCGGCGAAGGACGCGAGGTCGAGCGCCATGAAGTGGGCGCGGGCCAGGTTTCTCAGCGCCGGCGCCGAGTTCGGGGCGTGGGCCACGGCCTCCTCGAAGGCCTGGACCGCCATGGTCGGATCCTGGTTCTCGAGGTAGGCCTTGCCGCGATTCATCGCGTTGATGAACTCGGGCGGGTGCTCGACCGGAGCCTCCGAGCCGCACTGCACTAGGCACAGAAAGACGGCGATTGGGGCAATTCGCCACACCTTGACAGCCACGAATCCGAGCATGCGTTCGTTTCCCACCTAATGGCCCAGGATGACGGCGATTCAATCGGTTTATAGTTAAGTTGCGCGACGAGAACGAGCGCACAACGCTACGCCTCGCGGGCTCGCCTGCCGATGGCGCTGGGAGTATAAGCCGCGGGCCCTTCAGCCAAAAGACGTTTGGAGTCGAAATGACCGTTGAAGCTCGCTCCGTCGGGCCTCAAAATAGCCGCGCCCTCGAATGGGGCTCTCGACTTTCGATCTTTGTCGGTGGGCTGCTGTTATTCGAGACCCTCACCGGCCTGTGGATCTGGCTATTGCCCTTCAGCGTTTCCGCCCAGGTCTCGGTACTGGTCCATACCGCTGCTGGGATCCTGTTCCTGGTCCCCTATCTGATCTATCAGTGGCGCCACTGGTGGATCTACCGCCGCCGCCCGCTCTCTCACTACCTGATTACGGGTTACATCGCGTTCGCGATGGTCGCGCTCAACGCGGTGTCCGGTGTGGTGCTCACGTGTCAGGCGCTTTTTGGCACGTCGATTTCCTACACCTGGGACACCGTCCACATCGTTACCACGCTCGCCATCATCGCTTTTGTGGTTCCCCATGTGGCTCTGCTGATCTTCCGCGATCGGAAGGGGCGGACCGAGCAGGCGCAAAGCGTGTTGACGGCGGAGAGACGCTGGGTTCGCGGCGCGCTCGTCTGGTCGATCGCCGGCCTAGCAGTCGTGGCCGTACTGTCCGCACTGCACGAGCCGGTCGAGTGGGCGAATGAATTCCCAGAGGATTACCACTTCTACGAAGGCCAAAGCCCCTTCAGTCCGAGCCTGGCGATGACGGTCTCGGGTGGCGCCTATGACGACCGCTCGCTCACTGGGAGCAAGAACTGCGGCAGCTCCGGTTGCCACAGTGAGATCTATCGCGAGTGGGCGATCAGTGCGCACCGTTGGTCGTCGATGGATCCCGCATTCCAGGCCATCCAGGAGGTCATGGCCAAGCAGAACGGACCCGAGAGCACGCGGTACTGCGGGGGTTGTCACGACCCCGCATCGCTTTTCGCGGGTACCAAGAACGTCTTTGCCGAAGATCTCAGCAGTGTTCGCGGCTATGACGAGGGCGTCTCGTGTCTCGTTTGCCACTCCATTCGCGAAACCGACCTGAAGGGGAATGCGAACTACACCATCGATCAGCCCGTTCGATACATGTACGAACTCGAGGAGAGCGGTCTTGCAAAGGGTGTCTCGGACTTCTTGATTCGGGCCTACCCGCGCAAGCATCAGGAGGTCTTCTCGAAGCGCCTGTTCAAGACGCCCGAGTACTGCGCGGCCTGTCACAAGCAGTTCATCGACGAAGAGGTGAACAAGGTCGGGTGGGTGCAGCTCCAGAACCAGTACGACAACTGGCGCAAGAGCAAATGGAATCCGGAGGGTGAACCCGACAAGGTGGTCGAGTGCCGGGAATGCCACATGCCGCTGCAGGCCTCAACCGATCCGGCTTCCGGTGACGATCTCGACAGTTACCGCTCGAAGGACGACGGTCAGCACCGCGATCACCGTTTCATTGCCGCCAATTCGTTCGTTCCGAGCGTGCTCGAACTCGAAGGCTGGCAGGAGCACCACGATCTCACCGTGGCCTGGCTGCAGGGCAAACGCGAGATCCCCGAGATCGCCTACAAGTGGGCCAACGGTCCGGCGGTCGACATCGAAATCCAATCGCCCGATTCGATCCGGCCCGGCGAGGAGTTCGACATTCGGGTGGTCATCTCGTCCAACAAGGTGGGTCACGATTTTCCGACCGGACCGCTGGACATCATCCAGTCGTGGATCAATCTGGAGGTGACCGACGATCAGGGGAACGTGGTGATGTCGAGCGGAAGCCGGGACGAGAAACATTTCATCGAACCCGGCGCCTTCATGTTCAAGGCCGAGCCCGTGGATCGCTACGGGAACCTGATCGACCGGCACAACCTGTGGGAAATGGTGGGCGTGCGGTACCGGCGCGCGTTGTTCCCGGGGTTCAGCGACGCGGCGCGCTACACGGTCGTCTGCCCGTCTTCGTCGGGCGTTCCCGCCGAAGAGGCGCGCACCAGCGAGACGCCGCACAAGGACTTCAAGGTGAACACTCCCGGACAGTCGCGGGCACTCCACGTGAGGGCGTCGCTCGACTATCGCAAGGCCGATCAATTTCTCTTGAATTTCATGTTTGGTGAAGACAGCGGACTCACCGCGCCCGTGATCCAGATGTCGGTAGATGAGAAGACGATTCGGATCGAGGAGGCTAGTTGACCAAGCGCGGTCGATTGATCCGAAAGACCCTTCTCCTGTGCTCGCTGCCCGTCCTGCTGATCGCGCTGTTCATCGCAGTCAGGCAGTGGACGAGCGTCGAACAGTACGTGGCGGGACAGGAACGCGAGGGAATTACCCGAACCCTGGACCGGAGTCTCGAACGGCCATCGACCAGCCTGCGCTTCACGGATGTGTCCGAGCCGGCGGGTATTCGCTTCGATCATTTCCCATTCCAGCGCACCAGCCAGATCCCCGAGGACATGGGGTCCGGCGGAGCCTGGGGCGACTACGACGGAGATGGATGGCCCGATCTATTCCTCGTCAACTTTGCCGCACCGCTCGGAGTGTCCGATGCGGAAATGGCCGCGTCTCCGGCGACGGATCGCCTCTATCGCAATCGGGGTGATGGTACATTCGAGGACGTCACCGAGGCGGCAGGTGTCGGCGCAGCACACCGCGGAATGGGCGCGAGCTTTGGCGACTACGACGCCGATGGCGACGAGGACCTCTTCGTCACGTCGTGGGGGCGCAACATTCTCTGGGAGAACCAGGGGGACGGGACCTTTCGCGAGGTCACGACGCGCGCGGGCCTGGATGCCGAAGCGTTCTGGGCCGGCGCTTCCTGGGCGGACTTCGATCTGGACGGTGATCTCGATCTCTACGTGTGCGCCTACGTGAGCTACATCCCCGAGCCGCCCGGTAGCGATGCCGCGCAGATGGGCGACGCGGAGAACCCCTTCACCATCAACCCCTCCTCGCATCCGCCCCAGCGCAATCACCTCTACGTCAATCGCGGAGACGGCAGCTTCGACGAGCGCGCCGAATACGCGGGTGTTCAGGCCGAATTCGGTCGCAGCCTGGCCGCGGCGTGGGCGGACTTCGATGCCGACGGTCGGCCGGATTTGTACGTGGCGAACGATGTGTCGGACAACGGGATGTACTGGAACCGCGGCGACGGAACCTTTCGGGACGTCAGTTATGAAGCGCTCGTGGCCGACTACCGCAGCTCGATGGGAATTGGCGTCGGCGATTGGGATGGCAACCTCGAACTCGATCTCTTCCTGACGCACTGGGTCGCGCAAGAAAATGCCCTGTTTTCGAATCTGACCGCCGAGAGCCGCGACGAGGGTTCGGAGGGCAGGCTTCGGTTCAGAGACGACGCCGACCGTTTCGGTCTCGGTCAGATCGCTCTCGATCTGGTCGGATGGGGAACCGCGTTCGTCGATTTCGACAACGACGGCTGGTTGGACCTGTTCGTCGCCAACGGCAGCACGCTGCAAAAGCGAGACAATCCGACCGAGATGGTGCCGATGCACCCGCACCTGTACTGGAGCCGGGGTCCGGAAGAGGGCTTCTTCGAGGTGGGGGCCGAAGCGGGTTTCCGCGCGGAGGAGCCGGGTGTCGGGCGGGGCGCCGCGTTCGCCGACTACGACGGCGATGGCGATGCCGATCTGTTCATCGTGCGTCACGGGGGCAGGGCGCGCCTGTTGCGCAACGATACACCCGCCGGGAATTGGGTTGGATTCAGGCTCCGCGCCCACTCCGGCCACCCGTCGGGAATCGGCGCGAGAATCGTGGTTCGCGCGGGGGGTCGCGCCTACCTGCGGGAGGCCGGTGCGGGTCCCTCGTATCTCTCGCAGAATTATTCCGACGTGTTGTTCGGGCTGGGTGAGGCGGTGAAGCTGGATCGCGTCGAGATCACCTGGCCCGGTGGCCATCGCGACGTTTGGGACGGCCTCGAAGCGAACCGCCTCTGGAGGCTGGAAGAGGGGCACCCACCGCGGCCCGTCGGCGATTCTGCCAACAGCGGCGCGGCGAGTGAATCGGCGGCGTCACGGCACTCTGCGATCTCCAAGCGCGCACTGGTTTCGGACGTTGCCTCGGATCTCACGCGCGAGGAGAAGAAGCGCTTCTGGGCGCTCAATCGCCGCGCCCAGAAGCTCTTCGTCGAGGGAAACTGGGAAGAGGCGGTCGCCGTCTACAGCGAGATGGCGACCATCGATCCCCTGCATGAGGATACGCGCTATTACCTGGGCAACAGCCTGCTCGAACTCGAGCGATACGCCGAAGCCGGCGCGAACTGGGAGGAGTTGGTTCGCATCAACACCGCGAGTTCTCGCGCGTGGATCCAACTGGGCATCCTGCACACGCTCCCCGCTGCGGGTGAATTCTTCGATCTGGATGCCGCGGTGAATGCGTTCGAAGCCGCACACCTGATCAATCGAGAGGAAAGTCGCCCGCCGATGTTGCGGGGTGAGGTGGAAGTTGCGCAGGGCAAACTCGATGCTGCCCAGAAGAATCTCGAAGTCGCCTATCGAATGAACCCGAGGTCGACCACCGCTCTCTACCTGGGCGGGTACATCGCCTGGAAGCGTGGAGATATGCGCACTGCGGAAGATCTGCTCGAGCGAGCAAATGCGTCATTCGAGAGGGAAGCCGTGGTTCGCGGAGTGCTCGGTGAGGGAGACACGCGTTCTGACGAGTTGACGGCCGCGCGCCGCAAGGCCGCGCGCCGCAGGTTGTTCGGGGGCTGCATCGAGGCGCTTCGCAGTGCTCCCGAGCCGCTGATTCCGGAGCGGGTCTTTCCCTGTGTCGACGAAACGCGAGCCCGCTTGGCCGAGCCCGTGGAGCCGCACGCCCGTGCGGTGCCGCCGCGCCGCTCGACTCCGCCCCTTCTGGCTCGCGTGCGTTCGATCGCGTAGATTTTCGGTCCAGCGGAAGTCGTTCCCACTCGTCGCCGGAGGTCCGTCATGGTCGAACCCCAGGTCATCCGCGAGGTCTTCGACCTCACCGATCCCGATCGCAACTCCATTTTCGGCATGTCGCTCGAAGAGGCCCGCGAGCGCGTGGCCGATGGCGACGTTCAGCGCATTCGCGAAATCGACGGCCACTTCGCGCTGGTCGCGCGCCGCGGCCAGGCCGTCCGGCTGGCGCGCTCGCTGCAGCTGCCGATGCGGTACTTCATCGTCAAGCAGAGCGAAGGTCCGGCACTGGTGGTCGCGCACCGCATCGACACCATCAAGGCGTGGCTCGACGAGCGCGGATTTGGCGACCAATTCCATCCCAGTTACACGCGCATGGTTCCCGCGCACCATCTCACGGAGATCCAGCTGATCGGCTGTCCGGATCCCAATCCCAGCTATCGGCGCTTCTTTGCACCCGCGCGCGAAAGCCTTCCCGGAGACACCGCCGAGATCGGCCGACGCTACATCGGCGCACTCGCGGTGGAAATCCAGAAATGGCTGAAGACGATTCCCGCAGAAGAGCCGGTCGGCGTGAGTTTTTCCGGCGGGATCGACAGCGGTGCGGTCTTCCTGGTGCTCTATCACGCGATCTGCGAACTCGGCATGAACCCCGGCCGGCTCAAGGCCTTCACGCTCAGCGTGGATCGATCGGGAGCGGACCTCGACCAGGCGAGGCGCTTTCTCGCCGCGTTGGATCTCCAGGTCTTCCACGAGCCCGTCGAGGTGCCGCTCGATTACATCGATTTCGCCCAGGCGATCCGGGTGATCGAGGACTACAAGCCGCTCGACATCCAGGCGGGGGCGATGGCGCTCGCGCTGTGTCACGGCATCCGCGATCGCTACCCCGATTGGCGCTATCTCGTCGACGGGGAGGGCGGCGATGAGAACCTCAAGGATTACCCGATCGAGGAGAATCCCGAACTCACGATTCGCAGCGTGCTGAACAACCTGATGCTGTATCACGAGGGCTGGGGGGTCGATTCGATCAAGCACTCGCTGACGTATTCGGGCGGCATGAGCCGGGGCTGCGCGCGCAGCCACGCGCCGGCCGACCACTACGGCTTGCGGGGTTTCAGCCCGTTTACGCTGCCCAACGTCGTCGAGGTGTCGGAGGGAATTCCGTTCATCGAACTCACGAACTGGGACCACGAGGCGCTCTATCGCCTCAAGGGAGAGGTGGTTTCGCAGGGCGTGCGGGCCGTGACGGGCCTCGAGATGCCAGTGTTCTAGAAGCGGCGTTTCCAGCACGGCGTCGCGCACGAGAGCCTGCTCAAGGACCACTTCCCCGAACGCCCCGCGGAGTACCGCGCGCTCTATCAATCGATTTTTGATGGCTCCGCTGCCGCGCATTCCTGATCGAGAGATCGTCGCGGCGCGCGGCGCGCGCTCTTCGCTGGATCCCACGAGGCCCTACGCGCACTTCGTGGAGCGCGAATTCTCGCGCGCCGGCAAGGTCGAAGATGTCGCCGCGATCTTCTTGACCAACAGGGAGTGCCCGTTCCGCTGCGTCTTCTGCGATTTGTGGCAGAACACGTTGACGGAGCGCATCGGCGACGGCCTGGTGGCGGAGCAGATCGAGTGGGCGCTCGCGAATCTGCCCGAGACGCCCCACGTCAAGCTCTACAACGCGGGCAGCTTCTTCGACCCCGAGGCGATCCCGAGTGCCGATCTGCCGCGCATCGCGGAACTTCTGGCGGATAAGTGCTCGGTCATCGTGGAGTGTCACCCGCGGTTCGTCGACGCGCGCTGCATCGCGTTCGCAAAAGCGATTGCGCCGGCGGCGCTCGAGGTCGCGATCGGTCTCGAAACGGTGGATCCGCAGGTGCTGCCGCGCATCAAGCCCAGCATGACGCTCGAAGATTTTGCAGGCGCCGCGCGCCTGCTGACCGACAACGGCATCGCCTCGCGGGCCTTCATCCTGTTGGGCCCGCCCGGTCATCTCGGTCCGGAGCGGGTCGAGTGGGCGAAGCGGTCGATCGATTGGGCGTTTTCGCTGGGCGTCGAATGCTGTGTGGTGATTCCGGTTCGCGCCGGAAATGGCATCGTCGATGTGCTCGAAGGGCGGGGGCTCTATTCGAGGCCGAATCTCGCCGAGCTGCAGTCCGCGCTCGAATACGGCATTCGCGCGGGGCGCGGTCGGGTATTCGCAGATCTCTGGGATGTCGCGCGGATTGCCGGGTGTCTCGATTGCCGCGAGGCTCGGATTGCAGCGCTCGAACGCGCGAACGAGACGCAGCGCGCTGCGGCGCCGATCGACTGTTCGTGCGTTCGCGCTGGCGAGCCGAATCCCGCCATCGCTCAGGCGCTCGATTGAATCGCCGCGTTTCCGCCGTCCGGGGCGCAGCGGGCCCTGCGTTTTGAGAGCGCGTGAGCTTGACTACCATGGCAGTCCGATTCGAAATTCGAGGCAGCCATGATGACGGATAGCCGCGAGTCGGGTGGCGGCGACGCAGAGGATCGAAATTCCGGCGGGCGGCGATACGTCCCGGCGGTGAGCCCCCGCCAGCGCTGGCTGCTGTTGGCGGTGCTCACGCTGCTGTCTCTGATCGCCATCAATTCGGTCTATCTGGTCGGCGTGCGGCTCGTCGAGTGGTCGAGTGGCAAGACGATCCAGAACTACTTCTACCAATCGATGTTCCTGATGCACCTCGTGCTGGGCCTGGCGCTGATACCGCTGGTCTTGTCGTTTGGGGCGCTTCACGGACTGTCGGCTCGCAAACGGCCCAATCGGCGCGCCGTCCGCGCGGGTGTCGCGCTGTTCTCCACGAGCGTGATCCTGATCGTCGCGGGCCTGTTGGTGACGCGCATCGACGGAATGATCCAGCTGCGAGATCCCGCGCTACGCAATGTCGCGTACTGGATCCACGCCCTCAGTCCGCTCGCAATCGTCTGGTTGTTCGTTCTGCACCGGCTCGCGGGGCGCCGCATCCGCTGGGTGGTCGGGGGGCGGCTCGCGGCCGTCGCGGGCGTGACCGCCGTGGCACTCATCGGGCTGCACGCCCAGGATCCGCGCAATTGGGGCGAGCCCGGCCCCGAGGCGAGCGAGCGCTACTTCTTCCCGAGCCTCGCGCGAACCGCCAGCGGAAAATTCATCCCGGCGCGCGCGCTGCTGATCGACGACTACTGCGCCGAGTGCCACGAATCCATTCACGACCGCTGGTCGAAGAGCGCCCATCGCTTCAGCTCCTTCAACAATCCGGCTTACCTGTTCTCGGTGCGCAACACCCGCAAGACCGTTCTGGCGCGGGATGGCGACACCCAGGCCGCCCGCTTCTGCGCGGGCTGTCACGATCCGGTTCCGTTCTTCGGCGGCGAATTCGATCGCATGGACATCGAACTCAGCGACGTATCCGACGCGTCATCCCAGGCGGGGATCACCTGCACGGCCTGTCACGCGATCAGCCACGTCAACAGTCCGCGGGGCAATGCCGATTACACCATCGAGGAGCCCATCCACTATCCGTTCGCATTCAGCGAGAACGCCGCGCTGCGCTGGGTGAATCGACAGCTGATCAAGGCCAATCCGGGGTTCCACAAGAAGACCTTTCTCAAGCCGCTGCACCGGAGTACGGAGTTCTGCGGCACCTGCCACAAAGTGCACCTGCCCGAAGAGCTCAACGGCTACAAGTTCTTGCGGGGACAGAACCACTACGATGCCTTCCTGTTGAGCGGGGTCTCCGGACACGGAGCGTCGAGCTTCTACTACCCGCCGCGCGCCGAGCCGAACTGCAATGGTTGCCACATGCCGCTCCAGGCGTCGACGGATTTTGCCGCGGATTTCTTCGACGACTCGGGTGTGTTGAAGGTTCACGATCACCTTTTCCCGTCGGCGAACACCGCGATCCCGCATCTGGTCGGTCTGGGATCCGAGGTCGTCGACGCACATCGCGCCTTCCTCGAGGGCGTGATGAGGGTCGACATCTTCGGGATCCGGCGCGGCGGCACGCTCGACGGAGAGCTGATGGCTCCGCTGCGGCCCGCGCTGCCGGCGCTCGCCCCCGGCGAGCCGTATCTGCTCGAGGTCGTCATCCGCACGCTCAAGATGGGCCACACCTTCACCGAGGGGACGGCCGATTCGAACGAAGTCTGGCTCGAGGTCGTGCTCTCGTCGGGCGGCCGGGTGATCGGGCGCAGCGGAGGGCTGGGCGAGTACGGGCGGTTGGATCCGTGGGCGCATCGGGTCAACAGCTACGTGCTCGACCGCGAGGGAAACCGGATCGATCGCCGCAACGCCGAGGCGATCTTCACGGCCCTCTACAACCACCAGATCCCACCCGGTGCGGCCGACACCGTGCAGTATCGCTTCGAGCTTCCCGAGGATGCGGCGGGCCACCTCGACGTGGAGGTGCGCCTCCACTACCGGAAGTTCGACACCACCTACATGCAGCACATCTACGGCGCGGACCGCCGGAACGATCTCCCCATCGTGACGCTCGCGAGCGACCGGGTGCGCCTGCCGATCGGGGGTGCGGCAGCGGACACCGAAGAGCCCGACTTTCCGAGTTGGATGCGCTGGAACGATTACGGCATCGGGTTGCTCCGCAAGGGCGCGAAGGGTTCGCAGAAGGGAGAACTCCGCCAGGCCGAGGCGGCCTTTCGTCAGGTCGAATCGCTCGGCCGCGCCGATGGCCCGCTCAATCTGGCGCGCGTGTATTTCAAGGAGGGCAGGCTCGACGACGCCGTCGGTGCGCTCGAACGCGCGGGGGCATTCTCGCCTGCGGCGCCGCCGTGGACGGTCGCCTGGTTCACCGGGCTCGTGAACAAGCAGAACGGACACCTCGACGCCGCGATCGAGAGTTTCGAGAGCATCGTCGATACGCGCTTCCAGGAGGCGCGCGATCGCGGTTTCGATTTCGGCAAGGACTACCGGGTGCTGAACCAACTCGGACTCACGCTCTTCGAGCGCTCGAAACTCGAACGCGGCGAGTCGCGCGCGCGCGAGCGGGAGTCGTACTTGCGCGCAGCCGCGGCCCGCTTCGAGAGCGCGCTCGAGATCGATCCCGAGAACGTGACCGCGCACTACGGGCTCGCGCAGGTCTACGCTCGCCTCGGCGACGCCGCGCGCGAAGCCGAGCACCGCGGGTTACACGCTCGCTTCAAGCCCGACGACAGCGCGGGCTATGTGATCAACCTGCACCGCCGGCAGAATCCGGCCGCGAACCACGCCGCCGAACCGATCGTCGTCTACGACCTACAGCGCCCCGGGGCCTATACGGGAAGCGTGGAACAAATCGCTCGAGAGGGGAGACCGCACGTGTCGGTGCGTGGCCGGAAATGAGAGGGGACACAGACCGGCAGCGCGACGACGAGCGGGTGCCCGAAGACGACGCCGTGATCGGCCGGTTCTTTCGCAAGTCGCTCGCAGCCGTCGTCGTCATCGGTGGAGGAGTCGCGCTCGCGCTGCTGCTCTGGGGTCGCTCGCCCGAACCCGAGCCCGTCGACGAGGCCGAGCCGACCCAGCCGCAGCTCCAGGATCTGAGCGCGCAGCCGCCCGACGTGCGCTTTACCGACATCACCCGCGAAGCCCGGATCGACTTCGTCCACGAGAACGGCGCGCGCGGCGAGAAGCTGATGCCGGAGACGATGGGCTCGGGCGCCGCCTTCTTCGACTACGACGGCGACGGCGATCCGGATCTGCTGTTGGTCAACTCCACCCATTGGCCCGGAGATCCTCCTGGCGGCGAAACGCGGGCCACTCTGGCGCTCTACAGCAACGACGGGAGCGGGCGCTTCGAGGACGTCACCTCCCGAGCGGGTCTCGACGTGAGTCTGTACGGGGTGGGTGTCGCGGTGGGTGATTACGACGCGGACGCCGATCTCGATCTGTTCATTACGGCGGTGGGGAGCAATCGCCTGTTCCGCAACGACGCCGGCCGTTTTGCGGACGTGACCGAATCCGCGGGCGTCGCGGGGCATCCCGGCGGCTGGGGAACGAGCGCGGGCTTCTTCGACGCGGACAACGATGGCGACCTCGACCTCTTCGTCTGCAACTACGTCGAGTGGTCGGCCGAGATCGATCGCGCCGTAGACTTTCGCATCACCGGAATCGGCCGCGCCTATGGCCCGCCGCTGAATTTTCGCGGCGCGCACCTGTCGCTGCTGCGCAATCGGGGCGACGGCCGCTTCGTCGACGTCTCGCGCGAAGCCGGACTGCACGTGGAGAGCGCGGCGGGTACGCCGGTTGCGAAGGCGCTCGGCCTGGCCTTCGTCGACCTCGATTCGGACGGTTGGACGGACGTGATCGTCGCCAACGACACCGCGCAGAATTTCGTCTTCCGCAATCGGGGCGACGGAA
>JAFDBP010000016.1 GCA_019313245.1 Deltaproteobacteria bacterium
CGTCGAGGCTTGCGCAATCGCGGCGGCCCGCTGCGAGGCCTGCTCGATGATCAACGCGTTCGATGGCTTGACGCTGGATTGCGATCGGGCGGACGACGAGACCGACAACGGGAGCTGTCCGTTGCTGGTGGGTACCGACAGCACCGGGTTCTTCGCGACGAACGGCTCCTGTTTCCCGGATAGCCTGCCGGATTCGGCGCCCGAACAGGCGAAGATATGTGTCGGCCTCGCGAATTCCAATCCCGACATGGTGTTTACGCCGACCATCTACCAGGACTTGCCGGAAGAGTGCAAGGCCATCGTGTACCCGGAGTGCCGCTGATCGGCTGCCTTTACGGACTCGGCACGCAGAGAAAACGCGACTCGATCGCCACGACCCGGTTCACCTCGGCAGGAACGTGATCGAGTCCTTGTCCTTGCCGTCCGCGGACGTCGACAGATACTTCTCCGTCTCGTTCACGACTCCCGCGCAGCCGCTCGGGGAACACTCGAGGCTGCCCGAAGCCGTGTTCGTCGGCGTTCCGGTCGCGTCCGTGACGGTCGACGTGACCTGCGTCCCCGCGCAGACCGGAATCCGGTGGGCGGTCGCGCCCAGAGAGCTGGGATCGACGATGTTGCCCCGAATGGTGTGGGTGAGCTTCTCGTTGTTCGACGGCCTCTGGCCCTTCGCGATCGTGACGAAGGTGACCTCCGGCCAGACGAACGAACACGGCGGTGGCGTCGGCTCCGCGGTCGGCGTGGCCGAAGGTGTCGCGGTCGGAGTGTACGACGGTGTCGCGGACGGAGTGACCGACGGCGTCCCGGTCGGCGTCGCAGAAGGAGTCGCCGTAAACGGAGTGGGCGACGGCGTCGCAGACGGGGTGACCGACGGCGTCCCGGTCGGTGTCGCAGAAGGAGTCGCCGTAAACGGAGTGGGCGACGGCGTCGCAGACGGGGTGGCCGACGGCGTCGGGCTCGGCGATGGAGTTGGAGTGGGCGTCTGCGATGGTGTCGGAAACACCCCCACATTGATCAGGTAAGCGCTGTTGAACTGGGTCGTGTGGGTAATCACGTTGCCGGCCAGGTCCAGCACATCATCGGTCGGACCATCGGCATCCGATCGAATCTCGAACCGGCCGTTGCCGACGCCAGAACTCTTGTCGAAGGTGACCGTTCCGAGTTGGTGGCTCTGACCGGCGGTCAGACCGGTGCCCACGTAGGGCGGGAAGGAGGCGGAGTTGATGTTCTCCACCCGGGATCCCGTGTCGGACGTCGTTCCGAGCAGCAGCGGCAGCGGGCCGCCGACCGTGCTCGCGAACGAGACCACCGAGAGACCCGCGACGCCGCTGTAGTCGACGCTGACGCCGGCGCCCTGCGAACCGGTGGAACCCGCGGTCAAGATCACCTGGAGGGTGATCGAACTGCCATCGGGTACATCCTCGATTACGCTCGTTCCGTTGTCCGCCCAGATCAGGTCGATCGTTGCGCTCGCGCGCGGCGTCGCCGTGGGTGACGCCGTCACGGTCGGCGTCGGCGAGGGTGTGGCGGTTACCGTGGGGGTCGGCGTGGGCGGTGTGGGTGTGGGCACCACGGTGGCCGTAGGTGTCGGCGTGGGTGACGTAGCGGTCGGTGTCGCGGTCGCCGTCGGTGTTGGGGTCGGCGTCGGCGTTGGTGACGCGGTCGGAGTCGCCGTCGCCGTGGGCGTCGCGGTGGGCGCGGGACACGGCCCGCTCCCGCTACATAGGTAGGCGCTGTTGAACGTGGTCGTGTCGCTGATGATGTCGCCAGAGAAATTCAAGACGTCGTCGGTCGGGCCATCCACGTCTACCCGAATCGCGAGCGTGCCGCCGGGGAGCTGATTCGCCTGGAAGGTGACCGTTCCGAGCTGATGCGTCTGACCCGGCGAGGGCAGACCGCTGCCCACGTAGGGCGGAAGCGAAGCGGAATTCACGTTCTGGATGCGCGATCCGGTATCGGTCGTCGTGCCGAGCACGAGCGGCAGTCCGCCGCTCGGCGTGCTCATATAGCCGATCACCGAAAGTGAACTCAGAGCGCTGCTGTAATCGACGCTGACGCCGGCGCCCTGCGAACCGTCGGCGCCCGTGGTCAGGATTACCTGCAGGGTGATCCCCGCAGACAACTGCACATTGCTCATCTCGTTGGTGCCGGTGTCGGCCCAGATCAGGTCGATCGTCGCGCTCGCGTGCGCCGCGCCTGCGCCCGCCCCCAGAATTGTCGCCAGAACCGTGCCGGTGGCAAAGAAAATCGAGATGAGTCGCCGCATCCTCGTACCTCCCTTTGCTGCGGTCCCAGTGTACGCCCCGCCGAGAGATGCGGTCAATCGATTAGAGGCGAGATCGGCGGCTTTGCGGCGCGGGGCGACGTTGCAAAGCGCGACGCAAAGCCTCACGCTACACCAGCGGGACCGTTGGAGATTTTGCCCGAACGGCGTGGCGCCCGCCGGAGCGCTGGTGGATATTCACCCGCGTCCCCGCCCAATGCGCCGCTTCGACAAAAGGGGTTGCAGATGACGCGAATAAAGCAATTCGCGATCGCCGCTTCGGCAATCTTCGTATCGGGCTGCACGTCCATCAACGTCCAACCCGTCGAACCCGCGGCACGACTCGAACACGTCTGCATCCAGGAAAATCCAAAAGTCTGGGTAAAGGATTTCCTACCGGTGCTTCAGGCGGGATTCCATCGCCACGGCATCTCGTCCGAAGTCTTCCTGGCGAAGGTTCCCGATCACTGCGAGTTCATCGTCACCTACACCGCCCGCCAGACCTGGGATTTCGCCACCTACCTGTCGCACGCCGAGGTGAGAATCGACCGGGACGGGCGCAAGATCGCTTTTGCCGAATACCACCTGAAGGGAAAGGGAGGATTCTCCCTGATGAAGTGGCAACGCACGAAAACGAAAATGGACCCCGTCATCGACGAACTCCTGAGCGCGTACCGAAGCGATCCCGAGCCTCGCGACTGAACCCGAATCCCCGCTCGCACAGACCCCGGTGAACTTTCACCAACGTTCCCGCGCCCGAATTGGGACCGGAGCTTCGAGAGCAATTGGGCCGGCAGGTCGACCAGCCGGGCGCTCAGGGCCGGAGTTCGCGTTCGACGCCGTCGAGAGTCTCTGCGACCGCAGCGGGCGACTCGAGGAAGGGATAGAGCGCAATCTCCCGCTCGGCGGTCAGGAGGTCCTCGTGGAAGTCGTAGAGGGCGTTCACCGCGGCGAGCTCCGCATCGAGAAGCTGGCTCTGGGCATCGAGAAGATCGAGGATCGAGGCAACCCCCAGGACGTAGGAGGAATCGACGAGCTCGTAGCTGCGCTGCGCCGCAGCGAGCTCGCGCGCGGCGAAATCAATGCCCGCGTAGGACCCGCTTGCCTGGGCGAAGGCGGAACGGATGCCCTGCTCGAGGGTCAGTGCGGCTGCGCGGCGGGTCGTGCGGGCGCTCGCGAGCAGCTCTCCCGCCTGGCGGAGGTTGGCGAACTTCGCGCCGCCTTCGAACAGGGGATGGGTCAGTACGCCCTTGACCATCCACTCCGTAGCGTTGAAGCGCGCTTCGGACTTGTTTCCACTGTTCACCAGATGCTCGACGCCCGCGGCGAAGTTCAGCGACGGTACCCAGAAGGCGCGCCGGTCGGCGGTCAGCTGGCGCTCGGCAGCGGCGATTGCGGCGTCGAGGGCCGCGAGATCCGGCGAGCGCGCGAGGCCGACCCGCACGAGGAAGTCGCGAAGCTTTTGATCTCGTTCCGGAGCCGCGATGGCCTCTGCGACGGGCTTGCGGGAATAGACGAAGCCGTATTCGTCGACCGTCACGCGCTGGACTGCCACGGCGGATTCGGGAGGCCGATTGCGGACCCGGTTCAGCTCGAAGCGGGCCTGGAGCAAGCGCACCTCGGCTGCGCGGACCGCGCTGTCGTTTCCCGCGAGCTGGCTCTCCCAGCGCAGCGCCTCCCGCTCGCTCGACCAGCCCGCTGCAATCCGCGCACGCGACGTCTCGAGGTTTTTCCGCGTGAGTTCGCGGTTGTTGCGCTGGATCTCCAGCGTCGACCCGGAGCGGTCGAGTTCCAGGAAGGCGCCCGCCGCATCCTGCACGACGCCGAGTTGGAAGGAATCGAATTCCCACGCTTGCTTCACGTAGGTCTGCTTCTGGATGTCGAAGGACGCCCAGGCATCCTCGTCGTAGATCACCTGGTTCAGGCCCGCCGCCAGCAGGAAGGATTCCTGTCGA
>JAFDBP010000017.1 GCA_019313245.1 Deltaproteobacteria bacterium
ACACCGTGGTGCGCGGCGACGGCCGCGTCGAAGAGGTCGGCTGCAAGTTCACCCTCGCGCTGGCAAGCGGCGACCGGCTGATCGTCGAAACCCCGGGCGGTGGAGGATTCGGCCGAGCGGAGTAGCGATTCCGCCTTCTGGGTCTTGCGATCGGGGTGGGGCGTCCTTACTGTGGCAACCACGGTGGGCGCGTAGCTCAATTGGCAGAGCAAGGGACTCTTAATCCCTAGGTTCAAGGTTCGATTCCTTGCGCGCTCACCACCTCGACCCAGCGTTGACTCGCCCGGGTTCCGCCCCTAGGGTGCATCTCTGACTGCCGGGGTGGCGGAATTGGTAGACGCAGTGGCCTTAGGAGCCTCTGTCCGAGAGGACGTGCAGGTTCGAGTCCTGTCCCCGGTACCACCACTCGCATACGGAATCCCATGACGACAGAGCAGACCCAAAAATCAGCCGTTCGCGTCGAGACGATCGAGCGCACATCGATACTCCACACGATCGAAGTCGAGGTCGACGTTTCGCGCGTCCGCAAAGCGTTCGACCGCGCGTATCGCGATCTCGCCAAGCAGGTTCGGGTCAAGGGCTTTCGCCCCGGCAAGGCGCCGCGCTCCGTGCTCGAAAGACTCCACGGCGCCTCGGTCGCCGAGCAGCTCGAGCACACGCTCGTGTCCGAAACGCTCGCCGATGCGATCGAACTCGCAGAGATCCAGCCGGTCAGCGAGCCCGCGATTTCGGCCGGCAAGCCCGCGCCCGACGCGAGTTTCAAATACACGGCGTCGATCGAGGTGAGTCCCGAAATCGAATTGCCCGATCTCAGCGGCCTTCCCGCGGTGCGCCCCGAGGTCTCGGTGGAAGATGCCGAGGTCGAGCAGCGGCTCGAAGAATTGCGCAATGCGAACGCGCCGCTCGTCGAGGAGCCCGAGGGCACGGCGCTCGCGAGGGGCCACACCGCCACGATCGACTTCGTCGGCAGGATCGACGAAGACACCTTCGAGGGCGGGACCGGCCAGGGCGTCCCGCTCGAAATCGGCGGCGGGCGCTTCATCCCGGGCTTCGAAGACCAGCTGATCGGCGCGCAGGCCGGCGACGACCGCGACGTGACGGTGACCTTCCCGGAGGCCTACGGCAATCCGGAAGTCGCCGGCAAAGAGGCGGTCTTCGCGGTCCACATCGTCGACATCCGCAAGGCGCAGATTCCGCAACTCGACGACGAATTCGCCAAGGACCTCGGCGATTTCGATTCGCTCGAAGCGCTGCGCGCGCGGATCCGCAGCGATCTCGAAGCCGGCCAGGAGCGCGAATCCAAGGAGACCTTCCGCACGACCCTGATGGACGCGCTGCTCGAGCGGATGGACTTCAACGTGCCGCCGGGCATGATCGATCGGCAACTGCAGAACCAGCTCGCCAGCGCCCACCAGCGGCTGGAGGGGCAGCTGGATCACGAAGCCATCCACGCCCAGCTCGACCGCTGGCGCGAAGAGTGGCGCCCGCGCGCGGAGCGCGACGTGCGCGAGATGCTCGCGCTGCAGGCGATCGCCAAAGCGCAGCAGATCGAGATCTCGGACGACGAAGTCGCCGCGAAGATCGACGAATTGATGGGCGGTGGAGACGAGCAGAACCCGCGCCTGCGCCAGATGCACGAGGACGAGCAACTCAAAGGGGCACTGCGGCACCAGCTGCGGGACGAGAAGGTGCTTGATTTCCTCGTTTCCGCAGCTAAAATCGACGAAAGTTCGGGCACTTAGAGCAATTTCAAGAGCGCGGGTCGCCCGACTGCCGCCGTTGCGGTAAGCAGAGCGATCGATGGCCAGAATGCCGCCGCCGTTCCTCCCCCGTTCGCGGCGCGGTATCGAGGCGTGACAGGCGGGCCCGTCAGCTGCGGGCCAGAGCGGGGACCTCGAAATTGAAACAGAACGCCCACGCGGCAGCCGCGGCCCGGGGTCCGGTACGCTCCGGTCTGGCAGCGAGCGGCTGCGCCCCGCTGGGCGGATCGGCCGCAACACGGAGCGCGAGATGACCCTGATTCCCTACGTGATCGAACAGAGCCAGCGGGGCGAGCGCCATTTCGACATCTACTCGCGCCTGCTGCGCGACCGGATCATCTTCGTCGGAACCGAGATCACCGACGACGTCGCGAACCTGATCGTCGCCCAGCTGCTCTTCCTCGAGGCGGAAGACCCCGAGAAGGAGATCCACCTCTACCTGAATTCGCGCGGGGGCTCGGTGACGGCGGGCCTCGCGATCTACGACACCATGCAGTACGTGCGGCCCGATGTGACGACCCTCTGCATGGGGCAGGCGGCCTCGATGGCGGCCTGGCTGCTCGCGGCGGGCGCCAAGGGCAAGCGCGCCGCGCTGCCCAATTCACGGATCATGCTCCACCAGCCGATGGGTGGTGTGCGGGGGCAGGCCAGCGACATCGATATTCACGCGCGCGAAATCCTCAAGCTCCGCGATCGGATGAACCAGATTCTTGCCGATCACACCGGGCATGCGGTCGAGGAAATCGCGCGAGATACGGAACGGGATTACTATATGTCAGGGGATGATGCGCAGGCTTATGGGCTGGTGGATCGCGTCATCCGCGAGCGCGACAACAGTGGCCAATCGGGTGGCAAGTCGAACAGCGGAGGCGCGAATCCATGAAGAAGCGGGACGAAGACGCGAATCTCTCCTGTTCCTTTTGCGGCAAGAGCCAGCGCGAGGTCAAGAAGCTGATCGCGGGCCCCACGGTCTACATCTGCGACGAGTGCATCGAGCTGTGCAACGACATCATCGCCGAGGAATACACCGAGGATGAGCCGACCCCGCAGGCCTCCCGGGTTCCGAAGCCCGTCGAGATCAAGGAAGCCCTCGACGATTACGTGATCGGCCAGGACGCGGCGAAGAAGGTCCTCTCGGTTGCGGTCCACAATCACTACCGGCGGATCGAGAGCCAGACCTTCGTCGGCGACGTCGAACTCCAGAAGGCCAATATCGTGCTGCTCGGGCCCACGGGTTGCGGCAAGACCCTGCTCGCCCAGACGCTCGCGCGGATTCTCGACGTCCCGTTCACGATTGCGGACGCGACCACCCTGACCGAGGCCGGTTATGTGGGTGAGGATGTCGAGAACATCATCTTGAATCTGTTGCAGGCCGCGAACTACGACGTCGATCGCGCCCAGCGCGGCATCATCTACATCGACGAAATCGACAAGATCGCGCGCAAGAGTGAGAACCCATCGATTACCCGCGACGTTTCGGGGGAGGGCGTCCAGCAGGCGCTGCTCAAGATCATCGAGGGGACCACGGCCAGCGTTCCTCCCAAGGGTGGGCGCAAGCATCCCCAGCAGGAGTTCCTGCAGATCGACACCTCGAACATCCTGTTCATCTGCGGCGGCGCCTTCGTGGGCCTCGACAGCATCATCCAGAAGCGGATTGGGGTGAAGGGGATGGGGTTCGGAGCCGATATGCCCGCCGAGAAGGATCGGAGGCTCGGCGAAGTGCTGCGCGATGTCCAGGGGGAAGACCTGCTCCACTTCGGCTTGATTCCGGAGTTCGTGGGGCGGCTGCCCGTCGTCGCGACGCTCAGCGAGCTGAACGAGGAGGCGCTGATCGCGATCCTCACCCAGCCGAAGAACGCGCTCGTCAAGCAGTACCAGAAGCTCTTCGAGTTCGAGGACGTTCACCTGCGCTTCACCGACGGCGCCCTGCGCGCGGTGGCGCGCCAGGCCATGAAGCGCAAGTCGGGCGCGCGCGGACTGCGTTCGATCCTCGAGAACGTGATGCTCGATCTGATGTACGACATCCCCTCTCGAGACGATGTGGAAGAGTGTGTGATCAATGAGGAAGTCATCGAACAGGGCAGCAATCCGCTGATGGTTCTGAAACAGGAGCCCGAGGCGGAATCCGCCTAAAGGAAACGATCGGATATGGCACAGAATCCGGACGAAGACGGCGGCAACATCGCGGGCGACCCGATGGACAGCAAGGTCCTCCCGCTTCTCCCGCTGCGCGACATCGTCGTATTTCCGCACATGGTCGTTCCGCTTTTCGTCGGGCGCGCTCCGTCCATCCAGGCGCTCGAGCACGCGATGTCGAACGATCGCGAACTGCTGCTCTGCGCCCAGCGCGAGGCCGCAGAAGACGACCCGAGCGAAGAGGACATCTACAGCGTCGGCACCCTCGGGTCGATCATCCAGCTGCTGCGCCTGCCCGACGGAACCGTCAAGGTTCTCGTCGAGGGAAAGAAGCGAGCGCGCATCGCCCGCGTCGTGAGTTCGGAACCGTACTTCGCCTGCGAGATCGAAGACATCTCCGAGGTCGAAGATTCGGCGACCGAACTCGACGCGCTCGTGCGCACCGTGCACTCGGCGTTCGAAAAGTACGTCAAGAACAACAAGAAGGTTCCGCCCGAGACGCTCAACACCGTCACGGCGGTCAGCGCACCCGGGCACCTGGCGGACACCATCGTCGCCCACCTCAATCTGCAGCTCCCCGAGCGCCAGGAGTTGCTCGAGACGATCTCTCCCGTCAAGCGGCTGGAAGAGGTCTACGCGCGCATGCAGACGGAGATCGA
>JAFDBP010000018.1 GCA_019313245.1 Deltaproteobacteria bacterium
GCGGGAGCGGGCAACCCCCGCGCCGCGGGCGAGACCTCGGCCGCCGATTAATCCGCGGCGACGCGCTCCGCGCCGAGCACGATCCAGCCCGCGCCCGCAGCGTGGAGCGCCTGCGCCCGGGCGTCTTCTTCGGAATCGGCCTCGACGCTGACCGTGCGGGAGCGCGGACCCTGGGACTGCTTGATGCGAACCCGAAATTGCGCTCGCGGGGCGGGCGGTTTTGTTTCGACCTCCGGTTCGGGGTCGCCGAGCTCCGAGACCTGGGACTCGGCCGCAGGCCTGGCGCGCCGGCTCTCCAATTGCTCGATCTTCGACGTGCCGGCGTCGGCTGTGACGCCGAGCTCGTCCATGAATTGGTAATAGGCCTCCGGCGCGTTGATGATCCGCACGCCGACTCCGCCGCGGGCGACCTTGATCAAATGCGAGGGGACGACGACCTTGCGCACGACCTCGACCTGGATGCGAAGCCGCCCCTCCACGCCCGGAAGGGTTGTTTGAACCTCGAGCTGGTCGCCGGGCTTGATCTTGGCGCTGCTCTGTATGAATAGTCCCCCGGGGGACACGTCGAGAATGAGACCCCCGTGGTTCCGGCCATCCAGCGTTAGCGTGCACGGCATCTGGCGCCGTTTGCGCTCGAAGATTCGTCCGCCCATGCCGCCACGCACTCCTCTGGGCCGCCTGCCCCAATTCCCTTGTCGGAAACCCCGACACAGCCTTGAGATTCGCCCCCTGGGAGGTGGATCGAAGAATGGGTCTGATCTGGGCGAGGACCCGAGAGCTACGGGCTCATCCGCGCAATTGAACTCGAGGAGAAAGGCACCGGGCTGGACCGAGCGAGGGATCGGATCAACTCACTGTCGCGCGGGAGGTTTCGGCTCGACCGGACCCAATATTCGATCCACCTCGAAGACGACAAGATCATTGATGTGAAAAACCCGCAGTAGCGAGATACCCGGCGTCCGGGGTGGCTCGAAACGCCGCTGGCGCGTCAAGTGAAAAACCCAAACAACCGATTCGAGTTGAGCCTCCAGCCGCGAATGGCTGAGGCGCGAACTCGGTCGGACTCGCACCCGCTGGGCCGACCATCGAGGCTGAACGGTAGGGATCCGGTGAAACGTCGAATCGGCTGGGACAAGATCATCTTCACGCACGTCGTGGTCATCGGCGTGCCCGCAATTCTCTACTACTACCTCAGGGTGGGCGGAGCGTCCCTCTTCTGGCTGCACGCCACGGTCGCGACCGCCTACCTGATCACCGCAGTGATGATCATCTACGAAGCGACCGCGGCGCTCTTCCGGCGCTACGCGGGATCCGCTGGGGAACCGATCGGCTCGTCCGAGCGCTGGAAGCGAAAGTTCAAGGACGCGTTCGGCGTGAGCGGCGCAACGGCCCAGGAGCCGACCCGCCCGCTGCCGAGCTGTTCGTTCATCGTCGCCGCCTACCTGCCCAACGAGCAGGACATCATCATCGAGACGCTCACCGAAATCATCGACAACGTGCGCCGACCGGACGCGGGCTTCGAGCTGATCCTCGCCTACAACCGCCCGGTGCGACTGCCCATCGAAGACGAACTCGAACAGCTCGCCGCGCAACACGATTGCCTGCGACTGCTTCACGTCGAGACCAGCGAGTCGAAGGCCGAGAACATCAATGCGGCGCTTCCCCTGCTGACCAGCGAGATCGTCGGCATTCTCGACGCCGACCACCACCCGCAGCCGGATTGCTTCCAGCGCGCGTGGCGCTGGTTCGAGCGCGGCTACGACGTCGTCCAGGGGCGCAACGTGGTCCGCAACAGCGAAACGAATTTCATGACGAAGATGATCGCGGTCGAGTTCGAGTGCACGTACGGCGTCTGCCACGCGGCGCGCTCGCTCTTCGTCGACACGGGCATCTTCGGCGGCTCCAACGGCTATTGGCGCACCGAAGTGCTGCGCGAGATCCGCTTCGATTCGACGATGCTGACCGAGGACATCGACGCGACGTCTCGCGCGCTGCTCGCGGGCTACCGCATCCTCAACGACCGGAGCATCATCTCGACCGAACTCGCCCCGACGGACCTGCCGGCCTTCTGGTACCAGCGCCAACGCTGGGCGCAGGGCTGGCTCGAGGTGAGCATCCGATTCCAGCTGGCGTTCTGGAAGTCGCGACACCTGAGTTTCCCGCAGAAGATCTACTGGACCTATCTGCTGCTCTACCGCGAGATGTACCCGCTGCTCGCACTGCAGATCTACCCGATCCTGCTGAGCCTGCTGCTGCTTCAGGGCTACATCGAACTCACCTCGCACTGGTATCTCTGGCTCACGGCGATCGTCACGTTCGTGAGCGGGCCCTACCAGACCGGGGTTGCGGCCAAGATCGCTTTCGCGCGCCACCACTATTTGCGCTGGGTCGCCTACGGGTTCTTCGTCTTCTTCTTCACGCTCTTCAAGGCGATGATCTCGCTCGTCGCGATGTACGACCACCTGCTCGGCCGCGCAGACTGGGTGGTGACGCGGCGCTCGATGACCGAGCAGAGTCGAGAGGTCGAGGCGCGAACGCGATGAGAGACTGGCGCGCGCTCCTTCTTGCAGCACTCGGTCTGTGCCTGATCTCCCTCGGCGCGGCATCCCCAACACTGGCCGGAGAGGCCGCTGCCAACGCGTGGATCGCGACGGCTCGAGAAGCCGCACAGGCGAACGAGCACACCAAATCCATCCGGGCGTTCGAGAACGCGATGAGCGAAGAACCCGCGAAGCGAGCGGAGGTCCTCCGCGAGTACGCCGACCAACTCACCTACGGCGGTCGCGGAAGCGAGGCCGTCGCGCTCTACCGCGAGGTACTCGATACACCGGGGATCTCCGCAGATGAGCGGGAACGCGCACGGCGTGGGCTCGCGCTCGCGCTGTCCTGGAGTGACCAACAACTGCCCGCGCTTCGCGAGTACCAGGCACTCGTCGCTTCAAACCCGGCCGACCTCGACGCGCTGCGCAGCGTCGGGCGGGTGCAGAGCTGGCGCGGCCAACACCGAAGGGCGGTCGAGCAGCTCGAGGGTTTTCTCGTCAAGTATCCGAACGACCCGGAGGGTGTCGCGCTGCTCGCGCAGGCACTCGATTGGATGGGGCGTCCCGACCGCTCGGAGAAGGTGCTGCGCGACCACCTCGCGGCCGTTCCGGGCGACGCGAACGCGCAGCGCCTGCTCGATGACCTCGAGCGCAGCCAACGCCCCGAGACGATCTTCAACTACCGAGAATCCCACCAGAGCGACGACCTGCGCATCACGGGTTGGGAACTCGGCCAGAATTTCCGCTTCAACGACGGACTCACGACCGTCGGGATGCGCTTTCACACCTACATGTACGACCCAGAAGACAAGAACCAAACCAAGCCGGGCGGTATCGGCGCAGCAGTCGATTCGAGCAACATCTACGTATATCGCCCGGGACTGCACGTCCGCCATCGCTTCAACGACGCGATCGAATGGAACGGAACAGGCTGGGTAGACGTCATCGACGAAAAGAACCAGGACGACAGCGCACCGTTCACCTACGACACCTGGTTGACGATCTGGCCCAACGACTTCTTCCGCATCGACATCGGTTCCAATCGAACCACATTCGACAACGTCGAATCGCTGCGTCAGAACATCAAGGGCACCTACGCGAATGGCTCAGTCGACATCACGCCGGACGAGAAAACGCGAATCACGGGGCGCTTCAAGTGGGGCGACTACACGGACGGCAACGAACACACCTGGTGGCAGGCTGAAATCGAGCGGCGCATCTGGAACGAGCCGCGCGTGCACTTCGCGGTGCGCTACACGGGAATGGACTTCACGGAGTTGTTCAACAACGGCTACTTCAACCCGAAAGACTATCACTCGGGAGAGGGTCGACTCCGCGCCTACGACGAATTGCTCCCGAAGCTCTGGTATCACCTCGAAGTTAGCGCGGGCTACGAGGACTCGAGGTTCAGGGGAAATGGTCAGGCCATCTGGAGCGCCGCGGGCGGCTTCAGCTACTGGATCAATGACTGGCTGGAGGTCGCACTGCGCTACGGCTACTTCAGTTCGAAGACCGGATCGGGCGGGGGTTCGAGCGGCGGCTTCGACCGCGGCACCGGAAGCCTCACGCTGCGCACGCGCTGGTAGCCGCTCGACTCACCACCGAAGATCGAGTTCTACGCGATCGGGCGCTTGCAGCTCGACGCGGCTCGCTGTGATGTGAGACCGACTCAGCGCCGATTCAGTGCGCGCTGAACGATCTCGGGCCTGCTCTTCAGCGCCTCGACGACCCCCTCTGCGAACTTCGCCTGGCCCAGATCCGTCCAGTGGCAGATGTCGATGAAGTGCTTGCCGTCCTTGGGCATGAAGCGCTCCATGTCGAAGAAGAGCAGCTCGGGGCGCTCGGCCGCGATCTCGCGGATGACTTCGTCGTGGGCCTCGATCGCCGCCTGGACGTGATGCGACCAGCCCCAGACCTCCGTCGCGACACTCTCCTCCGCAAACGAATAATCGAGCTCTCCCGCGAGGAAGCGCTCGTTCGAATAGCCTTCGGGAACGTAAAAGGTGTAGGTGAGCAGCAAGAGCGGATCGTCGCGCTCCTCGGCCAACTCGATCACCGCTTCGACGTTGCGCGCGAATACGGGCGGCGTCTTCAAATCGCCGGCTTCGGCGCGCCAAGGGTCGTTGAGCGGATTGTTGTACGGGGCCTCTCGCTCGAATTCGGCTGCAAACATCGTCTTGGCACCCAGCGAGAGCTTCATCACCCAGCTGACGAGAAACGAGCGCGACAACCGGGGGTGCCGCTCGATCCAATCGAAGGCCGGCGCAAAGCGGTGGTAGTAGCTGAATTGCGAGTAGTCGTCCCGGAAGACGTCCCGCGGATAGTTGTTGGCCCGCGCGTCGTTGATCCCGTGGTAGAACATCACCAGGTCGAAGTCGTAGCCGTCATACCAGTAGCGGTACTTCCAGAGCGAGTCGTAGGTCATGTGGGCGGGGATGCCCGTGGAGACCAGACGAACCTTCAGGCCCGGCTCGGCGAACAGCGGATTCTCGTTCAGCAGCGCCTGCATCTGTGGCTGGAAGTTCCGCGTGATGAACGCCGATGCGCCCAGCGCGAGGATGCGAAATTCGCCGGGCGGTATTTCCGCATCGAAATCGGAATCTTGCAATCCGTTGATCCCGTTCGCGACGGGCGGATACACGAGCACGCGCGGATCCGACGAAAAATACACCGCCCGCAGACCCAACTCGAGCAGGATCGCAAGCACCAGCAGGCTGATCAGCATCGAAATCAGATTGCTGACAATGGCTCGAATGCTCGACACCTCACCCCCTACCCTTTCGTCTCCGCCGGCCCGATCCTTCTTTCCCGAACCGTTGCATCTCTTTCAGGTCCGCCGCGTTCCGCTCCGACTCACTGCTCTCCAGCCTGAAGCGAACGGATCTCGGCGAGCAGTTGGCGCGCGCCGGGATCTTCAGGCAGCAATTCGACCAAATCCAGCGCATACCTGAGGGCCGCTTGCCAATCTCCGGCGTCGCGACTCATGGTGACCAGCGCAGTCAGCAGCGCCTGGTCGCCCGGGTGCTGCCGATGCGCCGCGTTCAGCACCCTCAACGCGCGATCGGCCTCCCCCGTCGAGTTCAGCGCGATCCCATAGACATAGGCGTAGCGCGGTGTTTCGGGCGCCAACTCCGCGGCGCGGGAGAGTTCCGCCATCGCGGTGGCGATCTCGCCCTGGCGAACCAGCGACAGCCCCAGCGCGTGGGAGAGTTCCGCGCTGTCCGCCACCTGCGCGAGGCCGGCGCGCAGGACGCGCTCGGCCTCGTCCTCGCGTTGGGTCTGGCGATACAGATCCGCGAGATTCACGTAGGCGGGCACGAACCACGGCCCGAGCCGCAGTGCGGTTTCCAACTCATTGCGGGCCCGTTCCAGTTGACCCTCCGCGACCGCGAGGGCGGCGAGATTCAGGCGGGCCTCGGGTCGGTCGGCATTTTCCATCTGCGCGGCGCGGTATTCGGCGAGGGGGCGTGCGAGCCTCGCCCGATCGCCCGGCTCCCAGAGTTCTTGGGGAATTGCGACCAGCGCGCGCGCGGCCTGAATCCGGACGCCCAACACCGGATCGCGCAGCAATTGCCGAACGAGTTTCAATCTCGAGCGCGGCTCGAGGCTCTCCGCGGCTTCCAGCGCTGCAACCCGGATCAGCGGATCCGGGTCTCCGAGACCGCGCCGCACCGCGTCCGCGGTCTGCGGAGCCGGAGGCAGCATGTGCAGGGCCGTTGCGCGAACGATCGCCGGCACGCTGGGCTCGTTCGCCAGTTCGGCGAGTGCGCGCGCGGCCCCGGGTGCGCGCTGCCGGCCCGCTCGCAGAATCTGTCCGTAGTGGGTTTTTTCGGCAAGCTCGGTGCCCCACCAACGCTCGGCGGCTTCGGCCGACCACTCCACCGACTGGTCGGCGTGGCAGTCCGTGCAGGTGTTGGGGCTACCGATCGCGAGCGTGAGGTCCGGACGCGGGATGCGGAAGCTGTGGTCGTGCCGCAAGTCCACGCCCATGTAATGGCGCGCGAGCATGTGACACGCGACGCAACTCGAGCCCGTCGATTTCCATTTGTGGTGGTGGTGTTCGGGCACCGCATACACATCCGCGCGGTGGCAGCCGAGGCAACTCAGATCGGGGTTCTCGGGCAGCTGCAACGCGTGGCCGTCGTGGCAATCGGTGCAGACGACTCCCGACGCGTGCATGCGGCTTTGGAGAAAGGAACCCCAGACGTAGACCTCGTCGAAAATCTGGCCGTCCGCGTAATAGAGCGGAGCGTCGACAAGCGCCGGGCGGTGGGTGTCGAGAAGCGACTGACCGCGGACCGGCTCCGGGTGCAGCACGCCGCGGCGCGAATGACAGCGCCCGCAGGTATCGAGCTGTGCGTCCGCCCCTTTTTCCGGCGAGCGGTGTGCGAATTTCTCGTCGCTGTCAAAGCGCCAGACGCCGTCGTTCCGGAGATCGACCGTCAGACCGTCGTCGGGATTGTCCCGATCGAACGCGAGTTGTTGATCGGCGCCCGCTTCCGCGCGAGCGTTTGCCCACGCCACGTGGGCCGACCCGGGGCCGTGGCACTCCTCGCAGGAGACGTCGATCTCCTCCCAACGGGTCTCGTAGCGGTCTTCATCGGCGAGGTAGTTCTTGCGGAGATTCGTCGAGTGACAATCGGCGCACATGTAATTCCAGTTCTGGTTCGGCCCGGTCCAGTGGAGCACGTCGCCGGCGGGGACCGGGTCGTCGGGGTGGAGGTGGAACCAGCGCTGACCGCCCTCGCTCTCGGGCCGATTGTCCCAGCACACGCTCAGGGCCTGAAGGCGCCCGCCCGGAAATTCGATCAGATATTGCTGGAGCGGATCGAAGCCAAACACATACGCGATCTGGTAATCGCGGAGTTCCCCATCGGGGCCGTCCGTGCGCACGAAGAACTTTTCGTCGCGCCGGTAGAAAGTGGTAGTGACGCCGAAGTGCACAAATTGCGCGTCATTGAAATCGCCGAGCACGCTGGTCTCATCGACAACCTGCATCGCGAGGTCGTGATGCGACCCCTTCCAGAGCTCGTACTCGGCGACGTGACAGGGCTCGCAGACCTCGCCCCCCACGAAATAAAGCCGAGGAATCGGAGACTCCGTCGCGCGCTCGCCTGGCTCGACTCGATCACCGCACGCGGTCAGTGCGGCGATTGCGGCGATCGCGCAAAGCCGGGTAGATCGATCCAATGGGCCTCCCCTGCCGGTCCTCGGGGCGGGGGTCCCCAACACGGCAGTGCCATTGAGCTATTTACTTTGGTTAGTTAGCCAGATGTATTGCACAATGCACGCATCTGCCGAAGCGACTCGGCAGCGTGAGCCCCCGCAACCGCGGATTGAGCCAGGAGGAGGTCCCAAAGTGACCGCTCGACAATCGGCGACACGCAAGAAGACGACTGCAAAGAAGACGACCCGAAAGGTGGCGACCAAGAAGAAGGCCACCAAGAAGAAGACCGCGAAGAAGACCGCCAAGAAGAAGGCGCGGCGCATTTCCGCCTCCGACCTGCTGGGCGAAGACCTCCCGAAATCCCTGAAGGCCCTCTCGAGTCAAATTCGCCGCGACCTCAACGCGATCGAGAAGCAGATCGAGAACGCGGGCAAGGATGCGCGCCGAAGCCTGATGCGCGTGGTTCGGGATGCGAGCCACCACCTCGGAGCCCTCGAAGCGCGCGGCCAACGCGAGTGGCGCAAGATGTCCTCGCGAGCGCGCAGCGAGGTCGAGCGAACCGTCAAGCGGGTCAGGCGAGCCGCGCAGAGGAAATAGACGGGCCCGCGCGTCGGCCGCTCGGAGTCGCCTCGACACACCCGCCTCGGCGGGAGGTGCTCCTCTGGCCATTTCGGGGCCGGACAAGAGGCTTCCCCGCAGATCGCGCAGCGGTCTATAATCGAGGGCCATGCCCCCCGCCTACCCGCATCCGCAGCCGCGGCGCATCGCGGCCGCGCACCCCAGCCCGGCCCTGCTCGCGCTGTTTGCGCTGCTCGCGCTCCCGAGGCTCGCGACGGCCTGGGGAAATACGATGGATCCCGTATTCGTCTTCTACCCGCGCAACTTCTGCCGCGGCGATCAGATTGCGCTCGAAGTCTGGGATCGCGACGAGCAACGCTGGGCGAAGCACCCGCGCCACCCCGTGATCCCCGTGGACAGCTGCCAGCTCGAAGACGCCGGCGTGCTCTTGAACGAAATCCGTTGGCGCTGCCTCGAACGCGGCCAATCCGATTGGGACGAGGGCTGGAGCGTCGGCGTGCGCGTCTTCGAGAGCTCCGTGATGCAGCGCTGCGACGTCGCCCGCACCGGCAGCGGGTTCGGCGAAACCGAGATCCACGTCTCCACCCCCAAGCCCGGCGAGACCATCGCAGACGCGGACGGGAAGGTGGAGATCGAGGGCAGCGTCTGGATCGGCGGCCTCGCGGGCGCCGAGTACGACGTCGTGATCGCGATCGACACTTCGAACGCACAAACCGACGGCGACGCCGCGGCCGCGGATTCGGCGCCCGGCGATCCGCTCTCCGCACAGGTGCGCGCCGCGCGCAGATTCGTCGATTCGATTCGAGACCGCCTCGGCGAGGTCCGCATCGGGATCGTCAGCTTCCCGGGCCCCGACGTGAGCCGCTCGGCGTCGACGGGCAAACCGGAAGAACTCTCCGCGAAGCGCGAGCTTCCGCTCACGGGCGATGCGGCTGCGATCGAGAGAGCGCTGAAGCGGGTGGCCGACCGAGGTCGCGCCGGCCCGATGAGCTTCAGCGACGGATTCGCGCTCGCCGTCGACGAACTCTACCGCCCGCCCAGTTGGCCCGGCGCCGCGCGCCCCGGAGCGCGACGTATCGTGATGCTTTCGGCCGATGGCCGCGGTGGATACCCGTTCGGGCAAGGCGCGCAAGCCGACCGCGATTTTCGCGAGCGCAACGTCGATCGCGCGCGAAGTGCCGCACTGCGCGGAGTCGCTCTGCACCTGTTCGCCCTGGGCGGCATCTCCGAACAGCCGCCGGCCTTCATCGACGAGATGCTCGCCAACACTGCGAGCAGCTTCACGCGGGTGCCGTCGCCCGATCTCGAGACCTTCTTCGCGGAACGGGTATCGATGCCCTATCTCGAGAAGATCTCGATCCACAATGCGGGAGTCGATCGGGAAATCGGCCGCTTGTCGTTTACGCCCGACGGTCGCTTCGCCGCCTCGGTGCCGCTCGCGCCGGGCGAGAATCACCTGACGGTCAGGGCGCGAATCAGCGACGGAGACGAGCGCGAGAGCCTACTCGTGGTCGAATTCGACGCGAGTGCCTACCAGGATCACCTGCTGGCCCTGGAAGCCGCTCGAATCCGCCGCGCGCGCAGCAAACACCTCGTACTCGAGGTGGAGGAGTGAGGCCAAAAGTCCCTTACGCGCAGCCAGCACCGAGGCAGATTTCCATCCGAAATGCGAAGTCGAGTTCCCGAGCGGGCGCCGGCAGTCCGCATCCCAGCGCGATCGTTTGGCGCGGCAATCGAACTGCGTCAGCGCGCAGGTGCCTAATGTCAGCTGCATGCGATTCGGAGCGAAAGCCGCGCATTTGGACCCAATCTCTTGGCGCCGTTTTTGTCTCAGCTTGCTAGGCTCTGCTCCCAAAAGGAATCACCGTTCATTCATCACACCCTTGGAATTTTCCACAGAGAAGCGGTCATGATTGGCGCCGATTATTTCACCCGCATTGCGCGAAACCCCACCCGAACCAGACGAACTGCGACAACCGAAGAACGCGCCTACCTGCAGGATGGCTGGGTGCTGGCGAATCACATCCTGGTTTCGTTTCACGCGGCATTCATTTCATCGGTTCTCGTGCTGCCGTCACTGGATGTTTCAAAGGGCGAGGTGTTGCAGTTCATCTTCGTCAGCCCGGAGACCGTGCTATCCGCGATCTTCGTCTACATCACGTTTCATGTCGGCGTCGCAATCCACGAAATCGGACACTTCCTGACCGCGGCACGACTCAACGCATTGAATGACTCGATCGCCGAGGAAGTCAAGGTTAACTTGCAACTCCGAGGAGTGTCACGCTGGCTCTATTTCGCAAAGTTGTTTGCGCTGGCGCCGTGGGGGCGTGCAACGGGAATCAAGCGACAGGGACTGAACTACTACCCCGACGCGCCGTTCAATCTGGCGGTCGCCGCCGCCGGGCCCCGGGCCAGCCGCAACCTCGCGCTCATCATGCTGCCCCCGTCCGCCCTGTTGCTCGGCCTCGGCCTGTGGCTGTCCGCGATTCCCGCCATCTACGTCGGCCGGCTCCTGCTGGGGATCGGCATCGTCGCGGCGCTCGACTTCCGGATCGCAGATCGCGGCAAATACCGCGAGTTCCAACAACGCGAACGCAAGGCGCGCGAAACGGCCGAAGCGCTGCCGCCGGTCACGGGCTGGTTCGCACAGGCCGCGAAGGCCAAGCAGCAGCTCGTCGATTCGCACATGCAGGAAGTACTGCACCCCAACCTCGGTCCGGTCACGGCACCCTGGCAGTTCCGCAACTGCGGGATGGGCGGGCGCCATACCATCAAGGAGTACCCCGAATCGAATATCAGCATGCAGGAAGCGATGTTCATGATCCGGGGCGCGCAGAACTATCTCGACGCCCAGGAGATGACGGTCGCGCTGCAGTCCCGCCTCAAGGAGATCATCGAAAACGCGGAGGGGTGCCGCGTGATGGGAATCGGGCTCGAAGGCGGCCTCGCACCCTACATCGACCGCGGCGAATATCGGCTGCCCGAAGTCCGGCTCTGGGCGATGATGAAGCAGGCGATCGAAGAGTGCGGCTATCGGCCCGGCGAAGACGTGGCGATCGCTCTCGACCCCGCGATGAGTGAACTCGAAATCGCCTACCGAGAGGAATTTGGCGTACCCGACAGCGTCGGCACGTATCTGTTCTGGCGCGACGAAAGCAAGACGGTGCTCGATCGCGATGGCGTGCTCGAACTCTACGACCACGCTCTGCGCGAACTCGACATCCCGCTGCTCTCGATCGAGGACGGCTTCTCGGAAGACGATCACGAGGGCTGGAAGCTGCTCCACGCAGCCCAGGGCGAGCGGCTGCTGATCATCGGCGACGACCTCATCACCACCAACGACGCCACGATCGAAGACGCCGCCGACCGCGGCCTGGTCAATTCGGCGCTGATCAAGGCCAACCAGATCGGCACGCTGCACGAGACGGTACTGGCGATGCTGGTCGCACTCAGCAAGGGACTGTCGCTGGTGATCTCGCACCGCTCGAAGAGTCCCAACGACGACATGGAGGCACATATCGCGCTGTCGACGAACGCGCTCGGCCTCAAGGCGGGCGGCGGTGCGAATACCGAGCGACTGGTGAAGTACCACTCCGTCGCAACCCAGATGGCGATGATCGACCGCGGGATGGCCGCCACCGGGGCCGTCGACGGCAGCGCACTGGTCGTCGATCTCTCCGCCAACGAGGAACCGACCAATGCCGGCATTCCGACGGTGGGCGTCGAGGCAGATATCAGCGTGCCGATGGGATCCGTTCGGCTGAGTTTCCGCGGCGCCACTCCGCTGGGAACGTCTGCCGGAACTGGCGAAGCCGTCCACCTGATCGACGGCGTGTTCGAAGGTGCCGAACACGCGGAAACCGTCGCTGCGCACGGCGCAATTCTCGACGAAACCGAGCCCGGTGTGTACGCGTTTCGCAAGGGCGTGACGTTTGCGCAGGTAGAAAAGCTCGGTGACGACGATCTCTCCGCTCTGTTCCTGCGGTCGCGGCGCTACCAGGGCAAGGGTTGCATGAACGCGGTCGACAACGTGCGCGAGGTCATCGCGCCCTACTTCCGCGGCCGCGACCTCGCGAGTTCTTCGTTTCTCGACATCGACCGCGCTCTGCTGCAGCTCGAACGGCGGACTGCGGAACGCCGCGGCAAACTCGCACCGGACGCTTCGGCCGAAGAAGCCGTCAAGGTGATGCAGCGCAAACAGAACCTCGGCATGAATGCCGTGCTGTCGGCTTCGCTCGCAATGGCCCGCGCCATCGCGAACGTACGCGGCAAGCAGTTCTGGGAACTGATGCGCGAAGAGATGCTCGTCATCATCGAGCGGCTCGCGAACGAGCACGGCATTTCGGTCGACGGTATCCGCTGGGAAGATTACGTAGCGGCCCTGCGCGAGGTCGCCGGGATCCTGGAGGGTGAGGGCACCCCGATCCACGCCGAGCTTCGGCGACTCACGGGTGTCTACGACGATCCGCAGCTCGCCGCTCCGTCCTCGCTGCCGTTGCGGCGGCCTCCCCGCTCCGGAGAGGTCGCGATCTCCGCCGCCGCGGAGCGCGTACAGCCGACCGGCGCGTCCGGAATCGCCGCCGCAGACACTGCAGGGCTCTCGCCCTCGCCGAGCGCGGGAACGGTGCTCAGCGAAGCGCAACACAAGGCAATCCTCGAGGTGAGCGCGGCGTTCTACAAGAACTACGCGACGGATGCAGACCCCGACCAGCGCCGCATCGCCTTGCGCCAGTATCTGCGGGTGCGAACCGAGACGATGAAAACGGTGCGGCCGTTCGAAATCGTCAACGACAAGATCATCCGCACCGAGGACCGGGTGCTGGTCCCGTACCTGGCCGGAGACGACTTCCTGGTGCACGACGTGCGCGGGGGCGAAGTCACCGCGAACTCCAGACGGCTGCAGCCCGGGACGATCGTCACCGACGAGCTCCTGGCAGAGATGACCGGCGTGCGCGGCGACGTGATCGACCTCGACGGTGAAATCTACGGCTACGCGCCGGACGAGATGCCCGAGATTCGGATCTCGCGGGTCCGCGACATGACGGCACTGCTCAAGAAGCTCGGAGCGTCCGCCAACTACTACGGCGCGGCCATCTATCTCCGCGGTATCGTGATGCGACTGTGCGAACACTCCTTCCGCGGTTTTCTCGATGCCAAGAATCTGCGCTCAGAGGTGCACCAGCTGAATCAGGAAATCGTCGAAGTGCTGAAGTGCCCGTTCGCGGATCGCCTCCGCCTGGGGATGCGCGTACTCGTGCGCAAGGCCTCCGGCTTGTTGCTGCGACCGAGTCTGATCGATCAGGTCTGGGTCGATTCGATCGACCTATCGGAGGTTCACATCCGGGGCAGCCGGATCGCCAACGAACTGCGCCGAAGCAGCCATCACGCACTCGGCAAATCGACGCTCGAACTCGCAACCGCCTATCACGAGTATTTCGAAAACGGCAACGCCGAAGGCCTGGCGGCTCTCGGCTTCGGTGAATTGTCCGACACCGACGAGGCAGCGCGGCAGGAAACCGAGCCGCGCGCGCTGCTCGAGCGGATCGTGCACAACCTCGAAAAACTCCTCGGCAGCGCGCAGATTGCGACTCGCATCCGCGAATGGCAGGACGTCTACGCCGAGGCCCTGCTCCGCTGCGATTTTGGCGAGAGCCTCGAAGGGGAGTTGGGAACCACCGTCGAAGGCGGCATTCGAGCGCGCAACCGCTGGGTCTTCGGCCATCACCTCCGCATCCTCGGCAAGAAGGTCGAAGAAGTGTCCGCGCTGCTGGATGGCGCGGACTACGGATCGGAGCTGAGCGCGCTCGAGCAACTCGATCCCGCGGATCCCGATTTCGATGCTCCGGGCGTCGAAGCATCGGTGCGGGACATCGTGGCGCGACTCACGGGCACTCTGCGCGAACGCTGCCAGACTGCGCTCTTTTCGTCGCTCTACGAAGCGCTCGCGGCATTCGAGAGCGATGACTTCCTCTCGACCGTGCGCCTGCTGGCGCGAGTGCGCGACGATATCGAGTTACTGGCGGATTCCGGCGGTTTTCCCGAACAGCGCTATCTGCTGATTCAACTCGACTGCTTGCTCGAAGAGATGGGCTATCTCGCGACTCGCCACATTGCGAGCAGTTACCAGAAAGACGGCGTACGGCTCGACGAATGTTTCGAGATCATCTCCATATCGGCGCGAAATCTCGCTCACGGCGGATTGTACTCGGAAGAGCTCTGCGAACTGGCGAAGATGCTCGCTCCCCCCGGCCGTAACGATGTCGAACTTCTGAACGTCATCGAAGCATTGCAAGATTGCTACCACCGCGTGTTGCAGCGTACCTCCCTGTCGTACGAAGCCCTCGATGAGCTGCTGGGGCTCTCCAAAGACGAGCTGCGGAGTGTGATCGCCAACCTGCAGCGCTACATGCACGATCTGCACAGCATCGCAAATCTCACCGACCTGGCGAAGACAAACCTGCGCGCTCGCACCCAGGATGCACCGCAGATCGCAGACGAAGTGATCGAACTGCCGGAGTCGTTCGACGTTCTCCACCTCGCACATCTCGACGAAATCGCAGCGCGCCTCGCGAATCCGAACGTTTCCCTGCGCGAAACCTTCGGAAACAAGGGCGGCAGCCTGATCCGCATCAGCCACGCCGGGATACCGACCCGTCAGGGCTTCGTCCTGCCGACGGATCTCGCCCGTTCGCGGGTCCACGAGCGCGACCCGGAGCGTTTTGCAAACGAAATCGCCACACACCTCGCGGTTCTCGAACAGGACATCGCCCGGCGCGACGGACAAAGGGTGCAATTCGGCAATCCGCAGCATCCGCTGCTGCTCGCGGTGCGCGGGGGCTCGGTGTTTTCGATGCCCGGAATCCTATCGACGATTGTGTTCGTCGGGATCAACGACGAGATCGCCGCGGCGCTGGCAGCCGAAGACCCGTGGTACGCCTACGACACCTACCGCCGCTTCCTGACTTCGTGGGGGGCCTCGGTGATGGGTGTGGATCTCGAGCGCTTCCACCTCGTCGAAGAGGCGAAGGAAACCCACGGGATCCGCTACAAGAACGATCTGCCCTGGGAGGCGATGCGAGACATCGCACATAACTGCAAGAAGATCCTGCGCGAGCACGGCGACTCCGACCTGCTGGATGCGTCACTCGAGAACCCCGAGCGCCAGCTCACCGCAGCGGTAACTGCCGTCATCGAATCCTGGAACACCAAACGAGCCGAGCGCTACCGCGAAATCAAGGGCATTTCAGACACCTGGAACACGGCAGTGGTCATCCAGCAGATGTCGTCCGGCAATCGGCGCAGCGCCGAAGTGCACGAGGGTATGGACGAGACACGTTGCTCACTCACCGGCGTGATTCCGAAGACGATGGTGACGCGACTCGGCTTGCGGCGGTTGACCGGGGACATCAAATTCTCGGCCGCGGGAGACGATCTCGTAGGCGGCTTGACCGCGGCGGACTCATTCGAGCCGATTGCCAGACTGCGCAGCCTGATGCCGATGCTCGAGCGCCGCATCGATCACGCGGGAACGCGAATCCGGATGGCGAGGGGCACCGACGTCGAGATCGAATTTACCGTCGAGCGCGGTGTCCTCAGCATCTTGCAGGCGCGAACAGCGGTAACCACGCTGAAGGAAGAGGTGCGATCGTTCGACCAGCCGGGAGAAGCGACCGCCACGGGAATTGGCATCCGCGGAGGCGCGTTCCGCGGCCGAGTCGCGTTCAACGATGCAGATCTCGCCCAGCTCGCGACCCTGGAGGATTCCGACTCCGACGGTGTACTCCTGCTGCTCGAGAACCCGACTCCGAATGAAATCCCGTTGATCCTGTCTGCAGGTGGCTTGCTGGCCGCGCGCGGCGGCTCGACTTCACACGCCGCGGTGGCCGTGCACGGGATCGAAGATCGACCGTTCAGCGCGGTGCTTGGCGCAACTGCGCTGCGTGTCGACACCGAGAACCAGCATGCGACATTCGTCGACTCCGATGGTCGCGAGGCGGCGCGGGTCACGAGCGGCGACGTGGTGTCGATCGACGGCCACACCGGCGAGATCTGGATCGGGACGCGGGCGATTCAGGTTTAGCGATGAGCCAGCTGGCGCTTCAGTGAGAAGCGACCCTGCCCTTCTCTACCGAACCGGACACCTCATTGGGTCTGGAGGTGCTTGAACTTCCGCTCCAGCGGCGATACGTGCTCCGCGTACTCGCCTTTCATCAACGCCTCTTCCCATCCGCCATAAATCGGATTGGGCAACATGTACCAGCCCTCGCCCCACCGACGGTGATGAGAAAGCGCGATCTCGACTCGAGCTCCCTCGTCGCTGTCCTCCGGCACGTGCACAAAATCGCGCAGGTCGTCCCCGATGATCTGCAGCACGCGGAAGCGCTCTGCAACCCAGGCCCGGCGCGCTGACTTGTCGACTCCCCAACCGGGCTTCTCCTCTCGCAGCAGCACCACGTCGATGTCCGTCCGGAGCGGGCAGCCGACTGCTTCGAGGTTTTCGCGGGTCGGCTCCTCCAGGTCGGCCAGCCGGTTGGAGATGAAGAAGACCGTGATTCCCATGGCCTGGGCGTAACGCAGGTAGTCGACGGCACCCGGTACCGCTGGAGCCGCCACTTCGCGGACCCACGCGCGCCAGAACTCCGCCACGAAGCCCTTTCGCGCAATGATCGAACGCGCGGCGTGACCGGCGTTGTTGAGTATCGTCTCGTCGATATCGACGATGATCGCGGGCGGCAGTTCGCGGTCTTGATCGTTCCGTTCGAGGACCACATTCCAATCGGGATCTTCCAGTGCCGCCGCGAGGCCCTGGATGGCCATCGAATAGACCTGCTCGGTCGAGATCGCATACTCGGCACTCGTCTGTACCCAGAGCGTGCTGTGCAGACGCTCGTCGTGATGGAGAGCCGCGCACCCCCCCGCGACCCACAACATCGCCAACGCCATCACGGCGCCCGCAGAGCGGCAAGTTCTCGAATTCGAATCAAACTCGATCGGATTTCGCACGGACGCCCACCTCCCCCGGCCCGGTTTCCGAGCGATAGGCTAGCGACAGAAGCCGCTTTCGCATCGGCCAGATCCCCCGCTTCAGGTGAGAATATCCCCGCCAGTCCTGGATCCAGGCTCGGATTTCGGTGCACCCGGGTAGCTTCCCGCCCCGTGATAGGATTGGGGCCGTGAGTTCGGAAGCGGCGATCGTCTTCGCAATACTCGGAGTGGCGGGGGCCTGCTTCGCATCGGGGCGCGTACGCCTGGACGTCACGGCGCTGCTCGTCGTATTGGCGCTGATGCTGAGCGGCGTGCTGACGCCACGCGAGGCAGTCTCCGGCTTCGGCGACCCTGTGGTGCTTCTCGTCGCCGGACTCCTCGTCGTCGGCGAGATGCTGAACCGAACGGGTGTCGCGTACGAATTGGGCAACTGGATCGCGCGCGTCGGCGGTGCGAGCGAGACGCGCCTGCTGATTCTGCTGATGGTGTCGGCGGCCGTTCTCAGCAGCGTGATGAGTTCGACTGCCGTCGTGGCGGTCTTCATTCCCGTAGTACTCACGATCTCCGCCAAGACCGATCTCAACGCCAGCCACCTCCTGATGCCGCTATCGTTCGCAGCACTCGTGGGCGGAATGCTGACACTGATCGCCACCACCCCGAACCTCGTCGTCAACGCCGAACTGGACGAAAAGGGATTGGAGGTTTTCGGGTTCTTTGCCTTCACCCCGATCGGTCTGGCAGTACTGGCAGTGGCGGTGCTCTACATGTGGCTCGTGGGCCGCCACATGCTGCCCGGGGGCGCCGCGCCGCCAAAGAGCGATGAGCGAACGCTCGACGACCTTCGGACGGGCTTTGGGATCGACGAAACGTACCACCGATTGCGCGTTCTCAGCGGCTCACCGCTGATCGGTCGGAGTCTGGCCGAGGCCGAAATCAGCACGCGCTTTCACGCGCGGGTGATCGCGATCGAGCGGTCGGGCCGGCGCGGGAGCCGGGAACTGCTCGGGTCCCCGAGCCCGGACGCAGAGATTCACGCTGGCGACGCCTTGTATGTCGTCGGTGAAATCGACGAAGTCGAAGCCCTGATCGGCGCAGAGAATCTCGAATTGCTCGAGATCGGAGACGAAGATCATGCGCTCTTGAAGCTGGAACTCGGGCTCGCTGTCGTGCTCCTGCATCCCGAATCGCAACTCGCCGGGATTACGCTCAGAGAGGCTGGTTTCCGCTCGACACACGCGCTGCACGTGCTCGGCGTGCGTCGACGGGGCAACATCATCACCCCGTTCGTCGACGAACCGCTCGAATCCGGTGACTCGCTGCTGGTTCTCGGCCGCTGGGACGCAGTTTCGCGGCTACAGGGTGACACGCACGACTTCGTGGTCCTGGCACTGCCGCGGGAACTCGAAGATGTGGCACCTGCCCGCGAGCGCGCTCCGGCCGCGCTCGCGATCGTGGCTGGCATGGTCATCCTCGCCGCCTTCAACATCGTGCCGGTCGTCGCAGCCATCCTGCTGGCTGCGCTCGCGGCGGTCTTCACGCGCTGTCTCAGTATGGAGGAGGCCTATCGCTCCATCCACTGGAGCAGCCTCGTGCTCATTGCGGGCATGCTTCCCGTCGCAAATGCACTCGAAAACACGGGAGGGGTGGATCTCGTCGTCGAGGCGCTGATCCAGGGCGTGGGCGACGCGAGCCCGTACTTCGCCATGACGCTGATTTTCGCGCTCACAGCGGGGCTCGGGTTGGTCCTCTCGAACACGGCGACGGCGGTGCTCGTCATACCCGTCGCGTTGCGCGCCGCCGCCGTGCTCGGCGTATCTCCCTATCCATTCGCGATGACCGTGGCGATCGCGGCTTCGGCCGCGTTCGTGACGCCATTTTCGACACCGGTAGTGACCCTGGTGATCGCACCGGGAAGCTATCGCTTCGTCGATTTCGCGAGGGCGGGCATTCCGCTCCTCATCCTCACCTGGGCGACGACGATGTTCGTGACGCCGCTCATCTTTCCGTTTTGAAGCGGCGACCCGAACGTGCGCGGATGAGCCCGCTGCGGGTGCTCGCGATCGCCAGCGCCGTCGCAGTCGCGTTCGGAGCGACCGCCCTCGCCGGTTTGCGATTCGCAGGTGGTGCCCTCGACAGCGAGCCTTCCGAGATGGACGATGGGCCGAGTTCGAACGCGAAGCGCCTGCTGGCTTCTGCGTTCGAGGAAGTCTCGCCCCACGCCCTGGCCGATCACCACGTACACGTCATTGGCCCGGGCACGAACGGGATCGGCACATGGGCGAATCCGAAGATGCCGAACGGGTCGGACCCCGTAGCGCGCATCAAGGTACTCACCTACATGGACAGCTCCGACGTGACCGACCCCGCGCGCGCGAGAAGCAAGAAGCGGAGCGCCGCTGCAAGCAGAATCCAGCCGAGTGCCCAAACGCAGATCGCCGGAGCGGCGTTCCGCCCCGGCGATCGATGGATCCGTGAAGCTGGGCGTCAGTGCTTCTGGCAAACACCGAACAGCACGAAGGCCGTTCCGTCACCGGCAATGGCGGCCGTCATGTCGCCGGTCATCTGGTCGATCGCCAGACTCCAAGCCCTAGCACCTTCGGCACCCTGCAAGATGGTCTGACCTTCATTCACCTTGACGCTCTCGATGGCGGTAGATTCCTCCTCGCCATCGCTGTCCGTCCCGCTGAGCTTCTTCTTCTTGACGTCGACGGTGATCCACTTGGGAATGTTGATCTCCTCGACCGTCACGCGACCGCACTCGCCCGCGCCCGAGCACTCGGTCGCATCGGTCGGGACGCAGCGAAGCTTCTTCGAACCGTCGAAGTCGGCCGCGAGCGAAATGCCCAGGGGCGCGACGAGCAGCACGACCACCAGTGCCGTGTATTTGCCTACCGATCGTATATTCTTCATCACCTTACCGTGTACCCCTTGCCTTCGAGGCAGGCGCTCAGGGCGCGGTTGTACGCATCACGTCCCGCGCGCTGCTGGTTCGCCCACTGTTGATCGGCCGCCTCCTGTTGGCGGCGCTGGTCGTTTCGGCGCATTCCGCCCATCATTCCGCCTCCGGCTGCGCCTATTGCGGCGCCCTTGCCGGCGTCCCCGGCAATGGCACCGATGACAGCGCCCGTGGCCGCACCTCGCGCGGCACCGCGCACGGCGCCACCCTGCGCAGCTTGACCCGAAGACGGCGGAGCACCAGGTGAAGCGGCGGGGTCGAAGCCGGTCTGGTTGATCGCCCAGCGGTTGCATTCGCCGCGATCCTGGTCCTGCTGCGCCTGGCTCTGGTTGTTGTTCGGAAAGATCATCAGGTCCTGAGCCATCGCAGGCGCCGCCGTCGCCGTTACGAGTAGGACCAGAACCGATAGGCCCTTGATATTCATCGCTTGACTCCCTTGCTTGGTCGCGCCAGACGGCGCGTCGTGACCCGTCTCAGCCGGCGAAGCTAACACTCGCCCAAGTGGCGATCAACCGACATCACCAATTGGGGGCACACCGCAATTCCAGCGGGGGGTTCACCACTCAGCGGAAAGCCATGGAGGCATATGCGGGTACGCAAGCGTTTCCGCCCAGTCGGCCCGAAGATCAGCCCGAATTCGCCGGAGCGCTCGATCGAAGAGATCTCGCGCGACAGCGTATTCGAGCGCAGCGGTGGAATGAGCGCAAGCGCGGGAGAGTCGGCGAAGATTTACCTACGTCTCCCCCCCCAATTGCTAGCGACCCCGGGTCAGAACCCAGTAATGGGTACCGTCCGGCGTCTTGATCCGATAGAGCAGCCGACTCCGAGGCGGAGTCTCGTTGGTAAGCCTCAGGTAGAGGTCGTCGAAGAATTCGGGCGTCTCGAGACTGAAGTTGTGGAAATTGCGCGTTCGATTGACGGGCGTTACATCCACCAAAGTCACGAGGTCGCTATCCGGATCGATCAATTCCGCCACCCTGACGGCTTCCTCGAGCTGGTCGGGAGTCAGCGTGCTCTCGCCGCGCCGCCTCGCTCGATTGACCAGGCGGCTCAGCACCAGGGCCCGATCGTTGGACGAGACATAGACCGTCAGGTTGTTCGACAGCGCCTTGATTTCTTGTTTGAACTGCTCGTCGAACTCCTCGTGATCCACGTCCGGCGCCGTCAACACTACCTCGTCGATCTCGGTTTCCGAGTCCGCAAATTCCGCCTTCTGATGGAGGACACTGAAGGCATCGGCCACCACCTGGCCGCCCATGCTGTTCGCCACGAGCCACAGCCGATCGGGGCGGACCTTTCGAACGATCAACTCCACGGTTCGGGCCAGATCCGCGCCCGACGCTTCGGCCACCTCGCGCGCGCGCCGGTAACCGCTGAGCGATCCGCCCTGGTTTCCGGGCCAGTCGAACAGCAACACCGGCGAATTCACGTCGAGCACGTGGCCGAAGAATGCGGTCTTGCGCAGCGCGGATGGAAACGCCTCTCGGAATCCGTGCACGACGATCAATAGTGACCGATACGGAGAATCAGCTACCAGGCCGGCAAGTCGCTCGACGAAATCGCCCTCGTCGAGCATCCGGATCTCGTGGAGGTTGATCTCTTCGTTCTGGAACCACTCCGTTGGGTTGATGAGCATGCCGAGACCCAGGGTGGGTCGAATCTTCGCGTCGAAAGAGCCGAACGTCAGCGACTCTTCCCGGCCGGTTCCGAAGCGCTCCTCGACAGGGCCACCCTCGCGCTCCCGTTCGCGATTGGTGACGAAGAAGTACCGATAGGTTCCCTGCTCGGCGAGTTGGGCGACCGTCATGCGACGGAACAGAAACGCCTCGGCATGGCGCAGCGAGAAGTCCGAGGTTCGATAGATCGTGTGGTAGACCCACCCGCCAGCTCCGAGCAGAGCCAGAGCGATGAGAGCCGCACCGACCCAGAGTTTCCGCTTGAGGCTCGCCATCCTCCTCTCCGTGAAGGTCCTGCAGCGAGGCTCCCTTCTCGCAACCCACAGCGTGTGTTAGCGCTCGATGTTGCCAAATTCCATCGCCTGCGCCATCGGGAGCTCTCCTGTTCGACTGCGCAATTTCAGCGAGAATCGCGCAGAGAAACCCTAGAGACCATCCTCACCGAGCGACCCCGAATCCGACATCCCCGCATTTGGCGCTTCGCCGCTTTACCTGTATAAGATCGACCACGACCGGGGCACACGAGGATGGAGGGAGCCGAATCTCAGATCGGATCTTCGAAACCACTCTGACGAGTCGCAATGCTTTTAGATCAATCTCGAGATCTGGCCTCCATTTGCCCAATTGAAGAAAACCACTGGGAATCCCGAGATGACACTTTTTCGCCCGCTCGCTTTGATCGCCCTCTTTGTATTTGCCTGCTCGCAAGAACCATCGATTGATCTGCGCGAATACGACGTCGCCGCGTTACAGGCCGCGATGGAAAGCGGCGAACTCCTGTCCCAGGACATCGTCGGCTACTACCTCGCAGAGATCGCTCGAATCGATCACGCGGGACCAGAACTGCGATCGATCATCGAAATCAATCCGGATGCACTCGAGATTGCGGCCAAGCTCGATGAGGAACGCATCGCGTCCGGACCGCGCGGACCGCTGCACGGAATTCCCATCGTGCTGAAAGCCAACATCGACACCGGCGACCAGATGCACACGACCGCCGGTTCGCTGGCCCTCGCCGACCACCGCGCACCCGACGACGCCTTCCTGGTTTCGCGATTGCGCGACGCGGGCGCGGTCATCCTCGGAAAGGCCAATCTGAGTGAATGGGCCAACTTTCGCTCGGCCCGATCTTCGAGCGGCTGGAGCAGCATCGGTGGACAGACCCGGAATCCCTACGATCCGCGCCGCAACCCATGCGGATCTTCGAGCGGTTCCGCGGCCTCCGTCGCGGCAAACCTGACCGCGCTCTCCATCGGCACGGAAACCGATGGCTCCATCGTCTGCCCGGCCGGCATCAACGGCATCGTGGGAATCAAGCCGAGCCTCGGCCTGGTCAGCCGCGACGGCATCATTCCGATCGCGCACAGCCAGGATACGGCGGGCCCGCTGGCGCGCAGCGTCACCGATGCCGCAATCCTCTTGACGGCCATTTCGGCCGCCGACCCGTCCGATCCAGCCACCGCGAGCAGACCCGACGGCGTCGTGGATTACGCTTCCGGGTTATCGGCGAGTGCACTCGAGGGCAAGCGGATCGGAGTGCTGCGCAGCTATTGGGGTGCGGGCGAGGATCCCAACGCCGAGGCCGTCTTCAATCAGTCGATCGAGGTGATCCGAGCAGCCGGCGCGGAAATCGTCGACCCGATCGAATTGGACGTCGCCGAAATGTGGGAAGCCGAGGACGAAGTGCTCTACTACGAGTTCAAGGCGGATCTCAACGCCTATCTACAGGAAAGCGGCGCAGCCCTGAAGACCCTCGAAGAGATCATCCGCTTCAACAGCGAAAACGCGGCTTCCGTCATGCCGTTCTTCGGCCAGGAGATCATGGAGACCGCTCAGGAGAAGGGCCCCCTGTCGGAAGACGAGTATCGCTACGCGCTCGCGGAGAGCAAGCGGATCTCTCAGACGGTGATCGACGACGCGCTGAACGAAAACTCCCTCGACGCAATCATCGCGCCCGCCAACAGCCCGGCCTGGCTGACGGACCACATCAACGGCGACACGACGTTCGGCATCAGCAGCTCATCTTATGCGGCCGTGTCGGGCTATCCGAGCGTGACGGTACCGGCGGGTTTCGTTCACGGCCTTCCGGTTGGCCTGTCCTTCATATCCGGCGCCTTCAGCGAAAAGGCGTTGATCGACCTCGCGTACGCGTTCGAACGAGCGAGTCGAGCGAGGCGAGCGCCCGAAGGATTCTAGACGTTTCCCCAGCGGTTCGCCGAAATCAAAACGGGGTGATGATGCGAGAAAAGATCCTGCTCGTCGGCCTGGCACTCGCCCTGGCGTGCACCAGATCGCCGGCACCCTCGACGACGCCCTCCTACCCCGAATTCGACTACCCCGCTGCCAATCGGGGAGACGTCGTCGACGTTTACCACGGCGTCGAGGTCGCCGACCCCTACCGCTGGCTCGAAGATCCCGACTCGGACGCGACCCGCGATTGGGTGGCGGCGCAGAACGCGCTGACGTTCGGCTTCCTCGAAACGATCCCCGAGCGCTCGCGCATCGACGCGCGGATGACCGAACTCTGGGACTACGAGAAGTACGGCGTGCCCATCAAACAGGGTGATCGCTACTTCTACACCAAGAACGACGGTTTGCAGAATCAAAGCGTCCTCTACTGGACATCGCGCCTCGAAGAGGCCGCTCGCGTGCTACTCGATCCCAACCAACTCTCCGAAGACGGCACGGTGCACCTGTCGGACTGGGCGATCAGCGACGACGGCCGATACCTCGCCTACGGACTCGCCGCCGCCGGTTCCGATTGGAACGAGTGGAAGGTGCGCGATATCGACAGCGGCAAAGATCTCGCCGACCACCTCGAGTGGATCAAATTCTCGGGCGTCTCGTGGACGAATGACAACGCGGGATTCTTCTACAGCCGCTACCCGGAACCCGAGAGTGGCGCAGCACTCGAAGATCTGAATTTCTACAACAAGCTCTACTACCACCGCATCGGAACGCCTCAGAGCGAAGACGAATTGATCTACGAGCGGCCCGATCAGAAGAAGTGGGGATTCGCCGGTAGGGTCAGCGAAGACGGCAACTACCTGATCGTATCGATCTGGAAGGGCACCGACGACAACAACATGCTGCTCTACAAGCGGCTCGACGTCGAAGACGGCGAGATGGTGACCCTGATCGACAATTTCGAGGCGGCGTACAGCTTCATGGGCAACGACGGGCCGATCTTCTACTTCAAGACCACCTCCAGTGCGCCGCGCGGCCGCATCATCGCGATCGACACGCGCCGCGCCGCGCCAGAGAACTGGAACGACATCATTCCCCAGAGCGCATCGACGATCGAAACGGCCAGCCTGGTCGGCGACCGGTTCATCGTGTCCTATCTGAAAGACGCCCACAGCGAGGTGCGCGTTTTTCACGTCAGCGGCGAACCCGCAGGCGACATCGACCTGCCCGGCATTGGCTCGACCTCGGGGTTCTACGGCAGGCGAAAAGACGGCGAGACCTTCTACGCCTACTCGAGCTTTGCAGCACCGACGACGATCTACCGCTACGACATCCAGTCCGGCGAGAGCAGCATCTTCCGGGCACCCGAGATCGAATTCGATCCGGAGGCGTACGAGACCCGGCAGGTTTTTGCCGAAAGCGCAGACGGCACCCGGGTGCCGATCTTCATCACCTACAAGAAGGGACTCGAGCGCAACGGCGCGAACCCGACCTACCTGTACGGATACGGCGGCTTCAACATTTCGATCACGCCGTGGTTCAGCGTCGAAAATCTGGTCTGGATGGAGATGGGCGGGATCTACGCCGTCGCCACGCTACGCGGTGGCGGTGAGTACGGCGAGCAGTGGCACGACGCCGGCCGCCTTCTCGCGAAACAAAACGTCTTCGACGATTTTGCCGCGGCCGGCGAGTGGTTGATCGCCAACCGCTACACGTCGACTCCGAAGCTCGCCATCGGCGGGCGCTCGAACGGCGGCCTGTTGGTCGGCGCCAGCATCACGCAACGCCCGGACCTCTTCGGCGCCGGCCTCGCGGCCGTCGGTGTGATGGATATGCTGCGCTTCCAGAAATTCACCATCGGCTGGGCCTGGGTCGACGACTACGGCTCGTCCGACGATCCGGAGCAGTTCGAGGCACTCCTCGCCTACTCGCCGCTGCACAACGTCGAACCCGGCACCCACTATCCGCCCCTGCTGCTGACGACGGCCGACCACGACGACCGCGTCGTGCCCGCTCATTCGTTCAAATTCGCGGCGGCGATGCAGGCCGCACAGGCGGGCCCGGCGCCCGTACTGATTCGCATCGAAACCCGCGCCGGTCACGGGAGCGGGAAGCCGACGGCGAAGATCATCGAAGAAGCCACCGACCGCTGGGCGTTTCTCGTCCGCGTACTCGGCATGGCGGTTCATTAACCAGCCCGAGCCAGCCGCTACGCACAACCAGCTCGTTACGGGGCACGCGAACAAAGCGAAGGCAGCGCCCTAGAACAAGAACCTCCAACCGCCCGTGAGGTTGAACTCCCAATCTTCTGTCACGGTCACGCCCAGGTTGTCGTAGGCACTATCGAGCTCGTTGACGGGGTAGTAGTCGACGTTGAGCGCGAGATAGAGTCTTTGCAAGATCACGAACGCCAGGTAAGAGCGCGGGCCGGTGCGGAACGCGACGTGCCCCGGGCTCGACGAGTTGTAGGCGATCTTCTCATTCAGTGCCCAGCCCGCGCCGATCTCGACGTCCGCCCAGGTCAGCGGCGAAAGCGTTCGGGTGATCTGCGTGGAGAGGTAGAACTCACTCGTGAAGGGGTCGAGGTTCCGCGCGTAGCTCTTCTGCTCGAGGTTGAAGAAGCGAAACGTCGAGTCCCAACGCCAGGGACGGCTTCCGAGACGCCTGCCGTAGACGGCCTCGAAGCCGTTCTGGGCGACTCCCAGGCCGATGATGTGCTTGGGATATTGCTTTCCGTACGCGCCGTCCGCCGCCGCGCGCCCGGCCAACTTGAGCGCGTACTCGTCGGTGCCCTCCTGCTCCTCTGCGAGCCGAATGATGCCCTCCTGCAGGAGTGAGCGGAACGCCTGCTTGACCTCCGTCGCATTCATGTAGCCGACGTTGCGCTTCAGGTGTGTGGGCAGGTCGACGTAGATGAATTGCTCGGCGCGCACACCTTCGCTCAGCTCGGCGAAGAATCGGTCGAGCCTTTCGCCTTCGGAAAACTGATCCGACTGCAGCCACACTTTGTAGTTGTGCATGCTGACCAACAGTGCGCGAAAGTTGTGATTCGCGATCGAGGGCTCGATGCAACGATCTCCCCCCGCCGCACTCGAGATGGCTCCGCTCGCCAGATAGGCAGCCACCGATTCGGCACTGTCCTGCTCGTGTGGGCCCGCGCACACCACCGGTTGCAGATCCTGGCATTGATCCGGAAGCTGATCCGCACCGATGCGCTGCAGAACCTGCGACGCGTCGCTTTCGTAGTAGGCGCGAATGCAGCGGTAGTTGGGATTGCCTTCCTTCAACGCGGCATCCAACTGGCGCAGATTGGCACCCGGCTGACAAGAAGCGCCTTCGGGAGCGTCGAAACACGCCTCTCGCTCGAGGTGCGCATACGCGTCGGCCATGCCTACGTAGAAGTCGAAGATGCGGAAGTCCCGTTCGAGAAAAGCCATGAAGTGCTCGAACTGCTCGCCGGTGATCGGCATGTGGCGCTGCGGGACGGACAGGCGCGGCTCGCCCCAATTCGGTTTTTCGCGCCGCACGAATTCGAATTGCTCGGCCGTGTTCGTGAGCTGTGCGTCCGTGGTCGTCGCGAGCAGATCGCGCGTGAAGGTCAAATAGGTGCCGATCAGGCCATCTTCTGCCGATGCGCCCGATTCCTGCGAGCTCGCTCCACCCTGCACCCAGCTCTTGACGAGGGGTTCCAGGAACAGATAGGTCCGCGGCTGCACCGGAACCAGACCTTCGAGGTAGGGATCGGGAGGATCGAACGCACCGCGCCATTCATCGAGCGCCACGGCCAGACCCACCGGTGTGTTGTCGAGAATTCCGCCGTCGATGAAGGTCGCCACCCTCTTCCGGGTGAGCAGCGTATTCCCCGGCCCGTGTACATATTGGGTGTAGGCCAGCGGAACGGGAGGGAATGCGGTCGGAAACGCACCCGAAGCGCGAACGCCTAGCATGAGCGACTGCAGGGGCACCTCTTTCGCGTGGCCGAGGCCCGCGTAGTAGATCTGGTCGTCCTTCCGGGCGCCCGTGGGGCCGATGTTGACGATGCGAAACCCGCCTGGTTCAGACGCCGACGCATCGGAAGAGGCTTCGGCAGAGGTCAAGCGGACCGAGAATTTCTCCTTCAGCTTCTTGGTGGTGAGAATCGGTTCGCCGTCTTCGCGGACGTGAACCGGCGATTTCATCGGATCGATATGGGTGGCGACGAACCCGAAATCGACACTGCAGGAGGGGAGCAACCGGCCCTGTTCGACGTAGTTCCTCGTCTTCTCCAGAGCGGCAGCAAGCGCTTCATCGGTGAACAGGCTGAGCGTGCTCGAGCCGCCTTCGGGTCCCGGAAACAGCCCGGGCTTGCCGTGCCGCCCAAAGAGGCCCAGGTTCATCCACACCTGGTAGTAGAGGCTCTCGCTCGCCGAGAGATTCGGCCCCTTGCAGCCCTCGATCGCAGCCGCGAGTCCGTTGACGGCTCCTGCCGACGCACCGGTCACCGTCGAGAAGGCCGGATCCGAAAGCGCCGGCCCCGCGCGCTGGCCGGGTCGGCCCTTCGCCCATTCGGTCACCGAGTAGAGAAACCCGGCCTGCCAGTTGCCGAGGCTGGCGCCGCCCCGCGAGACGAGGCTCAGCTGCATGCGGTCGGCTGCAGCGGCATACGAGAGTTCTGCGCGAAGCGATCGAATCACTTGATCGAGATCGCGAAGTTCTTGATCCAGTCGCACCTCGTTGCCGAGCGAAAGTGTCCCGAGACGCGCGGCGATGTCCTTGGCTCCCAATTCCAGGCGTTCCTCGAAAGCCGCGCTCCGCGCCGGGGTTTCACGCCGCTGCCGAACGCCCTCTTCGAGCAAGAAATCCGCGTAGCGAAAGCACTTTGCGAGCGTCGCCGACGTTTCCTCGCGCGCGACGAGTTCTCGACAATATGCGAGTTGCGCGGTTACGCTGATCGGACGCACATAGCGCTGTGCGCGATTCTCTCCGGCCGCCTGGGCGCTCGCCGGTGTCGAACAAAGAACGGTTGTCAAAAGAATCAAACCCGCCAGAGAAATAGCGGTGCACGTGCGACGAATGACGGCGATTTGCATCATTTGGTCACCCCTCGATTGGGTTGGCCCGAGATTGTGGTCATACGCGGGGTCCTGGGTCGCCGTCCGGATCGACGACTGCCATCTGGAGTGCGGGTTTTCTGCAAGCGAAGTGCCAGCTCTGCCAGCGCTGGCCTTCCCGCCGCAGGCGATGAGGGACCCGACGCGAGTACAAATGCCGCACCCCGCGACAGCGGACGCGGGCAGATCGCCCCATGCGGGCACACAGCGTGCGCTGGCCCAAGAGGCAACCCGCGCTCGACTCGTCGCGCCTGCGACCCGGGACAAGAGCAACCGGAAGCGCTCGGCGGGTCGGTCGCAGCGTGGCAACGCTACGCGATAGGGGGGGCGTCTCGACGACCGGATTGCACACATTGCGATCCGTTGGTACCGGGAAAATCGGCCGGCAGCCGAAGCGAAGGGTCATATTTGGCATTCGAATTCTGTACTAGACTCTGGCCGGTCGAAATTGACGGAACGAATGATCGGAGATGCAGAAGTGCGCTTGCGAATGATTGATCGATGGACTTCGGTACTGCTCGTCGCTGGATGCGTTTCATTTACAGGCGCCCTCGATGCTTCCGTCGTATTGGCAGAAGAGTCGTCCGCCGAGTCTGTGTCGGCCGAACCGAAGGCGGCGGCCAACCCCGACCGGATGACGCTCGCCAACCCCGGGTCCATCTACGAACAATTCGAGCGAGACCGCGAGAGGAAGGATCACATCTTCCAGGTTCCGGGAGTCGACCTGGTGACCGAACCCTGGTCCGACTTCCGAACCGAGCTCGACGAGAAATTCGGCTTCAGGCCCGCCTTCTCGTTCACGCACATCTACCAATGGGCGAGCGACACCGTGGGCCTCAAAGAACAGGGCTCGGCCTACGAATTGAATCTCAACGCAACCTGGACCGTTTTCGGCCGCAAAACCGAATCGCCGACCATGGTCGGCTTCGAATTCCTCTACAACCAGAAGATCGGAACGGATATTCCGCCCACCGCCTTGTACACGCAGATTGGATCGGTCTATCCGACCACGATCGCCTTCGACGATATCGACCCGTCCGTCGGGCAGCTCTGGCTGCAGCAGATCATTGCCGACCGCTTCGGATTGCGCATCGGCAAGTACTACCCCCTCGACGCCTACGACTTCTTTCCGCTGAAGAACTTCCGGATGGACTTCGTCGACGGCGTGCAATCCGCAAACCTGGTCATCCCGCTGCCCGACCGCGGGCTGGGCGGATTCGCCGAGTACCGACCCGAGCCCAACATCTACGTTCGCGCCGGCCTCCACGACGCAAATGCCGACACGGAAAAGACCGGCTTCAGCAGCCTGTTCAACAACGGAGATCTGTTCAAGATCCTCGAGGTCGGCATCGATCCGGGATTCGTGGAGCGGATACCGGGGCGAGCGCCTTCCGGTGACATCCACGCGACCTTCTGGCAGCAGGACAAACGCAACGACGACAACATCGACAAAGCCTGGGGATTTGCGTTTTCCGCCTCGCAACGCATCGGGCGCTTGATGCCGTTCATCCGCTACGGATATTCGGACGGCGGCAGGTTCGGGCCGACTCCCATGAGCCACGTGGTGAACCTGGGCGTGGCGATCGACGGCATCTTCGACCAGAGCAACGACCGAATCGGCATCGGGCTGAGCTGGTCCCATCCGGCCAATGGCGATCTGGATGATCAGGGTGCGGTCGACACCTTCTATCACATCCAGGTGACGCCGCAGATCGCGGTGACTCCGTCGGTTCAGGTGATCCTCAACCCCGCACTCTATCCGAACAAAGACGCGGTCTGGGTGCTGGGAATCCGGTCGCGCTTCAACTTCTAGAGCGGCGAGCGCGCGGTCAGGCGACCGCCGCCTGCGGTTCGCTTTCGGCGATCTTCAGCAGAGCCGCTTCCAGTTCTTCGGGGAGCGGCTCCACGCGATGGGTTTCGAGGATGCGCCGAACCTCGCCGCTCGCGCGCCGGCGAGGAGACCCCTCGTCGTTGCCGGCTTTCTCGTCGACCGCGTCGGAGGATCCGGCGTACCGGGTAATTGGAAAGTCCTTCATCTGGGCGACGGTGTGTCGCTGGGAGAGGAAGTGACCACCCGGGCCGACGTCTCGCACCACGTCCACGGCGAGCGCCTCGGGGCTCGTGTCTTGCGGGGCAAGACTGATTCTCAGGTCGCGCACGCGCTCGGCGTCGATGACCATTCGTTCGAAGCAGAGCACCGTGGAGACCTCCAGCATGCCGCCCCCGGTGCACAGGTCGGGTACGGAGGCCAGCGTCAGCAGGTATTCGGTGCCAAAGCAGGGCAAGCCCGTGCTGCGTCCCAACTGGAGCGACGCGCAAGCCATCCACTCACCCCTCGGATCCCAGTAGTTCGTGATACCCGTGTGGGGATCTGCGAAGACGGGGAAGGGACAGTGGATGAGTGGACAGCCCGGATAGAAGCTCTGCAGCAGGGTCAAGAACGCCAACACCTCCGCGTGCGCGAGCATGACCGTGCCCGCCGCTGTCGCCGGCGACGTCACTCCGCCAATCGGCATGCTGCAGCAGACCACGGGTAGGCCCTCGCGTGCGAAGACCATCGAGGCCTCGGTGCCATCCGGGTCGAACCTCAACGGTGTAACGACCGAGTTCAGCATCGAGACCGCTGGGCCGTGCACCGCACCCGCAGACTCGAGCTGCCGCGCCATCAGCGCGAGCGTCTCCGCTTCCTCGCCCCTGCACGCGTCGATCACCTGGATCGGCTTCAAGGTGTTCTGCAGCGCCGCGAGAAAACCGCGCGCCACGCGCGTCGTGGGCGACACGTCCTGGGCGCTGGTCATCGTCCAGTAGACGTCGTACTCCTCGATGGCGTCGGCCAGGCGGGCACTCGCGGCGACGTCGGCCAACGACGAGGGCCGCACCTCGCCCGTGTCGAGATCCAGCGTCTTCGAACCGCAGCCGCCCGTGGCCGTGAAGCAGCGCGTGCCATCCAGCACGACCTGCTTGTCCTCGTCGCGCGCGCCCAGCCGCACACTGCGCGGCGCACTCTGCAGCGCCTCTTCGACTCGCGCGCGCGGGATCAACACCCGGTCATCCGCGAGCGTCGGGAAGCCGTGCTCTCTCATCTTGGCGATCAGGGAAGGCCGCGCGACAGCCAGGCCGACCTCTTCCAGGACGCACAGCGCGGCCTCGTGGATCCTCTGCTCTTCCTCGCCCGACAACACTGAATAACGCATTTCGCGCCTCCGGATGCGCTGGCCCCCGACCAGATACTAACAGGCGAGCGCAAACGCGAGGAATCGCCGCAAGCGGCGAGAATGGGGCCACTCCAGGCGGGCCTCAAGGCGCGAGCGCCACGCTCCGATCCATTCGAGATGACGCCCGCTCGATCGCCGCGACGCCTCTTGGCCGCCCTGGTTCTCGCCCTGTCGCTGGGCTCGTTCGCGCCCGCCGAGGCGGGCCGGGTCTGCGAGGTTTCAACCGGTCCCGTGTCGCTGATCGTTCTGGCGTCGGGACCCAAGGTGCACGCCTACGCGCGGACCCTGGAGGGGACGGTGGCTCGACGCGACGCGGAGACCGTGATCTTCCACGACGGTCGGGTCGTCACCGCCGACATCGGGGCCGCCGCGCGCCACCTGGACGCGCTGGGCTGGGGCTCGCGCGACGTCAGGGTGGTGGCTTCATTTCCGCCCGCGAAGGCGCGCCCCCGCAGGCGCGGCTGAGGCTAGGCGGCGCGCCCGTGTGGCGCGCAAGCTTGGCCGCGGCGCTGTGCGTCCGGCGCTAGGAGGCCGAGGCCAACAGTCGATCCAGGCCCTCCGGGTCGTAGCCGATCAGGATCTTGCCACCGACGTCGAGCACGGGGATCCCCCGCTGCCCGGTCTTCTCGACCAGCTCTTCGAGCGTGGCGGGGTTCTCGATGTCGAGCAGCTGGTAGGCGACGCCGCGGCGATCGAGTTCGGCGCGGGTCTTGCGACAGTATCCGCACCACTCCGCGTAGTAGAGCAACGTCGCGGATGAGCGCGATCCAGCAGAAGCCAGGGCGACGCCGGCTGCGCCCGCGCCGCCGAGCCTGCGCATGCGCTGGGCATCGCCCGGCGAAAGGGGCGGCGGCGCGTCCATCTCGACGTAGCCGACGCGATCGCGCCAGGCGGGCGGCACCTGATCGAGTTGCTCCACGAAGTGCACCGAGCCGCGCTCGTCGGTGAACTGATAGTAGACGCGCTTGGCGGCATCCGGCCCGAGCGACGCGATTCCGGCGAGCGCGGCGTCCTGCGCCGGAAGCGGTCCGGAGTCCGGCGCGGCCTGCATCGCTTCGAAGAGCAGCTGGGCCTCTTCCGGCGTTTCCGGGCCGCGAGATTGGAACAGCGCGGAGTTGGCATCGAGCATCGCGCGGGCTTCCGAAAGATCGCCACGCAGGCTCATCGCGGCGCCGATCGCGAGCACGAAAACGACCCCGAGCCCCACCGGGTTCGGGCGCACCAGGCCGTCGTGGAATGCGATGTAGAAGTAGAAGGGCAAGCCGAAGAGCGGAATCAGACACGCCAGACCCACGTAGCCCGAGAGCTCTCGCTTCTCGGCGAGCCGCCACATCATGCGACCGAAATACACGAGGGACCCCAGAACCAGCAGCGCGGCGACGAATTGCGCCCCTCCACCGGAGCCGTTCGACGAGACCACCGCAGCGAATACGGTGACTCCGATCATCAGGACGACCCAGGTCAACAGTGCCGTCCAGCTGCTTCCAGCGGCGCGAAGGAACGGGTGCATCTGCACGAAGGGCACCCACGACATCCAGGCGGGGGCGGCCTCGGTCTTGTCGGAGATCGCCTGCAGCGTGTAGGCGAAGAGTGCGGTCAGCGCGAAGTAGATCGCGCCCCACCCAATCACCAGCGCCAGCTCGAATCGATCGAGAAAGCCGCTCACCTGCTCCAGCATCGCGCACCCCCCAGCCCCCTATCGGAAGCGCAGCGGATGAGCCTTGAGGCGGTGGCGGTGAAGTGTGCGAGACGCCGGAAACATCGAGCCGGTCTTCGACAAGCGCCGGCGACACGCGTTCGCTGCCGAAAACTCAGCGCATGATCAACGCGCTCATCATACACATCGCCCAGACGATGTCCGTCGGAAATTGAAATTTACAATTCGAATCGATCAAGAGATTGACCAGTGACGGGAACTCCTCGTCCGCGGTGCGCAGGATGAGTGTGGTGGGGACTTGCGGGAGTGGAAACAGCTGAACGGACGCATCGCCATAATCGAGAACGTCCCCGCCCCAGATTCGACCGGTTTCGATGAACGCTTCGGGCGCGTCGGCGTACTTTTCGGCGAGCGGTTCGAGTGGGAGCACGTGGGTTCCCTTCTCGAAGATCTGCCCTCCGGGCAGGCTGCCCGGCGCGATCAGGTTTCCCGAAGGTGGAAACGAATGTGACGAGGTCAGGTACCAGAGAATCGCAAGTGACGCGTCGACTCGATCGAGCAGGTCTGCGCCCCTCGGCGAATCGCTGAATATCTTCTTTTCTCTCGGAGAAACGGAAATCTCGCAGCCGTAGGATTCGAGCGCATAGGTCTCCGCTTGTTCATCGAAACGCACCTCTGCTCGGCAACACACCCTGACCGGGTCCAGTGTGGCGAGCTTGGCCCACGCTTCGTCTTCGCCGGGTATCTTCTCTAACTTCATGATGCGCAGTTCATTCCACCGTGTCGACGACGTCGATCGCGATGATATCGCCGTGCCGCTCGATCATCGAGTGGCATTCCGACCCGCTCGGGTTCTTGACACGAACCGCCGGATGCAGAACATACACAGTCAGGCCAGAGGGGTTGACGAATGACGAGACGCATCGGCATACGAACTCGGGGCCAGGGCCTTTACGAAATCACCAGACAGGTTCAGGACGCGGTGACAGAAGCCGGGGTCGACACGGGACTCTGCACGCTCCTCGTGCAGCACACGTCGGCGAGCCTGACGATTCAGGAGAATGCCGACCCTTCCGCGCAACGCGATCTCGAGGCCTGGCTGGATCGGCTCGTCCCCGAGAACGATCCGCTATTCACCCACACCGCCGAGGGAGCCGACGACATGCCGTCGCACATCAAGGCGGCCCTGACGGCGACCACGCTCTCGATTCCGATCGTCGGGGGGCGGCTCGGCCTCGGCACCTGGCAGGGCATCTACCTGTGGGAGCATCGCCACCGCGGATCGAACCGGAATTGCCTGGTGCACGTGAGCTGATCTCGCGTGTCAACCTTCGAGCACCCGGCGCAGGGTTTCCCGGTAGTAGGCGTAATCTTCGAAGGCCACATCTTCGCGAACGCGGCCGTCGGCGAGCGGCACGTAACCGCCACTGGCCAGCAGCGGCGGCACCTTGGTCTCGATCTCCTCTCGAATCGCATCCCTGCCCTGCCTGAGCGCGTCGAGATCGATCCCGCCGATCAACCTCAGATCGCGGCCGTACTCGCGGCGGATATCGCGGTAGTCCATCGCTTCGCCATACACCTCGCAGGCCCACAGACAGTTGAAGCCCCGCTCGAGGATGCTCGGAATCAGGATTCGGGCGTTGGCGTAGGTGATGAAGACGATGGTCTCGACGCCGTGTCGCCTGAGCACCTGCAACACGGGCTCGTAGCTCGACAGCGCGAATTCCTCGTACATGCGGGGCGAGATCAGCGGGCCGCCGTTGTCGCCGATCGGTTCGCTGAAGACCGCTGCGTCGATGCTCACCTCCGAGAGCATGCGCTCTGCCAGCGCGGCGCAGAACTCGCCACAGATCTCCATCAGCCGGTGCACGTAGCCGGGATCGGCGATCAGCGCGCGCATCACATCGGCGAAGCGGCTCCAACCCATGACACCCGCAGACAGGAAGAAGCCCTGGTGCACTTGAAGCATGCGAACCGTGTCGCGATCTCGTAACGACTGCACCTGCTCGGCCCAGTTCTCGGGCAGGCGCGCAGCGTCGGCGGGGTCGAGGCGCTTCTCGAGCTCGACGAGTTCGGCCCGGTTGCTCGGCCAGCGTTCGAACTCGGGCAGCGGGTCGAATTCCGGTTCGATGTACTCGGTCGGGTCGGACGGGAACAAGCTGGCCAGGTCCGCATCCGCCGCCAGCCCCTGCTGGCGCCAGGCCGCGACCAACTCTTCTCGGATGCCCTCTTCGAAATAGGGCGGCCGGTCGGGACGGCCGTAGTGCATGGTCTCGTGGAATCTCTGTCGACTGCTCATCGCCACGGCAAACACGCTCCGATCGCTGCGTTGCGCGGCGCGCCTCCGGACTCAGCCGTCGAAGACCAGTTCCGCGCGCTCATTCCAGATCAGCTCCGCAACACCGCGAAATTGCCCTTCGACCACCAACGGAATGTGAACGATGCTCTCCGGAGCAGCGTCCTCCTTGCGGGCGTAGTAGCGGGTCGGGGTCAGGTCACCGGCGCGATAGCGGTCGTACGCCGCGCGGATCACCGCCTTGTGCTCGTCGCGGTGGCAATCGAGCAGGTTCCGGCCGATCAACTCCGCACCCCCGCCCTCGGCGTAGAACGCGACGGCCCGATCGTTCATGAAGCTGATCTGAAGATCCTGATCGGCGATCGTGACGGCTGCGCGCAGCCCTTCGAACAAGGTCCCCAGTGCCGCTTTGTCGATCACTGCACTTTCTCCCCACGCGATCTCGACTCGCCCTCGGATCATAGGAAAAAAAACCGCGCTTTCGGCAATACCCGGCAAATGGGGTAGGTTCGACCGGTCGATCCAATGTCTTCTGTTTCAGGCCGTCGACCGAGAGAGGTCTGCGATGACGCGATTGGCCCAATCCGCCCCATCGAGCGAAACTGGAGCGAGCCCGAAAACCGGGTGGCGCGCATGATCGACAGGCTCACATCCAGGCGGGAATTCCTCGCCTGGAGCATTGCGCTCGCCTCGGGCGTGACCGCGTGCGGCAAACGGGATGAACGAGCGGGGATCGCGATGACCACATCTCTAGCAGACCTGAGTGCAACGGAAGCAGTCGCCGCAATGCGCCGAGGCGATCTGGCCGCCGAGGACTATGCGGCCGCCCTGCTCGAGCGGTGCGAACGAGGCGAGAGCCTGAACGCCTTCATCAGCTTGCAACCCGAGCGGGTGCTCGAGGCGGCCCGAGCTTCGGATCGCTTGCGCGCGTCCGGTGCCGAACTCGGGCCGCTGCACGGTCTCCCCATCCCGATCAAGGACAGCGTCAACACCAAGGACTATCCGACCACGGGCGGCACCCGCGCGCTGCAGGAGTTCTATCCAGCACGCGATGCCGAGTTGGTCGATCGCCTCGTCCGAGCGGGCGCAATCGTGATGGGCAAGACGAACATCCACGAACTTTCGTTCGGCTGGACGAGCAACAACCGGACGTTCGGAGCCGTGCGTAACCCCTACGACCCGAGCCGCATCCCCGGCGGCAGCAGTGGCGGCTCGGCGGCTGCGGTCGCCGCGCGCATGGCGCCGATCGCCATCGCCGAAGACACGCAGGGGTCGATCCGGGTTCCCGCGGCGATGTGCGGCATCTGCGGATTCCGCCCGACGCTCGGCCGCTATCCGAATCGGGGCGTCTTACCGATCACGCCCCTCTTCGATCAGGTCGGGCCGCTCGCGCGGAATGTCGGAGATCTCGCGCTCTTCGATCGCGTGATCACCGGAGAAGCCGGGCTCGCCGTACCCGCGAATCTCAGCGGCGTTCGGCTCGGCGTCGCGCGCGAATATTTCTTCGATCGATTGGATGCCGAAGTCGCACGCATCACAGAACGCGCACTCGGCGAGCTGACGGCGGCCGGCGCCGAACTCGTCGAAGCCGACGTGCCCGAACTCGCCCGTCTGATCGAACTGACGACCACACCGATCGAGCTCTACCACGTCATGCCGATGCTGACCGCGTATCTCGCCGAATTCGATGCGGGTGTGACATTCGACGAAGTCATCGCAAGAGCGGGTGACGACATCCGGGAGGCTTTCGCCGAATTCGTCTTGCCCGGCGGTAAGCATGTGATCGCCGAGGAGGACTTCATCGCCGCGCGCGACGTGCACCTGCCCGCACTGCGCAAGACGCTCGAAGACTACTTCGCAGCGAACCAACTCGACGCGATGGTCTTCCCGACGGCGCAAATCGCAGCACCGCCGATCGGACACGATACCGAGACCGAACTGAACGGCAGAAGTGTGTCACTCGAGGACGTCATCGGCCGAAACATCTCACCTGGAAGCACGGGCGGTTTGCCGGGCCTGGTCATTCCGGCAGACCTGAACAGCGAAGGCCTGCCGGTCTGCCTCGAATTCGACGGCCCGAAGGGAAGCGATCTCGAGCTTCTGGCGCTCGGCTGCGCGGTCGAAAGCGTGCTCGGCCAGCTCCCGCCGCCAATGATCTAAATCCCATCGCGCGATCTGCGCACCAATTACATCCAGGTTGCCGTGCCGCGCGTCACAATGCGCGACCCGCAGCGGCCGTTAAGGAAGTTGGCGAGGCGCGTGGAGGGCGCCCTCCGCCGGAGGCGGCCGGCAGAGGAGAAATACATGCGCGATGGCTACACGCGAGAAAGCCCGAAGAGTTTCTCGGGCGAAATTTCGTTCGCAGATTTCATCGAGGCCTGGGTCCCGTCTCTGGTCATCCTGAGCGGCAAACTCCAGGGCACAGATTTTTCGATCGAGCGCGCCAGCACGGTCATCGGCCGCGGGCCCGGCGTCGATCTCGCGCTCGACGACGAGACGCTGTCGCGGCAGCACGCGAGTATCGAGTTCTCCGACGGCGGACTGCAACTCCGCGACCTCGGCAGCCTCAACGGCATTTCCATCAACGGCGGCGCGGTGAAGTCGGGCGAGTTGAAGCACGGCGACCGCTTCCAACTCGGCGATCTCACCTTTCAGTTGATCCTCGAGGAGCGCCCGCACACGCCCAAGACCTTCTACATCGAAGACGTCTGATCCAGGCATGTCCGGGCCTGCCCCCAAGACGATCGGCGGCTACGAGGTCGAGCGCGAAATCGGGCGCGGCGGCATGGGGGTCGTCCTGCTCGCACGCCAGCCCGCGCTCGATCGCGCCGTCGTGCTCAAATCGCTGCGGCGCGAGTGCGCCGACGACCCCCGGCTCGTCGCGCGATTCGAACGCGAGGCGCAGGCGGCCGGCAGCGTCCGGCACCAGAACGTGGTGGCCGTGCACGACTGCTTCGGATGGCGCGGGTGCAGCTACATCTGCCAGGAGTACGTCGACGGAACCGACCTCGCCGCAGCGCTGGGCCGGACTCGGATCGAAGCGCGCATCGCGGGGCTCATCGCACTCGAACTCACCCGGGGGCTCGAGGCCATCCACGCGGCCGGGATCGTGCACCGCGATCTCAAGCCCGCAAACGTGCTGCTCGGCCGCGACGGCGCGGTCAAGATCGCGGATTTCGGCATCGCTCTCGACGACAGCGCGCGCGCACTCACGCAGACGGGCCATTCGATCGGGACGCCGCACTACATGTCACCCGAGCAGCTCTATGGCGAGCGCGTCGACGCGCGCAGCGACCTGTTCGCGCTCGGCGTCGTGCTGTATGAAATGTGCACCGGAATGCCCCCCTTCGAGGAGGACGACGAAGCGGAAGACGGCCTGATTCGGCGCATCGAAGCCCAGCGGTTCCCGGCGCCGCGGGCGCTCGAGCCGCGCGTCCCGCGCGCGCTGTCGCGAATCGCGACCCGCTGCTTGCGCGCGAAGGCCAGACAGCGCTGGGAATCGGCGGCAGCGCTCAGAGCGGCGCTCGAACGGCACCTCGGCTCACCCACGTCGCTGGAGATACGAGGTGAAGTCGCCAGATGGCTGCGCGAGCGCGAGCTCGTCGAAGTGCGCGACCGGGAGACGGTCGCCGCGAAGCCAGCCGTGCCGGTCGCGCGGCGTCGCTACGCGGCCAGATTAGGCTGGGCGGCGGCCGCGTTTCTCACTCTCGCAATTGCAGCCCTGGGATGGCTCTTCGCCACGGATACGCTCGATCGCGCACTCGAGCAGATACCCGATGCGGCGGCTCGGACAGCTGCCATCCAAGCGTCGTCCACCCGGTTGACGCGCGCATTCAGCGAGGAGGCGGCGGCCGTTTCGAGCGTCGATCCGAACGTCGAAAGCGCGCTCTCCCCTCTTCCCACGCAACCCTGAGCCGCCGCCGCTGTCCTCGGCCGAAACCGATCGAGCCTCCCCGCTCAGAACCCGACGGCCAGACGGAGGCCCCAGAGGAACTGGTCGTCCTCGCCCGCGTCTTCCAGGCCCTCGAGAGCCAACGTGCCACCGACGTAGGGTTTCAGGGTGATGGTTTCCGAGATGGCAACGGGAAAATCCACCGTTGCGAATGCGTGATTCCAACCGTCGGATCCATAGTAGTCGATGCCGTAACTGACACCCGTCGCCAGATCGACACTCAGCCAATTCGTCAATTCGATGCTCTTTTCCGCGCTGAATTCGGCGTAATGCCCGAACCGCAGTTCGTCTTCCCAGAAGCCGTCGCCTTTGACGTCACTCCACCAGGACAGTTTCAAATCGACGAAATCCAACAACGAGTAGGAGACGGCGGCGCCGAATTCGCCCGTGACCAAATCATCGCTGGGGAAGACGAAGAAGATCCCGCCGACCCGAAACTGGAAGTCGGCCACCGAGGCGATCGAGTAGGCGTAGATTCCGACTTCATTGTAGGAATCGTCGATGGGATCGACGTACCAAGCGCCCAGATTGAAGGCCAGACCGCTCTGCGCTCTGACCGGAATGACGAGATCGAAGGCGGCCGAGGGAGCCCAGTCCCCGGCTTTGAAACCGCGAAAATTGTACTGGTTGTGAAATCCGACTTCGGCTCTTCCGTAGAAAGCCGCTTCCTCCTCGGCTCCCGCCATGGGCGCAATGGCGCCGCCTACGACCAGACAACCGAGAAGCAACCCCAACTTCTCGAATGATCGGGGCAGCGGCACGCTCATCTCGTCCTCTTCCGATTCTTTCAAGATCGCGTGCGTACCCACGATGCCCGAGAACTGGCCAAGCGATGAACTCAGCGTACTTCGTTTTGCGAATCGGCGCCGCGAATCTTCTAATCACTTTTCGCTTTCACGAGCTGCGCCATTCGTGCATGATGGTCCGGCCGAGCGCGATCATATTCCTCGCCGAGGCGGAACATGCCGTTTTCGATTCATTCCTCGCGGCGACCGAAGCTGTGCGGACGCCCGCGCGGCGACTGGCTGGCCGTCTGGCTGACCGCATGCGGCCTGTTTGCGGCGGCGACGCCCGCGGGCGCCGAGCGATTCGTCGCAGTTGCGTGGAACGACTCCTCGCAGGGGCGCGGCGCCGTTCAGCGCCTGGGGACCGAGCCCCCTTGGACGTTCGAGGGTGCGGCGCTCGCCGTCGGTGCGAATTCGAGCTTGAGGTTTGCGGGCGCTCGGCTCTACGCGCTGAGCCCCGTGGACGCGACCGTCACCGCGATCGATCTCACGACCTGGAGCGTCGACGAAATCTACGCGTTGGGTGCACCGAACCCACCGCTGGATATCGCGGTGGTGGATTCCAGCCTCGCCTACCTGACGATCCGCGACTCCACGCAGCTGCTGCGCCTCGATCTCGAAACGGGCGCCACCCAGCTGGTTCTCGACCTTGCGGGGTTCGAGCATCCCGCCGGCCTGCTGACCGCGGGCATGATGGAGATCGACGCGGGCCGGCTGCTGATTCAGGTCGCGCGCCTGGATCTCGGGACTGCTGGATCGGCCGCGGCGAGCGACCCGACCGGCTACCTCGCGGTCGTCGACATCGCGAGCGAACAGCTCGTGGATGTGGATCCGGTGCAAAGTGGGATCCAGGCCATCGCGCTACAGGGCACGTTTCCCAAATACAAGATGAATCTGTTGCGCGATGAGCGCCGGCTCTACCTCAGCGCGTCGGGCGCGTTCTTCGACCAGGGCGGGCTCGAGGAGGTCGACGTCGACGCACTCGCTTCGCTCGGGCTGGCAATCGCCGAAGCCGACGGCCAGACCGCCGCCGATCTGGGCTCCTTCGCGATGGTCGGCTCCGATCGCGGCTTGCTCGTCTCGAGCACCGATCTCGCGCCGTCCTCCCACCTCGCGCGTTTTTCGCTCGCGGGCGGCGTACAACCCGAAGAACTCTGGGTGACGGTCGACTATCGCGCCCCCACGATGGTCCACGATCCGCAAACCCACACGGTCTTCGTCCCGGATGGCGGATCGACGAATGCGGTCTGGGTCTTCGACGCAGACTCGGGCGAACAACTCAACCGCGAACCGCTCGCGCTCGCAGGTCCCGCCAGCGACATCGAGTTGCTCTGCGATCCGGAGATCGAGTGCGATTGCGCGGTCGGTTACAGCTGTGCGGCAGTGCCCACTTCGTCCGTGCTCGGAATCACACTGCTTTCACTCGCGTTGTGCACCGCGGGCATCTTTGGGACGCTGTACTTGGTAGCGGCTCGGCGACCCGCCGATTAAGCGAAAGATCTCCCACACGCCCAACGAAACCGGTGGGTTCATCGGCGGTAGCGGGCCCACTACGACACGGGATGACGAGTTCGATCGGCCGGTGAATCGATCATCGCGGCGGGCGTTCGCTCAGCGAACCCCAGGAGCGCGAAGA